>JANQFB010000476.1 GCA_028278085.1 Chitinophagales bacterium
AGTGGACGGGAAAGACCTTTACCCTGATCGATACCGGTGGATTTGTGCCCGGTTCCGAAGATGTTTTCGAAGCGGCGATCAGGAGCCAGGCATCCATAGCCATGGAAGAGGCCAGCCAGATCTTGTTCATGGTCGATGTAACAACAGGCATCACCGACCTGGATGAGGCCGTGGCCCGCATGCTTCGCCGGTCTGATAAAGAGGTGATCGTTGTCGTTAATAAAGTCGATAATCATGACCGCTTATTGGAAGCCAACGTATTCTATAAATTCGGGTTTAAGGAGAACTTCTTTGTTTCCTCGATCTCCGGCAGCGGTACCGGTGAGTTGATGGATGCGATAGTGGCCGGGATAAAGGATTCGGAAGAAGCCGAGGAAGCAGGAATTCCCAAATTTGCCATTATCGGGCAGCCGAATGTCGGGAAATCATCGCTGGTCAACGCTTTGATCGGTGAAGAGCGAAATATCGTTACCGATATCGCCGGCACCACCCGTGATGCCATCCATACCCATTACAAAATGTTCCAAAAGGAATTTCTACTCATCGATACGGCCGGGGTCCGGAAAAAATCCAAAGTGCATGAAAACATTGAGTTTTACTCCGTTATCAGGGCCATCAAAGCCATCGACGATGCGGATGTCTGTTTGCTGATGATCGATGCCACAACCGGTATAGAAGTCCAGGACCTGAACCTCCTCAAACTGGTGGAAAGGCGCAAAAAAGGACTGGTCATACTGGTCAACAAGTGGGATCTGATGGAAAAGGAAACCCATACGGCCAGAGACTATGAGCAACAGCTTAAAGAACGGATCGCCCCATTTACCGACGTGCCGGTGATCTTTATTTCCGCCCTGGAAAAAAAGCGCATCTATAAGGCACTGGAAACTGCCCTGGACGTTTATAAAAATCGGCAACGGAAGATCCCCACCTCGAAATTGAACGATATATTGCTAAAGGCGATCGAGCGTCATCACCCGCCCGCTTTCCGGGGGAAGATGATCAAGATAAAATATGCCACCCAATTACCCACCCATACGCCGACATTTGCATTTTTCTGCAATCATCCCAAAGAGATCAAAGAACCCTACAAAAACTACCTGGAAAACCAGATCCGGGAGCATTTCGACTTTGCCGGCGTACCGGTCAGCATCGTCTTTCGGAAGAAATAGGGAGTATGAGTATTACCTGGGATCCATTCCTGCCACTTCAATCTGCAAGGAATGATGAATATCGAATGATAAATGATGAATGTTGAAGTTTCTTCTTCATTCATCCTTCATCATTCCTCATTCTACATTCCACCTATTTGATCCGATACGCTTGCCGGTCGCCATTGATCAGGCTATAGGCTTTCTGCACCGTATTATCCTGTTCATGCATGATCCTGAAATAGCCTTCATCATGCCAGATCTGCCGGGCAAAAAGTGCTTTTATCCGGCTGGCGATAATTTTGCGGGATCGTTCGAATTGCGGGGTATTCATCGCCACGCCTTCCTGTTCAGCCATTTGGCCGAAGCTGGACAACAGTTTGTCGTGTACGCTGAATTTCCGTTTGAATTGTTGAATCGTATTAAATCGGTTGAATTCGTCGGTATGATTGGAGTAGTATTGATAAACAAATCTACGGAATAGCCCTTTGTTAAACACGGATCTCAGGTATTGGCTGTTACCGGCGGTATCGACCGGGACAAAATAGTCCGGCATGATCCCCCCTCCCCCGTAAACGACCTTGCCTCCGGGGGTTTTAAAGGTCAGGGAATCGTCGATAGGAATACTGTCTTCATGAATAAACTCCCCACTCCTGGAACGGTTGTAGAGTTCATTGTAATAATCCTCCGATCCGTTTTCATAAGGCTTTTGGATACACCGGCCCGTGGGTGTGTAATACCGTGATACCGTTAATCTAAGCGCAGAGCTGTCTTCGAGGGTATATTGTTCCTGGACAAGGCCTTTACCAAAAGAACGCCTGCCCACCACACTTCCCCGGTCCCAATCCTGGATAGCGCCCGCCAGGATCTCGCTGGCAGAAGCCGAACCCTCGTCGATCAAAATCACCAGTTTCCCCTGT
>JANQFB010000558.1 GCA_028278085.1 Chitinophagales bacterium
ATCCTTCAATCCCCCCTCGCTCGCTTCACACACTCCTTTTTCCGTAATAAACCCCGTTACCAGCCGGGCAGGTGTAATGTCAAAACCATAATTCAGCGCAGGACTGTCCGGAGGCGTGATCAGGACTTTCTTGATAGCGCCCTCATCCTCATGCCAACCCTGGATATACTTGACTTCTTCAGCCGACCGCTCTTCGATGGGAATGTCCGATCCTTCTTTCAACTGCCAGTCGATAGAAGTCGTAGGCAGGGCAACATAGAATGGGATGTTATTGTCAAAGGCTGCCAGCGCTTTTAAATAAGTCCCGATCTTATTGGCTACATCCCCCGTGGAAGTAGTCCGGTCCGTTCCGGTGATGACCAGGTCCACTTTTCCCTGCTGCATCAGCAAACCACCCATATTGTCTGTGATGACCGTATGCGGCACACCCTCCTGACCCAATTCCCAGGCCGTTAGGCTGGCGCCCTGGTTCCTGGGCCTCGTTTCATCCACCCACACATGAATATCCATGCCTTTTTGATGCGCCTGGTAGATGGGAGCGGTAGCGGTTCCCCAATCCACCGTGGCTAGCCAGCCGGCATTACAATGGGTAAGGATATTCAGGGGCCCGGCTGGCTTTCGGGTGGCGAGTGCTTCCAGGATAGGCAAGCCATGCTGTCCGATCCGGTAACAGATATCGATATCTTCACGGCAGATATCCCGGGCGGTTTGTAAGGCCGTTTCAATTTTAGCGCCCGGATCCTTTACGGTCCGTATAGCGGTTTGACATCGCCGGGTAGCCCAGGCCAGGTTCACAGCCGTGGGGCGGGTTTTATTGAGGAGCTCAACAGCTTCATCCAGTAAATGATCCGCATTCTCCTGTCCGGCACTTAACAGCGCCAGGTAGATCCCGAAAGCCGCCGTGGCACCGATCAGCGGAGCGCCTCTGACCTTCATATCGCTGATAGCATTGGCGGTATCGGTCAAGGATTCGAGGCGGATGATCTTAAAATCATGCGGCAAATGCCGCTGATCGATAATACAGACTTTGGAAGGGTCATCCGGATCCAGCCAAATAGTACGGGTCGGTTGGCCGTTTACAAGCATGGGTCACAAGTTCAAGGAATAAAGAAAAGTCAAAATTAAAATTCTATGTCGAGGAGATCTACCTTCCGGTCATACAATCGGTGCCGGTTAACCAGGGCTGAAAGGTTGGAAATGATGTGCCGATAACTAACCGCAGAATTCAGGGATAGCATTTGAGATTTATCGGCAGCAGCATCCCGGAGGATAGACTGCGGGTCGCTGAGGATCGATTGGATCTCTTCCGACCGGTGTTCGGTGAAGCTGCCATTGGCGGCTAAGGGCAGCTCGATCATTTGCTTGGTATTCGGGTTTAAAATAAAGAAGGAGAAAGCAATAGATTGGCCAGCGCTGTCGGTTTTGATCTTATGATAGAGTTTGATCCTGACGCTTACGACCTCGTTTTTTGGCCGGACATTAAAGGCATAAGAGGGTTGATTTTGAGCAAAGGTCAGGACATCCTGCAGACTCGGATTCCGGTTATAGGCCGGAGATTTTGGATTGTTCAGGTTTTTTTTGATCGGAAAATAGACGGCTTCAATATGATAAGTATCGGCATGGACCGTATCCAGGGTTTCAGCCAGCAGTTTTGCCCGGCTCAAATGGCTGATCTGTGCAGGAGCCTGCAAACAACCCAGGAATAATGTAAACAGTATAAAATAACCGTATTTGACCATGCGGCAATTGCCTTTGGTATAAATATAGTGAATTTAACAAGAGTATGCGCCGGGCATCTTGCAATGCATAGCGGGAGGTAATTGACCCACCAATGGCAGCCTAAGGTACCAAATGTAAAAGCTGTGTATCCGGAATGGGAAGATGGTATCCTCCCCTAAGGTAAAGCTTAATGGTTCGCCGCTACGGCCTCGATCTCAAATGAAAACAGATCGGTTTCAGCCTTGTAAAGCTTATAATGGTTGATGATCGAAACCAGCTCCTCTTTTACCCGGTCATAGGAGAGGATATGGTAAGTGAAGTTGTTAAACACAAAACTGGCGCCGTTTTCCCGAATAGCCGCCTCCGACGACCATGACCGTTTCAGGAGTTCCGCCACCCGGTGATCTAAAATATCGCCTTTTAAACCGGAAGGAACCTTGATCATTTGTTTTGTATTCGGATTGGTGACCACATATTCGAATTGTATCGGTTCATTGTCCCGGGCGACGGGGACAAATTTAACGATCATGCTGACCTGGTCTTTTCGGATGATATTGAACTGGTAAGGAGAGAGATCTTTGGCGTAGGTTAAAGCATCCAGATCGCGGAGCTTTTCACTGAAAAACATGATACCGTATTTCTTGTCAATATTTCCGGCGATGGAATAATAATTGACCTCCAGTTCATATTTTTTTTGGCTGAGGTATTCAATGGTATTGGATTTTAACTTAATCCGGTTCTTCTGTCCATAGGCACCTATAGTACATGCGAGCAACAATAGTAAGATCCAATTTTGTCTCATGATGCATTCCGTTTAATCGTTAACCGGGGCTTAACCACGATTATACGATTATTAGCCTAAATGGTTGCAAATCTTTGATTTCCGGCTCTTTTCCAGGTCGGTGAGAAGAGTGTTCGGATCACCCTGAACAAGCCAGAAAAAAGTAAAAAGATCCGGCTTTTTTAAGGAGACCATTCACCAGGTGGCGGCAAAAATTACATCGATCGAATGGAACGCTTCATTTACACCTGATTTGACGGGGAATATTTTCTAAAAAAACCCCGCTAATTTTTTCCCTTTACTAATAAAGTAACTAAATTTGCAGTCGAATTAAAAACCGGTAAAAATTGAAATTAAATAATAAGTTTTTCGGCTACTTCAAAATTATATTTGCCATTTTGCTGATAATGGGGACAATTGTTCCTAAGCAGACGATCGCAGGTGGCTCCGGTGACGAGTATAAACCCGGGGAGGTAATCCTGCATCATATCATGGATGATTATAGCTGGCATTTCTTTACCGTTGGCCACTTTCATGCAACCGTTCCTTTACCGGTTATTCTCTATTCCCCAACCAAAGGGCTCGATATCTTTTTATCTAGTAATTTTTACGACGACAACCACCAGGTAATTCCTTATAAAGGCTATGAATTGGATCATGGCGAAATTCATGCCATCGACGGTAGCGATGTTTATGATTTTTCCATTACCAAAAATGTTACTTCGATGTTCATCAGCATCATTTTGATGTTCTTCATGTTTACTTCAGTAGCAAAAAGATATAAAACCAGGAGTAACCAGGCGCCTAAAGGCCTTCAATCCCTGATCGAACCGTTGATCATATTCGTAACCGATGAGATCGCCAAACCCATGCTGGGGAAAAAATACATGCGGTTTTTACCCTATTTGCTGACCGTTTTTTTCTTCATCTGGATCAATAACCTGTTGGGACTGATCCCCGGTGCAGCCAATTTGACCGGGAACATTGCCGTTACCATGTGCATGGCATTGATCACCTTTATTTTAACCGTATTTAATGGCAATAAACATTATTGGAGCCATATTTTTATGCCTACCGGTGTTCCGCCGGCCTTATTGGTGATCATGATCCCCATTGAAGTGATCGGGATCTTTACCAAACCCTTTGCCCTGATGATCAGGCTGTTTGCCAATATGACTGCCGGGCATATGATCATCCTGAGCATTATCAGTCTGATCTTTATTTTCGGTCAGTCGAATATGGCTGTGGGTTACAGCGTGTCCGTGCTTTCCGTAGGATTTGCGGTGTTTATGCTGTGCCTGGAGTTATTGGTAGCTGTATTGCAAGCGTATATTTTCACCATATTGTCAGCATTGTTTATTAGTGAAGCAGTAGCTGACCACGATGATCATTGATCATCGACTTATTTTTTAATCATTTAAACGATTGTTCTTATGGACTTATTACTCATCTTATTACAGGCCGCAACCGACACGCAGGGATTTGCGCTGATGGGTGCAGGTATCGGTGCAGGTTTAGCTGCGATCGGTGCCGGACTCGGTGTTGGACGGGTTGGAGCCAGTGCTTTGGAATCTATTGCACGGCAACCGGAGATGGCAGGTGATATCAGGGCCAACATGATCATCATGGCCGCGCTTGTGGAAGGGGTTGCCCTTTTTGGCGTGGTTACCTGTGTATTGATCCTGTTCCTGTAACAATCACATATGATCGTACCGGTAACGGTTGGTTATCGGTACGGTCTTTTGACAATTGTTTAAAGTCTAAAAAATAAAACTATGCAATTATTAACACCCGATTTAGGACTCTTCTTCTGGACATCGATCAGTTTTCTTGTCATTCTTTTCCTGTTAACGAAATTTGCCTGGAAACCCATTACGGAAGCCCTGAAAAACAGGGAGGAAACCATTGACCAGGCGTTAAAATCTGCCGAAAAGGCCAAAGAAGAGATGGCCCGGATGCAGGCAGACAATGAACAAATATTAATAGAGGCCAAGGAAGAGAAAAATAAGATCATTAAAGAAGCCAAGGAAGTACGGGATCAAATGATCACCGAAGCCAAGGAAAAAGCCAAAGAAGAATCTGCCAAAATAGTTTCCGACGCTAAAAGGGAGATCAACAACCAAAAAATGGCCGCTATTACCGAGGTTAAAAACCAGGTTGGCAATATGGCCATCGATATAGCAGAAAAGATCCTGAGCAAATCCCTGGAAGATAAAAAGCAACAGGAATCTTATATCAAAGAACTGGTTGACGGGATCAAGTTAAACTAATCGCCTTATGTCAGTCATAAGAATTGCTACCAGATATGCCAAATCCCTGTTGGATCTGGCGGTGGAGAATAACAAACTGGATCCCATTTATTCGGACATCCTTTATTTTGAGCAGGTAACCCAAAGCCGTGAGTTTGTGCTGATGCTGAAAAGCCCCATTATCAAGGCAGATAAGAAGGTCAGTATCATTAAGACAATATTCGAAGGAAAGATCGATTCCATAACCTACAGCTTTTTCGAGATCATTGTGAAGAAGACCCGGGAAAATTATCTCCCCGAAATAGCAGCCGCATTTGTTGATCAGTACAATCTCCATAAAGGTATCCGAAAGGCGAAGATCACAACGGCCTCTGCCATTGATGAAACCTTAAAAGCCAGTATAGAGAAAACGATCCTGGAAAGCACCGACTCCAAACAGATCGACCTCGAAACAGTAGTCGATGATGAGATTATCGGTGGATTTGTGTTGCAATATGATGATAAGTTATTCGATGCATCCGTTGCCCGCAAACTGGATCTGTTAAAGAAAGAATTCAATAAAAATACTTACATAAAACGTTATTAATCATGGTAGATGTAAAACCAGATGAAATATCAGCGATCTTAAAAGAACAATTATCAGGTTTTAAAACCGATACCCAGCTCGAAGAAGTCGGCACGGTACTGCAGGTTGGTGATGGTATCGCCAGGATCTATGGGTTGACCAAAGCCCGCGCAGGAGAACTGGTGGAGTTCGAAAATGGTGTCAAAGCAATCGTTTTGAACCTTGAAGAAGATAATGTGGGTGTGGTGTTGATGGGAAGCTGGAAGGAGATCAAAGAAGGTGATACGGTCAGGAGAACAGGCGTTATTGCTTCCATCAATGTAGGAGAAGGAATGGTTGGCCGTGTTGTCAATGCACTGGGTGAGCCGATTGACGGTAAAGGACCCATCGAAGGGGAAACTTATGAAATGCCGTTGGAAAGGAAAGCCCCGGGGGTTATCTTCCGTCAGCCGGTAAATGAACCGCTGCAAACAGGTATCAAAGCCATCGATGCCATGATCCCCATTGGAAGAGGCCAGCGGGAGTTGATTATTGGCGACCGGCAAACCGGTAAAACCGCTATTGCTCTCGATACCATTATCAATCAAAAGGAATTCTACGATAAAGGAGAACCGGTATATTGTATATATGTTGCTTCCGGCCAAAAAGCATCCACGGTGGCAGGAGTAGCGAAAACCCTGGCCGAAAACGGTGCTATGGATTATACGGTGATCGTTTCTGCATCTGCCTCTGATCCCGCCCCGCTTCAGTTTTATGCGCCCTTTTCTGGCTGTGCGATCGGCGAATTCTTTAGGGATACCGGACGACCGGCACTGATCATTTATGATGATCTTTCCAAGCAGGCCGTGGCTTATAGGGAAGTATCGCTGCTGCTCAGGAGACCTCCGGGACGGGAAGCCTATCCGGGAGATGTTTTCTACCTGCATTCGAGGTTGCTCGAACGGGCGGCTAAGGTGATCAACAAAGATGATATCGCCAAAAATATGAACGACCTGCCGGAAAGTATCCGGCCGCTGGTGAAAGGGGGAGGTTCATTAACCGCACTGCCGATCATTGAAACACAGGCGGGAGATGTATCCGCTTATATCCCCACAAACGTGATCTCAATTACCGATGGGCAGATCTTCCTGGAGTCCAATTTGTTCAACTCCGGTGTACGACCGGCCATTAACGTAGGGATCTCGGTATCCCGGGTGGGTGGTAATGCACAGATCAAATCCATGAAAAAAGTTGCCGGTACACTGAAGCTCGACCAGGCCCAGTATCGCGAATTGGAAGCATTTGCCAAATTCGGAAGCGACCTGGATGCCGCGACCCAATCCGTACTCGATAAAGGCTCCCGGAACGTAGAAGTGCTGAAGCAACCGCAGTATAGCCCTTATCCGGTTGAAAAGCAGGTGGCCATCATTTATTTGGGAACCAACGGACTCCTGCAGGATGTTCCCCTGGATAAGGTGAAAACATTTGAAGAAGATTTCCTCAATCAAATGGAGGCGACACATAAAGATATCCTGGAAAACTTTAAAGCAGGAAAGCTGGAAGATCAGGATCTCGACAAGGTAAAAGCCCTGGCGGAAGATCTTTCTAAGAAATATGTTGTTAAGGAAAGCTAAACGAATAAAATCCGGTTATTGCCGTCATCAAAACCTTAGCTTATGTCAGGCCAGTTAAAAGAGATCCGTACCCGGATCGCATCCGTTAAATCGACACAGCAGATCACCAAAGCGATGAAAATGGTGTCTGCTGCCAAGCTCCGGAAAGCGCAGGAAGCTATCCTGCAAATGAGGCCCTATGCTGACAAACTGAGCGATCTGCTAAGCAATATGGTTGCCGGTTTGGAAGGAGATGTGGAGATCCCGCAGGCCATAGAACGACCGGTAGAAAAAGTTTTGGTGATAGTACTAACCTCCGATAGAGGGCTTTGCGGCGCCTTTAATTCCAGTATCAATAAAAAGGCCCTGCAAAACATTCATGATAACTATGGCGATCAGTTGAAGGCCGGTAACCTGCAAGTGATGTGTCTCGGTAAAAAGAGCCTGGAGTTCTTCAGGCGGTTTAAGCTGCCGGTTATTGACGATCACCAGGAAATATTCCAACAGCTTAGTTTCGACAACGCTGCTTCGATCGTTGAAAAGATCATGGAGCAATTTAAGAACAAAGAATATGACCGGGTGGATATACTTTACAGCAAATTCAAAAATGCAGCCACCCAGATCCCGGTTTGTGAGCAGTACCTTCCTATTGCCAAGCTTTCCGGCGATGAAGAAGAGGCTTCCAATAAAACTGATTTTATCTTCGAACCCGATAAGGTCGGCATCATTCAGGCCCTGGTTCCCAAAATATTAAAGACCCAGTTTTACAAATATCTGCTGGATTCCAATGCCAGCGAACATGGCGCACGGATGACCGCTATGGATAAAGCCACGGAAAATGCCAATGAGCTGTTGGGCGATCTGAGGTTGTATTATAACAGGGCCAGACAAGCAGCGATTACCACCGAGCTCACCGAAATTGTCAGTGGCGCGGCAGCATTGGAAGGCTGATCCTTAGCTTTTTCCTTTTATACATTTTCTTGACACAACTTCGTGGCTGCGGATAGTTCACGGAATTACTATCTTTGACCTATGGCTCCCTATGAGATCAAGACAATCGCCGTGGTCGGCTCCGGAACCATGGGTGCGGCTATCGCCCAGGTAGCTGCTATGGCAGGGTTCCCGGTGGTATTATACGACCTGAAGAAAGAAATATTGTCGAAGGCGGAAGAGACCATTTCACGGAATTTGGATAAAGGCATCGAACGGGGCAAGCTAAGCCCTGACAAAAAAGGTTCCACCATCAGCCTCATCCGGACGACAAACGATTTCAATGAGCTGCGGGCCGACCTTATCATCGAGGCGATCCTTGAAAAGCTGGATATCAAAGTTGCCCTGTTCAATAAGCTGGCCGGGATCAATTCGGCACAAACGATATTTGCGACCAACACCTCTTCTATTCCCATCACCCGGATCGCAGCGGCTACCCCTCACCCGGAACGGGTGGTCGGTATGCATTTCTTTAACCCCGCCCATATCATGAAATTGGTAGAGGTCATCTCCGGAGCAGCAACGGAACCCTCCGTAGCGAAGACGGTGAAAGACCTGGCGGAAAAATTGGGAAAGAAAGCGGTGATGGCAAAAGACGCCCCCGGTTTTATCGTGAACCGCGTAGCCCGGCAGTTTTATGTAGAAGGCTTAAAAATTGCCGAAGAACAAGTGGCTGATTTTGAAACCATCGACAAATTGATAGAATCCTACGGTTTTCGGATGGGGCCGTTCCGGCTGATGGATCTGATCGGCGTGGATACCAATTTTTCCGTTACCTCCTCCATGTTCGAATCCTTTCATTTCGACTCAAAATTCCGGCCCAGCAGGATACAGCAGCAAAAAGTCGACGCCGGGCATCATGGCAGAAAATCGGGTAAGGGATTTTATGATTATTCCTGAGCTAATCCAAGGGATGCATTGATGAAAACCATCCGGCAAAAGATCAGCTATGCACTGTATATGATCCTGGTGGTGGTAATTGCCTATATGGGCATATGCGCTTATCGCGCCCATGATTTTTACGACATGATCAAGACCATGGGCAGGGGGTGGAAGGGACAAGTGCATCAAAAAGACGACCGCTACGGCTTTTTACCCATCCCTGACTCCGAAGGATTTGAAACATTCCAGGTGGGTGCCGACCTTCCGATGGCCTATGATCATCATGGATTCAGGATCCCGCTGTCACATCCGCGCAAATACCCTGTCACCAAACCGCTGCTCCTGTTTATCGGCGACTCATTTACCTATGGTTTTGGCTGCCGGGCCGAAGAAACCTTCCCCTGGCTCACCGGACAGGCTACCGGGATGATGAGTATCAATGCAGGCGTTTGCTCCTGGGGCCTGGCGCAGATGTTGCTATATGCCCGGGAGCTCATTCCCAGGTACCAGCCCGATTTTGTGATCGTTCAGTATTCTTTTTGGTTGTATGACCGGGCCGTCGATCTTTATGCGCCTTCTTTTTTCGGAAAAGTGCCTTCACCCTATTTCACCCGGAAAAAATTTCAATTCAGCATTGCGCCGCCGCCCTTTACCTCCGTGATCTACGATTTGCCGATCAATACCTACCGCTATACCAAAAGGGGTTTCGGCGATTTTACCGCCTTTTTCTTCCGGGCCGGTTGGCCGACACTTGCCCATGACGACTATTTTTCGGCACGCACGAAAGCCGGTCTTTGGCTGAATTGGATCCCCGAGCCATCCGGTGATAGGGCGGCCGTAGAGAATTATGTGTATTCGGAGATCTTTAAGTTGTGTCGCCAAAATAATAGCAGAATGATCTTTATGATCCTGGGAAACGATTTGCGGTCAAAACAGCACGAAAAAGCAGTCGAAGGAATTCCCCGGCTAACGATCATCAATGCGGACTATGTGTTGGTCAGCAATCTTTCACCCCAGACCCAGGAAGAATACCAGCGCCGGTATTATATCTGGAAAGGTAACCCACCTGTGATCGTGGACAACCACCCCAGTCCCCAAGCCCACCGGATCATCAGCGGAGCGTTGAGCGACTATATCGCACAAAACAAATAGAAAGGTTATCGATCATTATCCGGACCGGTTACCCGGTAGAGATTATAATTCCCTTTGTTGTACGTAAACCAAAGCTCATAGCTGAGCGCTATCCCTAATCTTTCCTCCACGTAATCTTCATTGATCAGTCGGTCAGACAGGTCGATAACCACATATTCGATCGGATCTTTAACATTATTATAGATCATTTGCTGGGTAGGCCGGTAATCCGCAGATCCGTGGAAAAGGAAAAAAGTTTGGGTGGGAGCAAGCACGGCCTTGTTTTGAGTGATCCGGTTGACTTCATTCAATAGCTCGATCCTTTTGGCCGGCAATCCGGCAAGGGTTAAAAACTCTTCATTTTGAGGGAAGCGAAATACCAGCAGGTTCAGTACAAACAAAGCCACGATAAAATTCAGCAGGCGCAACACCTTTGGAGAATCCAGCTCCAGCTTCTGAAGGGCAAACAAAAGTGCAATGATCAGGAAAGGAAATTGAAGGGATAAGTAATGAGACCATTTGACATTGATCATCAGCAAATAGAAAAAAATGATCACCGGCATCCCGATGATTAAGGTTTTAACCGGTCCGGGCAGGTTGATCGAAAATTGTTGTTTCCGGTAAGCTCGGATCATTAAAATAACGCATGCAACCCCGGTCAGTAAGATCCCCGATAATTGCGGATGCAGGGTGAGAAAATGTTTATACCGCAGATGTTCATAATAAAACGGGAGGTTATGCATCTTGTCGCTGGCGCCTTTCCGCAGGATATTCCAGAGCTCCTGGATCGGAATATTGTGGCTGACGATGAAAAAATAGGAAGCAATGATGATCAATCCTCCGGGTAGGAGATGCCAGACCATTTGGTTGCTTTGTCGAAGCAATACCACCCCATACAGGATCAATAGGAAGGACGCCACAATGCAATTGGGGTGGATCGGTCCGGCAATGGCAGCGGTAAGGGCAGCAAAATAGAGCCATTGGGGTTTTTGGCTGATGGCATGTCGGGCGAGCAAATAAAGCATGATGAAAATGACGCCCGAATAATAGGCTTCCACGCTGATGAGCGTGTAAATATTAGAGCTCAACCCGAAAACCATGAATAACCACAAGCCCAAATACCGGGTGAGCGGGTTTACATAGAGCTTCAGAAAGCCGTTGAAGCTGAAAAAAGCAGCCAGCACCCAGATGATCTGGAATGATTTGTAAAAGAAATAATGGTCCGTGAACAACCTGATGAACCAGCTATTCACCCATACCGAAGGTTTGCCGAAGGTAGACGGTAATTGTTGCATCGGAAGCCAGAAAACCTGGTGATCTTTGAAGTATTGCACATTGATGCTTTGCCAGCCGCAATTGGTCGTGAACGGTGCAATTAGCATAAAAGCCATGAGGATCAGTACCATGGCAGGTAAGATAATACGGCCTGGGGTCGGAAAATTCATGCTAGCGGGTCTGTTGAGCCCGGGAAGATCCGTTATTCCGGCACTACAAAAAAGGCCTAATAAAGCAGATCTTCTCCAGTGGTAAAATAGAGAATATTCACTTGTAAATCCAAGAATTAGATATATTTTTATGTACCTGGCGGGGGTTAAATTTATGTCAGTAAACTACTTTTGAGGCAAGTTCGGTTATACTTTTCGCCGGAAAATGATGAGCCAACCCGAGATATCTATAGTAAGCCCGGTATTCAAAGCTGCGGAAATTGTCGATGAATTGGTCCGGCAACTCAGCGGAGCTGTTTCAACCATAACCGATGATTTTGAGATCATCCTGGTAGAAGACGGTAGTCCGGACGCATCCTGGGAAAAAATACACAAAAACTGTAGCGAAGATCCCAAAGTAAAGGGCATCAAACTCAGCCGTAACTTCGGTCAGCATTATGCCCTTAGCGCAGGATTACAGGAAGCGAGGGGTAAATTCGTGGTGGTGATCGATTGTGACCTGCAGGATGATCCGGCTTTTATCCCTGAACTTTACCGGAAAGCGCAGGAGGGATTCGATGTGGTGTTTACCAGCAAAAAACAACGTAGCCATTCCTTTTTAAAGAATATCACAGCAGGCTTGTTCTTTAAGGTCTTTAATTTCCTGTCGGATACCCAAACCGCCAGTATCGATGTCGGCAGCTATTCTATGTTAAGCAGGAAAGTTGTTGACCAATACAACCGCCTGGGAGATGCCCACCGGCATTACCTGATGTTATTGCGATTCCTGGGATTTCGGTCGGTGACGATCCCCGTAACCCATCGGCAACGATATTCCGGAAAAAGCTCCTATAACCTGTCACGGCTGATCAGGCATGCCATCAACGGCATCACCTCAGAATCCGATAAGCTGCTGCGATTATCGATCTATTTCGGTTTCCTGCTGGCATTTTTTGCCATGCTGGCTGCCGCTTATATTATCGTGATGTATTTCATCCAGGGCTTTTATCCGGGCTGGCCGAGTATTTTTGTGGCGATCCTGTTCTCCACTGGTATGCTATTGATCAGCATTGGCATCACCGGCATTTATATCGGCAAAACATTCGAACAGGTCAAAGGAAGGCCGCCATACATCATCGATCAAAAACTGAACTTTGACAGTGGTCAGTAATGATGACTGAATGTGGTTGCCAAAAAGAACGATTTTGCCGGACGGCAAAGGCTTTGTCAGGTTTAAGTATACATAATCTAAAACAGAACTATATTTCCCATAACTATAAGGGTAGATGAAAAAAGTCATTATTACACAATCCAATTATATTCCCTGGAAAGCCTACTTTGATGCCATAAATATGGTGGATGAATTCGTCGTTTATGATGATATGCAATTCACCAAAAGGGATTGGCGAAACCGGAACAAGATCAAAACCCCCCAGGGATTAAAATGGCTCACTATTCCGGTCCAGGTTAAAGGCAAATACCTCCAGAAGATCAACGAAACCTTGATCAGCGATCCCAAATGGGGGCAAAACCATTGGAAAACCATTGTTCTGAATTATAAGAAAACACCAGGCTTCTCGGAATATGCCGAAGCCTTTGAACAGCTATATCTCAGATCCGGCCCGGAACGGCTTTCCGAGATCAATCTGGATTTTATCCGGCTGATCAATAAAATATTGGGAATTACCACCCCTATCCGGATGTCCGGAGAATTTGAATTGACCGGCAACAATACCGAACGCCTGGTAAATATCTGCCGGCAAACAGGCGCCACAGACTATTATACCGGTCCGCGATCCAAAAATTATATGGACGAAACTTTGTTTGCCAAGGCCGGGATAAATGTTCACTATTTCGATTATTCCAATTATCCCGAATATCCTCAATTATACGGCGATTTTGTCCATGAGGTCAGTATCGTCGACCTGCTTTTCCATACCGGTACAACAGCAAAGCGGTACATGAAAAGCTTCTGAATGCCACGCCCGGAAAAATCTGGGCTAAAACCGTTAACTTTGTTAACCATCTCAACCAGGCGCCTGCCCCCCTGGAAATTAAAGTCAGCGGATCCTGATCATAAATACTTCCTGATGATGAACAGCTATGGTATAACACAACAAACAAAGCTGTCAGACAAATTTGGGATAAATAAAGAGGAGCTTTCCATTCAGGGCTATTCGGTCCTTCCGGCTGTCCTGAACCCGGAAGAATGCGCTCGGGTTGCCGAAAAACTACACCACATTTATGACCGGCAACTCGGGGAGATAGAAGGGTATACGCTCGAAGATATCCGGGATCAGTATGTTGCACGGATGCCGCTTGCATACGATGATTATTTTGTGACCTTGGCCGGCAGGTCTCCCGTGATCGATCTGATACGGTCCCTGATGGGCGATTATTTTATCCTTCATTTGCAAAATGGCATATTGAATATGCCGGAAAAGGATCATCAGCAAAGGAACTGGCACAGGGATCTGCCCTACCAGAACTATACCAGCTCAAGACCCTTGGCCCTGAATGCCATGTATTGCATCGATGATTTTACGGCTGATAATGGGGCCACCTGGCTGATTCCCCATTCTCACAAAATGGAGGCTATGCCCTCGGATACCTATATCAGGAAGCATCGACAGCAGGTGTTAGCCAAAGCGGGCGATGTCCTCCTGATGGATTCGATGATATTTCACAAAGCCGGAGAAAATCACACGGATCAGGTGAGGATCGGGGTTAACCATGTATATGCCACCGGAATGATAAGGCCGCAGATCGATATTCCTGCCATGTTGCAGGGAAAATTTCAGGATGACCCTTTTCTCCGGATACTGCTGGGTTATGCTGCTGATGTACCGGGTTCGGTGAAGGCATGGCGTGATATCAGGTTTAGCCGGAAGTAAATAAAACCAGCCCTTAGGGCACAATCGAGGATTGACCTTATGGATCCAAAAGGCCAATTGTGTATCATTGCGGGCATGCCCCGTTCAGGAACGACCTTTCTATACCATATCCTGCAACAGCATCCCGGTATATTTATCCCGGTCAGGAAGGAACCTAACTACTTTACGGTCAATCACGACAAAGGCCGTTCATGGTATACCCGGCTGTATGATAAAATGAAACCGGTTCAGGTGGGGATCGATGCCAGTCCGTCTTATTTTTTGGATACCCGGTCGATCGAAAAAATTACTGCTTTTGATCCGGAACCGAAGGTGATCCTAGGTGTCAGAAAACCTTCCGAACTGGTCTGTTCACAGTATCAACAGATGTTGTCCCTGGGGTTGCGTCCCGGCCGGTTTGAAGATTTCCTCCGATCGACGGATATCCATTTCGGGAAAACCGCCATACCGGTAAGTTTTAGCTCGGGAATGTTCGAAGAAAACACCAAAAAATTCATGGAAGCCTTTGGTGACAACCTGCTGATCTTTGATTTCAACATTATCCGCGATGATCCTTTGCAATTATTACAGCGTGTGGAATTCTTTCTGGGCGCCGGGCGGTTTTTTACGGCGGAAAATTTCATTAACCGGACCGTTAATGCCAGTAACCGGCGGAGTATCCTGTGGCTTGACCGGCTCATGCGTAATGAGCGTATGATCGAGCAGGTTTCTAATCGTCTGCCATACCGGCTGACCATGTGGCTGAAAAATAAATATTACGATCTGAGTACAGCTAAAAACGGGCCGGAGCAGGCCAATGTTACGGGAGATGAGCTTGCCCTGTCCGAAGCCGCTTTAGCTGTAGAAGATGACTGGGCCGTCAATCTATTTCGGGAGGGCCGGATATTAAAAGGCCGGCAATTGATGGGATTATTGGCATAATCAGCGATATTTGATGGGATTATTCCGGGTTGAACATGCTTCGAAAATATGCTCCATTGCTGCTCTTTTCCGCCGGACTTTTACTGATATATGTGTTGGTATCAGGCATCGAATATGTGTTGGCTGCGAGATCATCCGTTTATGGATGGTATAACCTGGTCAACTGGGCCAAGATCCTGCTGTTTTTGGCGTGGATCGTAGGTTTGTTCTACCGCCGCACTTTTCAGCCCATGTTCCGCAACAAACCGGTTATTTTTTTGGCGGGCTTGCTATTGATCTCCGTACCATTGACCTATGGAAAATCATTGTTCGACCGGGGCCGGATAGCCTATAATTTTTTTAAAGTTAAAAGTACGGTTGGAGCGAAGGTTCATCGTGCTCACCCTGAATTAGGGTTAGTATCCGTACCCCACAGCTATGGAAAAAATAAATTTGCCAATGGCAAAACCATACATGTGAAATATGACGATGCCGGTTTCCGGATCCCACATGTTGCTCCCTATGCGCATGCCCCGGAGAAGCCTTTGATATTGTTCCTGGGTGATTCCTATACCTTCGGGGATAAATGCAATGCCGAAGAGGCTTTCCCCTGGCTTACGGGCCAAAGATTGGATAGATATACGATCAATGCCGGCATCGGCAGCTATGGTTTGGCTCAAATGCTGATCAGAGCGCGAAAGCTGATCAAAGCCTATCGGCCCGAGTTTGTGGTGGTGCAATATTCGCCCTGGTTGGCGCAAAGATCTGTCAGGATATATACCCAATCCCGGTATGCCAGGATCCCGGTTCCGTATTTTGTCCGGGAAAAGGATATCCGGCTTAGGCCGCCCCTGTTCGATCCCCCGGTTTATGGCCTTCGACAATGGATGCCGCCGGATCATGGCTTCTGGCCAAAGGCCAAATTTATCTGGCAGGCAGGAATACCCGTCTTTTGGAGGGAAGACCTGTTGCATTGGAAGGCTCAATGGCAGGAACTCAGCGGCAGCGTATCCGCTCCCTACACCTCCGGCATCCGGGAGATCGAAAAACATGTATATGGTGAGATCGCCGGAATATGCCGAAAACTCAACAGCCGGCTGATCATCCTGCCCGTGAGTACCATTACCTTGCCGATTGACCGGGACCGGGTAAAACTATTGGCAAAAGGAGCTAATATTGCCGACGCAGATTCCGTGCTGTGGTCCTTGGGTAAAGATGAGGATCATTATGCGCGCTTATTTTGCCACTGGCAAACACGGGGTGAGGATTCGGTACTGGTGGATTATCACCCCAACCCATATGCCCATAAGATCATTGCTCAGGAGATCAGCCGGGTGATTTTACAGGATCCATCCCATTTTACGGAATAAGCGATGCTATTTAATTCCTGGATATTTCTGCTGTTCTTTCCTTTAACCCTTGTCGGTTACTACCTGACCCCTCATAAAGGCCGGTGGCTGGTGCTCTTACTGGCCAGCTATGTATTTTATATGTGGTGGGAGATCACCTATGCCTTGTTGATCCTTGTTTCCACCACGGTCGACTATGTTGCAGCCATCAAAATGGATCAGTCAACCACCAAAAGCCAAAAGAAAAAGTGGCTTTGGGGAAGCCTGCTGGTCAACCTGGGGATGCTGGGATTTTTTAAATACTGGAACTTTTTTTCCCAAACAGCCAATAACAGCTTGCCGCTCATAGGAGTCCATTATCCCTTTCAATATACCGATCTGTTGTTGCCTATCGGGATCTCCTTCTATACCTTTCAGACCTTATCCTATTCCATCGATGTTTACCGGGGAAAGATCGGGGCCGAACGTAACTTTGGAAAGTTTGCTTTGTTCGTGAGCTTTTTTCCGCAACTGGTAGCCGGCCCTATCGAACGGGCAGCTCGATTATTACCGCAGTTCACCCGGAAAGTTCAATTCAGCTATGACCAGGTAACCAATGGTTTAAAGCTAATGGCCTGGGGCTTTTTTAAGAAGCTGGTGATCGCCGATCGGCTGGCCATATTTGTCGACCTTGTCTATAACAACCCGGAAGAATATGCCGGATGGCCGGTGATCCTGGCTACCTGTTTTTTTATTATCCAGGTCTACTGCGACTTTTCCGGTTATTCCGATATCGCTATTGGCGCTGCCCAGGTTATGGGTTTTCGCTTATCGGAAAATTTCCGGAGGCCCTTTCATGCCCAAACCATCAGTGACTTATGGAAACGATGGCATATTACGCTTTACAGTTGGCTCAGAGACTATGTTTTCATTCCATTGGGTGGCAGCCGGGGAGATAGAGGGATGATCTATCGGAACATATTGTTGACCATGTTGTTAGCCGGGTTCTGGCATGGCGCCGCCTGGACCTATATGATCTTTGGACTGCTCAATGGAATGTATATGGTGTTCGGGATCCATACCAAACATTTCCGGATAAAGATGGATGAGCGGATCGGCTTGACCCGGTGGCCCGGCCTGCATAAAGTGGTTCGGGCCTCTACCACTTTTTTGATCTTTGCCTTTTCCGGCTTGTTTTTCCGGGCAGCGGATCTGTCGGATGCCGGAATGATCATCGAAAATATGTTTGCATTTGGTGAAAGTTCTTTATTTCGGCTGCCTTTCCCCTTGCATCGGTATGACCTGGCGCTGGCATTCGTTTTTATAGGGATCATGGAAGCCGTACATATCAAGCAACGAAAGGGGCCGGTCCGGAAATGGGTGGCCAGGCAACCAGTTTATACCAGGTGGGGCTTATACCTGGGATTGATAGCCGCTATCCTGAGCTTCGGGATCTTTGAAAAAAAGATATTTGTCTATTTTCAGTTTTAGACTGCACAAACCATAATGACGGATCCCATCCACCATAAAAAGAAATTAGCGCTGGTGCTCCTGTTGATCACAGCTATTGCCGGAGCTTTCTGGTTAGGTTCCCGCTACCCTGCTTTAAATGAAAAAGCATTAATGGGTGGCGATACCAGTATGGAAGGATTAGGTTTTGACGTGTTGATCACCATCGCCAACGATGATCCCCTACCGCTGAAAATAATATACCATACGGTCAATTGGATGGAAACCAATAAACGGGGAATGATCTTCGGGTTTCTATTGGCTGCCGGATTGATCTTGTTGTTCACCTTGCTGCAGGATAGGCAGTTTAATAGTCGATGGTTGAATTCGGTGTTGGGCGTTTTTATTGGCGCACCCCTGGGGGTTTGTGTCAATTGTGCGGCTCCCCTTGCCCAGGGGATCAGGAAAGCCGGTGGGAAGGAAGAAACAGCCTTGTCCATGATGATCAGTTCGCCTACCTTGAATATTATCGTATTAACCATGCTGTTTACCCTATTGCCATTTTATATGGCCATGATCAAGATCATGCTGACAGCGGTCTTCCTTTTACTGGTTATTCCGGTTTTGGTATCCCTGGTTCCTTCGAAAAGCATAGCGCCGGCCGGTGAAATGAACACAGCCTGGAATACCTGGCAGATCCTGGATATCTCCCTGCTACCCGGATCGGAAAGTTGGCGTGACAGCCTGAAGTGGGTGGGGATAAACTATGGAAAGAGTCTCTGGTATATCCTGAAGTCGACCCTGCCGTTGATGTTGCTGGCCGGCTTAGCGGGAAATATCCTCATTACCTTGTTGCCCTGGGATGTTTTGACCGGTTTGATACCTAAAGCAGGTTTCCCGGGGGTGCTGATCATATTCGGGGTTTTGGCTTTGCTGGGATTGATCTT
>JANQFB010000565.1 GCA_028278085.1 Chitinophagales bacterium
CTCCGGATACCATGTGTTTCCATAACCTGTATGACTTCACCGGTATGGCAGGCTTTTTCGACACCACCTTTAAAGTCAATTATTGGTATTGGGATTTCCTGACCTTCCCGCTTCAGGGAAGATTAGACTATGTGGATACGATGCGTGTCCAAAATCCACGGTTCGATTCGGGGAATATACCCTTTGGCTGGGATACGATCATGATGGTCGCCGGTAATAATGGCTGCAATGATACTGTGTACAAACCCGTGTATGTTACTTTTCCGCAATCCCTGATCTGTATGATCGACAGCCAGGGGAATCCGGTACCTTTTAATATTTATGCATCATGTTCCGCTCCGGTAACCCGTGGTTTTTTCAATTGCTCCCAGGTATACGATTCGGTGATGAACTTCCAGTTCATCGACATGCAAACCAGTACAATAACAGACCTGCCACCCGAGGATACGACCTTTATCACATTCAACAAGGCCGGTCGCTACCGGTTCATTATCGAAACGAAACATGACACCGTCAAAAAGGGGGGCTGCGGCGATTGTAATCATTTGTATTATTTCACGATCGATAGCGTCGTACATGGATTTACAGTAACGCCGGATGCGCAATGTCTGCAAGGAAATTCTTTTACCTTTAATGATACAAGCGTCAGTTACTGGGGGGAGGTGGATGATTGGTTGTGGGACTTTGGCGATGGTGAGATCGGGTATGGCCAGAACATCACCCATAGTTATGAAGACACAGGAACTTACCTGGTTACTTCAGTGAAATCGGCTTATATCGTATATAAGGATGGCGGTGTTCCCTGGGATACCCTGCGGTGCTTTTACGAGGATACGGCTACCATCAGGGTGGAAGGCACGGGTGTTAATTTCGAAGCTGTTCCGCGGAAGGGTTGCCCCGGATTAGAGGTCAGCTTCAGTGATTCCTCGGCTGGCAGTTCTGCCATTGTATCCCGGGAATGGGATTTCGGGGATAATAGTCCCGTCGATACCAGTAAAAACCCGATCCATGTATATACCGATCCCGGTGTTTATGATGTAACGTTAACAACGGTCAATGCACAAGGATGTGAAGATGCCATCACCAAAACCAACTACATTGTCATTACCCAGCCACATGCCTTTTTTGAAGCGGACACAACTGCCATTTGCCTGGGCGAGGTAGCCGAATTCACGGAAAATTCCAGCGGGTTCTTTCTTTCCTATCAATGGGATTTTGGAGACAGTACTACCGATACGGTTCCGGAACCGTCCCGCCGGTACAAAAATCCCGGCTTTTATACGGTTAGCCTTGTGGTTACGGATAATAACGGGTGTACAGATACCATGATCCGTGAAAATTATATAGAAGTGGTAGATACCCCCAATACCCTCTTCAACGCCGACATTATCACCGCTTCATGCCCGCCGGCCGTAATACAATTCACCAATCTATCCACCGGGGATTCTTTAACCTACCTTTGGGATTTCGGAGATGGCACACAATCCGACCAAAAAGATCCGGTGAAGATCTTCACCGGATCCGGCGCAAATACCATTACCTTAACGGCAACCAATAAACTGGGCTGCCAAAATTCCTGGGCATTACCCCAGGAAATCGTTATTACCGGGCCTACCGGTACTTTTTACTTCGACCCCGATTCCGGATGTGTAGACCATGAGGTGTTTTTTACCGCCGATATGCAAAATACGGCTTTGTATGTTTGGGACTTCGGAGACGGTAATGTGGAAATTATTTCCAGTGATGATGGCGGTGATAGTCTGGCCCATACCTATACCCGGACGGGCGTATTTACACCTTATTTGTTTGTAAAAAATGATAAGGGTTGCCCCTTTGTTGTGCCCAACAATACACCTGTTGTGGTGATTGATATAAACCTCGACTTCACGGCGGCAGATACTTTGCTGTGTGAGCTGGATAGTGTCCGGTTCGAAAGTTTCCTGTCCGATACGGTTCCTTTGGATTGGCAATGGGATTTCGGGGATGGCCATAAGAGCTCCGAGAAAGATCCGGTCCATTACTACCAGTTTGCGGCGGATTTCCCGGTCACGTTAACCGTTACCACAGCTTGGTGCCAGGATACCCTGACGAAATGGGTCCGGGTGAATCAAAAACCCGAATTGAGCATTGGACAAGACCCGGAAGAGCTTGCATGTGCCCCACAGGATGTGGCTTTCGCCGCCCATACCTTCCCACCGGTTTTCCCGGTACAGCGCTGGATCTGGGATTTTGATGACGGTACCATCCTCGATTCTTTGTCTGATCCTACCCATCGGTATACGGAAGGCGGCACTTACCACGTAAGCCTTCGTGCGATTTACGGAGACAGTGTTTGTGCGGTGGATACTTCCCTGACCTTGATCGTCGGCAATAGCCCGCTAGCCGGGTTTGAGATCACAAGCCTGGATACCGGTTGCTACGGTAGGTCCACTTTTGCTTTCACCAACACCAGTCAGCATGCCGATAGGTACCTATGGCAATTGGGGGAGGATCAGGTCTCTACCCTGGCCGAACCACAATACCGTTTTCCGGGATCCGGCGAATACGAGATACAATGTATTGCGATCAGTCTGTTCGGATGTTCCGACACTCTCCGCCAGGTATTGACGGTTTCGGATAGCAGTGATGTGTTGTCATTCATTCCGAATGTTTTTACGCCCTTACCTGCCTCTCCCGGTAGCAATGATCATTTCAGGATCAGAGGATTACCCGATCGGTCACATTTAACGGTCTACGATCGTTGGGGAAGGCTGGTTTATGAAAATGAATACTATGAGAACAATTGGGGAGGAGAGGGCTTGAGGCCGGATGTGTATTATTATATCCTGGTACTTTGTGATAACAGGACCATAACCGGTTTTGTGCACCTGGTAGGAGAGTAGCTTATTTCACCTCGACCAGTTTTTTAACCACCTGGAATTGATCGGTTTTCAGTTGAATGAAATATAGGCCGGTCGATAATCCCAGGTCTTTGGCGCTGAAAGTATAGCGATATCTTCCGGGTCGCTGATAGTTTTCGTCAACCACGATCGTACTTTGTCCAAGCGCATTGAAGGCGCTAAGCCTGACCGATTGCCCGGCTTCCAGGAAATACTCAAAAGTTGTGTGGTTCCGGTAAGGATTGGGATAGACATAAACCGGAAAATGGGCCACACTGGAGCCAATCCCGTTATATCTCAGGTAACTGAACCATACGATATTGGAATCGGCAACCGCCAGGAGGGTATCTTTTAAAACGGCAGATCCTTCAATGGGCAGGGAAAATAAGGTATCGGAGGGGATGCCGGGCAAATTTACATAGCATTTATAATGACCTTCGGTGATCCGGTCGAAAGTAAAGATCCCCTTATCGTCGGCATAACTAAGATCAACCGGTTCCCCGGTAGCGGCATCGTACAATATAACCAGCCTATCCGGCATAGGTTGGCCGATGCTTCCCTGGCTGTCCAGGAAAACGGTACCTTCCACGAGCTTACCGGTGATCGGTTGAAAGCCTTCCGGTGCGTCCTGGTTAAGGGTGATCAGGTCCAAACCCGTTTCGCTGCTATTGATGCCTATGGTATCTGCCTGGTGCCAATAGGGTTCCGAATGCCAATAGGCTGGAAATACCGATGGATATATGCCTGTATCCGGCATGGCCCACAACAAATAATCACCCGGAGGCAGCCCGCTAATGTGATAGCTTCCATCCGGATTGATCGGAACGGTGTCGTGTGCCGGCATATAACCTTCCTCCCGGTAGGGCAAAATGACTATCGATCCCTTCCCCACGACCAGGGTGGTGTCGTCCAGGAATACCCGCCCGGAAATATCCGGTGAAGGGATGACGGTTATGGTGGCTGATGTATCGGCAGCAGCCCCGCAACTGTTCATAACCTCCAGGCAAACCTCGTAAGTGCCGGTATCGGAATAGGCATAGATCGGATGAATATCCAGGGAGGAGTCGCCATTGCCAAAATGCCATAAAGCCTTCCATGTCGTATTGCTCAGGTTATTAAACCTGGTGGCCTTATTGACAAATACTGTATCCTGCTCCAATGAGATCATGGCTGTGGCTTCTCCTTTGGTTGTTACCAGGGCATAGGTATAGCTGGTGTCAATAAAACCACAATCGCCCTGGCTTATATAGGAAACCTTATATTGGCCGATACTGGAATAGGCATGTCTCGTGACCTCACGAACGGTATCGAAATGCCCATCTCCAAAATCCCATCGGATCAATTTCCGCTGATCGTTGGGGATAAACCGGATCGAATCCGACTGGCAGACATAGGGTGGATCCACCTCAAAGCCGGGACCTGATCTGCTGCACGGATTAACACTTACGGTGAGATCCAATGTATCGCTGATCCCACAAACATTAGTAACCATCATTTTCACATCATAAATACCGGTGGAACAGTAAACATGCTTTATCGGACCATTTGCCGAATCCAGGGTTCCATCCCCGAGATCCCAATAAGCCAAGGCATTGCCTCCCCAGTATTCGAATATCAAGGATTCTCCCGGACATGCCTGCGTTTCCGGATACTTATAACCGCCTATCCGGTAATCCATATTGGGCATGGCACCCTCAACTATCCTGATCTGCCGGATACTGGTATCTTTTTGGCCGCATTCATTTTCAACGATCAATCGGATGGTGTAATTTCCGGTGTCGGGGTAACTGTGGTAAAGAAGCGTATGTGCGGTATCCGTATACCCATCCCCCAGATCCCAGGATAGCTTGTATATGCTCGAATCGGAAACCTGGATCTTCAAAAGCTCGCCCGGGCAATACTCCTCACCCGAGTACTGGTTATTAATGTAGATATTAGGGCCGTATACCGGGATATTATCCACGACATTGATCTCTTTGGTATCTACATCAACCTGGCCAAATGGATCACGAACCACCAGTGTCACCGTATAGATCCCTGTATTGGCATAAGTATGCGTAACAGATCCTTTCCCGGAATCCTGGCTGCCGTCACCGAAATCCCACCGAATATCGGTAGCATTCGGGAAAAGCGCTCTGAACCCTGCTTTGGCACCTACGCAAACCGGATCCTGGCTGATCAGGATCCATGCATTGGCAGTTAATACAGGTGGTGGACTGATCGTAATATACTCGGTTGTAAAGCCTGTATTGCCGCATTGGTTGGTCATTATCAGTTTAACCGGGTAATTACCGTTTTGAGTATAGTAATGTATCGGTTGTTCGTTAAAGTTTTGGGTGTTGCCATCCCCGAAATCCCATATCAGCGATTGTGGATGCTGCCCGTATGTCCTGAATTGGATGGGTTGATAGATGGTGCCGGAGCTAGGATTTATATTAAATGCGGGTGCGGTCACCTTATTGTTGGTAACCGGTATGGTAATTGTAGCCGTATCTTTTAACCCGCAATAGTTGGTCCCGATGCACATGACATTGTAATTGCCAGGACTCCAATAATAATGTTCAGGATAGTAGGAACCACTTAATTCTTTGCCATCTCCAAAAAACCAGGTGATATCCTTCAGCAAATTCCCAAGCATACCTATCGAAAAATCCACCGGTTCTCCCGGACAGTATGTTGAGCTATTGACCTGGATCCAAAAAGATGGTTCGATATATTCGGTCACTGTGATCGTGGTTGAAAAAGTATCCCACCGGCAACGGTTGAAAAAGCTGACCCGAACCTCATATACGCCGGCAGAATCGTATTCGTGAGAAGCGTATCCGAAGATTGCGGTGTCCTGGTTACCATCACCAAACGACCATATATGATCATTTAATTCCAGCAAAAAGGGTTCCATCATGAATCCAGCCGGTTCTCCCGGACAAACCAGGGCGCTACCCTCGAGGGTGAATGGATCCAGGTCGAACGTATCGGTAACGAGCACCATTTTATCTATGGTATCCGGGTCACATAACCCCTGTCCGCCGATCAAACGGATATGATATAAGCCGGTATCCGGGAAGCTATGAAAAAAGTTTTTACTCGTATAGGTAGAGCCATCGCTGATCTCCCATTGCCAGAAGCTCAAGTGATCTTCACTGCTGATTTTCAGCAGCTCACCCGGACAGGCCACACTATCCGAGATCAAAAAATCGCCGCTCGACTTGAATATTTCCACATCCTGGTAATTCGACTCGACCAGGTTCCATTGAACATCGAAGGCATACAAAAATACCTTGATCGATCCCCCGGAGGTATAGGTATGAGCCGTATCCTGACCGATATAATGGCTACCGTCCCCGAATTTCCAGTAATAATGGGTCCCAACTGTGCTGGTATTCGTAAAAGAGATGGTCGCAGGTGCACAAACTTGCTGGGGGTTGTAAGTGAAATGGACATTTTGGCCCAAAGCCAAATGAACGCCTGTTAAAAGAAATCCAATGAAGAGGGACCTGGTCATTTTTCCGCAATTTTGAATGTATAGCCGCCAGATGGTTCGGATCTGAGGCGATTGGGCACATCACAACAATGTGCCATCAAAAGACATCACGGATTGTAATTGGTGGAGGACGTAACTAGCCGAAAATCAGCTAATAAGCTATTAAATTAAGGTTTTTCGGAATAAAATCCAAGCCTTGCGGCACTTTTCACGCCCATATCGCCAGCGTCCACTGGCGATATGGGCAGGCGAGCTGATATGATCGCGGCTATTTTTATTCCGCTGGTGATAGGGGCGATAGGGACGATCGCAGTTAATTTTACAGCTTACCTGACGATCAGCTTTTGCGTAATGACTTCCTTTTCCAGTCTTACACTGACCACATAGCTGCCTGGCACCAGGTTTCCCGGATCGATATAAAGGAAAGATGCTCCGGCTGTTTTGAATGGTCCGGAATAAACAGCCTCGCCAATGATATTATGAACACTAACTACGATCTCATTCCCGGAAGCATGTGGCAGGTCCAGGAAGAAACCGTTGGCTGTTGGATTCGGGAACAGTTTTGTTGAATTCATCGGGTTATAAGTAAGCGCGCTGGATGAAGTGGTATCCGAGGTATCGGGAGGCATATGAGCATCCGGGAAGGTACGGCTGATAAAGGCGTCATCACCGCCCTGGCTAATTAATGGCCCTAAGTTGTCGAAAATCATCCTATCCCTGAAACTACCGGCAACGGTATATTCACCGTCGCCATTCCAGTAAGTGGCCCCTTGCAAATAATCATTTCCTTTACCGCCGAAGTATTTATGGAAATGGAGGGCATAATTACGCTTGTTGATAGCCGTATCCAGTATGATGATATACGTGTCATCTCCACCCAGTCCGGGAACGGTATCGAAATGATCATGATAGACTTTTTCGTTAAAACTCCCGATAGCCACGGCCTGACCGTTATTCAGGGCTGTAATAGCTGTTCCATAGTCGTTGCCGGGACCTCCGAAAGTTTCAACAAAGTTAAACTCACCATTGGGCTTGTACCGGGCAAAGAAAGGATCGGTACCCCCTTTACTGGTAATGGTGGTATCACCAATGGACAGGGTATTTTCAAAATCACCGGTTACGGAAAAACTGCCTGAACCTGTGGTAGATAAGGTGATGCCTTTTGCAGCATCGTGCCCTGAACCACCTGCGGTGACTGTGCCGAAAAACTGACCGGTCCCACGGTCGAATTGGCTGATAAACACATCATCATTACCCGCATTAGGCAAGGTATCTTCCCCAAAGATCGCTCCTGTTTGAAAGCTGCCGGCGATAAAAAGGTAATTACTATCTACCCCAAGTGCATTGCCAAAATCATCACCAGGCCCGCCTGCACTGCCATAACTGTCAAGGTTCCCTTGCCCATCCAGGTTAACGACCATCACATCATTGCCACCCGGTCCGGTCAAGGTTGTGGTCGCATCCAGGTTGAGCGGTGATTGGAAAAAGCCGGTTATGGAAAACATTTCCGGTATCGTGTCATAACCGGCATTGTCCATATCCAGGGGGTAGGTATCACCTGGGCTGGTCATTTCTTTTGCCCAATCCATGTTCCCGAGCGGATCAAACCTGGCAATAAACATATCCAGGCCGGCTAATCCGTTAAGGATCGTTCCTTCGAAATCAACAGGGCCGGTAAAACTACCGGTAACCCAGGGGTTGCCTTGACCATCTACCGTAAGCGCCAGTCCGAAGTCATCACCGGAACCTCCTATTTGCAAGGCCCAAAGTAAAACGCCAACAGTGTCCAGCTTGGCCAAAAGGATATCAAAACCGCCGGCGCTGACCAATTGGGTAGCGCCAATGTTCGCTGTATCCTGAAAATATCCGGTTGCGTAAGTATTGCCCTGGTCATCCGATTCGACATCAACGATATAATCATTGCCAGGCCCGCTTATTTCAACGATCCATTCAAAGGAGTTTACCTGGCCGGAAACCTGGATAGCCATACCGATGAATAGGGTTAGTATAATGTTTTTCATTTTTGTCGGTCCGTACATGTCGGCTGTTTTTATGGTTGGAAAAATCTGGGTTCAGGCTGAGGTTTGAATGATTCGCTCAAAATTAGGTTCACGGGATCATCCCCGGAATAATGCATATGTAGTATTTTCAGCGGCGATTGTAGTGACCTGTTCCAAGTGAAAAATGGCTGGAAAGTTGAGTCGGTACATAGCAGGAGGAAGATAGTGGATCCGGGAAAACGATGGTCCGGACCAAAAGCAGCAGCGGGAAAAAAGAATGAAAAGATCAGATAAGCTTCTTATTGATAGCGGTACTTACCGCTTGCGCCCTTGAACTGACGTGCAATTTTTCATAAATGTTCTTGATATGTACCCTTACCGTATTGGCGCTGATAAAGAGTTGCCCGGCAATTGTTTTATAATTCAGACCGTCACAAAGTAATCGAAGGATCTCCGTTTCCCTTTCCGTCAACGGAGAGGCGGCTGTCCGGTGAAATGATTGCACCACTCTGCGCGCGATATAGGTACTCATCGGCGCTCCCCCCTGGGTAACTTCTGTAATGGCTCGTAATAGATCGGCAGGCGGGGTGTCTTTTACCAAATAACCGGAAGCGCCTGCCGAGATAGCGTCAAAGATCACCTCATCCTCTTTGTTAATGGTAAGCATCATAAAATCAACCTCTGGCAGAACCGGCTTCAATTGCTTTACACCCTCGATCCCGCTCATTCCGGGCAGGTTGATATCCATCAGCACAACATTAACGAAAGCCTCGGGAAGTATTTTCAACGCGGATTCACAATCGCTAAAAGTATGCTTGCAGGAAAAGCCGTTCGTGCCGTCAATGATCAGGGCAAGCGTTTGTCTGATCTCATCCTCGTCTTCAACAATGGCGACTTGTATGGGAAGGTTTTCATTCATACTAAAATATGCCTGTTACAAAAATAGATCCAATATTGGTAAAAAGCGCTAATGCAAATGAGGTATTGTTAAGGAGAGCTCCACCGCCGTTCCGGTGCCGGGTTCACTGTTGAGGTGAAGGGTTGCATTTATTTTTTTAGCCCTTTCCTGCATATTTTTGACCCCGTATCCCTGGGTCGGTCTATTCGGATCAAATCCCTTGCCATCATCATTGAAAACGATGTGCAGCGTTTCTCCGGAGACTTCTGCGGACAATGTTGCCGTCGAGCATTTGGCATATTTAAGGCAATTGTTCATAGCCTCTTTGAAGATGAGCAGGACTTGTTTTCTCTTATCGAGATCGAGTTGAATTTGTTGAAACCGCCCCGATAAGCCGGTAACCCGGTAATTAACGGCGGTTAGCTCGAACAACTGATCGCCGAATTCCTTCAGACGCATCAGGGTATTTTCAAGGCTGTCCTTTTCCGGATCGAGCACCCAGATGAAGTCACGCATACCTTCGGATAATGCTGCCGTGTTGGACTTGATCTTAGCCAGGTAAGCCTTCAGTTGAAGATCAGGATCGGTTTGACGGCTGGCCATTTCGGCGAATAAATTGATCTTGGTCAGCTTATGGCCCAGTTCGTCATGAAAATCAGCCGCATTTTTTTTCCGGATCTGTTCCCTTTCTTCATGCCTTGCCTTTTCAATTTTTGCCGCGGCTAATAATTGCTGTTTTTGCCGCCGTTCCCTTAGCCATATGATACTGATGATAAAGCCGGCTGCTGCCAAGCTATAGAAGCTGTAGGCCCACCAGGTAGCCCAGGGAGGAGGTAATATTTCAATCTCCATTTGGGCGGTTTTGGCGCTCCAGGTTCCGCTGGAATTGGTGGCCTTCACGGAAAAGGTATATTGTCCGGGATCGAGATTGGTATAAGTTGCTTGCGCCAGGTTACCGGTATATATCCAATCTTTATCAAAAGGGTCCATCCGGTAGGCATATTGCACTTTATGGGGTTTTGAAAATCCAAGTGCAGCAAATTCGAACGAAAACACATTGTCGTGATAGGTTAAACGCAACTTTTTTGTCCGATCCACAGGATGTTGCAAAACCGTTCTGCCAAGTTTGGTCGGCATTCCGGCTTTAACCGGCTCATTAAATAAGCGAAATGCTGTAAATACTACGGGAGGTTCATAGGTATCGCTGTAAGCTAATTGCGGGTCGATAATATTAAAGCCATTGGTTCCCCCAAAATATAAATGGCCGGAAAGGCTCTTAAACCTGGCTCCCCGCTTGAATACATCCGACTGCAGGCCATCGCTTTTATCAAATACCTTGATGCAAGTATTGATTTGACCTTCACCTCCCCGGCAATCCGGCAGGTACCGGTAAATACCCTGGTTGGTACCCAGCCAAAGCCGCCCTATCCCGTCTTCCAGGATACTCGAGATGGATAATCCTTCTTGCTTTTTGGATAACCGGTGGTGCCGGAAACGGATCTTGCCGGGTTTTTCTTCGTTAATAACTATTTCATCCAGTCCGGTGCTCGTAGCTACCCAGATCCGGTCCCGGTTATCCCGGTGCAGGTCAAAGATCCTGTTGTTGCGAAGGCTATTGGGGCTTCCTTTTTGTTGATAGAAGCTGGTAAAAGCAAATGTATCCGCTTCGGGGCTGTAGGAATATTTGCTCAGCCCGCCGAATGTACCGATCCAAAGATTTTGCCATTGATCTTCCACCATGCAGTAAGTTGTACTGTTGATCAACCTGGATAAGTCTCCTGCCTGGCTGGTAAAATTCCGGAATCGCAAGGACCCTTTTGGGGATACCCTTATGCGGCTCAAGCCACCATAAGTCCCAGCCCAAATAAAACCGTAACTATCTTCCAATAATGTGAAAATATACCGGGAAACAAGGCTGTTGGCAGAATTACCGGGCAAATAGGTATCCCATTTGCCGGTTTGGTCAAAGGAATTCAGTTGAATACGGTTCAGCCCTTTGTAGGTACCGATCCATAGATATCCTTTACTATCCGCTAAAAGGCTAAATACGCCATTGCTGCTTAACCCGGAATTTTTTTCTGTAAATACGTCAGGCTTGCCGATGATCTCCTGGTCATTACCTATTTTAACCCGGAATAGTCCGCCACCGTTCAGTCCGATCCAGGTATATCCAAACCTGTCTGTACAAATAGCCCTGACCTTGTAGGAAGTTGATCCGGTTTCCGGCTTTAAATGGTGGATAAAGCGATTGGCGTTGGGATCATATTTATTGAGTCCGTTATTGGTGCCGACCCATAGAATGCCCGCTTCATCGGTCATTATTTCTTTAATAATATTACCGGACAAGCTGTTGTCGATCATAGCGTGGGAGGTGAATTGCTGAAATGTCAGATCATTCCCGGTTTCAAATCGAGCACGGTATAATCCATGCTGATGGGTGCCGATCCACAGGTCCTGTTGAGGGTTAACATGTAAGGCATAGATCTGCCCGTAATTATTTTTGCGGTTCGCCGATTCATCGTATAAATATTTCCTGAAAAGAATATTGCCCTTTTCCCGGTTGAAATAATTGAGTCCCGAAGCCGTACCGACCCATAAGGTTCCGTCTGTTGTTTCCTGTATATTCCAAACCCTGTTATGACTAATGGACCGGGTATCCGCAGGATTGTTTTTAAAATGCCGGAACCTGTGAAGATCCCGGTCAAGATCACCTTCATAAAGATCGAGGCCCTTTTTGGTTCCCACCCAAATATTCTTTTGATGGTCTTCAAAAATGGTCCATACCAGGTTATCGGCAAGACTGGTCTTTTCATTTTTATGATGTTGAATGGTTTGAATGGCATATGGAGTAGTGCCCGTTTTAGGTTTTAACAGGTATATCCCATTATAGGTGCCGCACCAAATGTTTTGCCGGTGATCTATAGCGATGCAAAGGATCTGATGGGTTCCAATGATATTCGTATCCGGCTGGTTAAGATATCTTCGGAAATTTCCATTTTGAGGGTCATAGCAATTCAATCCGTCATCGGTGCCTACCCAGACTTCGCCGGCAGATCCGCTATGCAGAGATAGGATATTATGACTACTTAAACTGGTGGTGTCGGTTCCATCATGGAACCATTTTGTAAAAGACCGGCCGTCATACCGGTTAAGGCCCGATGCCGTACCTATCCATAAAAAGCCGCTGCTGTCTTGTACTAAAGCATTGATGCGGTCGGAAGAAAGGCCATTTTCGGCAGATATCCGTTCAAAAGTAACCGGTTGCGCAACCAGCGAACTCCAGGCACTGATGTAAGCCAGGCACCACAGCAACATACGGCTAATAGAACCTCGGAAACGAATAGCATATCCGGTAAGGATCCAATACCGCCAGCGTCCGCCTATCGCTACAAACCATCCTAACCCTATCTCCAGCGTCCGCTGGTGATAGGGTGGCTCATTAATATCCAAGGAATAGCTTAATTAAGAAATGACAAGGAGCTAAGATCGGGTTCCAGCCGGTCAATCCGTAAAGAACTGTTCGGCTTTGCTTTCTTCCACGGTATGTTTGACCCAGTCCGTCGTAACGGATTTAGGCCTTTCGATCGGCAGGCCGAGCGCTCTGTCCCAGCACAGGGAGGCCAGAACACCGAGAGCACGGGATACGCCGAACAATACGGTATAAAAGTCATACTCCTGCATGCCATGTTGTACCAGCAATGAACCCGAATGCGCATCCACATTAGGCCATGGATTTTTGACTTTTCCGGTTGCTTGCAGGATGGGTGGAACCACATCGTAGATCATCCAGACGATATTGACCAGCTCGTCATCCGGCATCACCTCTTTGGCAAATTCCATCTGGGCGACATACCGCGGGTCAGGCTTCCGTAAAACAGCGTGGCCATAACCGGGGATCACTTTGCCAGCTTCGAGGGTAGCTTTGACATAATTGGCGATCTGTTCCTTGGTCGGCATGCCTCCGCCGAGGGCGTCTTTCATTTCGAGGATCCAGCGGATCACTTCCTGGTTAGCCAGGCCATGTAAGGGGCCAGCTAACCCGTTCATACCGGAAGTATAAGACAGGTAGGCGTCACTTAAAGCCGAACCCACCAGGTGAGTGGTATGGGCCGAAACATTACCGCCTTCATGATCGGCATGTATGGTCAGGTATAAACGCATCAAACGCTTGAACCGGTCGCTGTCGAAGCCGAGCATATGCGCGAAGTTCGCAGCCCAGTCGAGATTGGGATCAGGTCCGATCTGTTGGTTATCCCGGTATTTCCGGTTATAGATATAGGCCGCAACCCTGGGGGCGCCGGCCAGTAAGGTGATCACATCTTCAAAGGTCGGATCCCAATAATCTTTTTTGCTGATCCCTTCGCGGTAGGCCTTGGCAAACCGGGATTCCGTTTGCATGGACAGGATACCGATACTGAACTGGGTCATCGGATGCATATCCACCGGAAGTCCGTCCAGTGTTTTAAATACATGATCGGGAACCTCCTGAACCCGCTTAGCAAACTCCGCACTGATCATTTGCACTTCTTCTTCCGTGGGCAGCTCCCCGACCAGCATCAGGTAAAACAGTCCTTCGGGTAAGGGCTCGACACCACCGGGTGCTTTGGGTAATTTCTCCCGGAGCTCAGGGATGGAATATCCCCTGAACCGGATCCCTTCTTCCGGATCGAGGCTGGAAGTTTCCGTTACCAGCGCTTTTACGCCACGCATGCCACCATAGATCTGAGCGATGTTGACTTTCCCGACTTCCTGGTCTCCGTTTTCTTTAATGATCGTTTTTATTTCTGCAGCTAACTGACCTGCTTTTTCCGCGAATTTTTCTTTCAGTTGGTTCATGGTTATGCTTTATCTTTCTTTAATTCAAAAAATCCTTGATATTACCTTCACGCTCTTAAAGATAATAATTTTTGTACTTTTTTAGAAGGCTGATTTGAAAATTTGTAACCGGACTTTATCGTGAGTTTTTGCTGTCCCTTTGCCGGTCGGCTGCAAAAAGTTTATTTTGTTGTATCTTTTTTAAAAATTTGGATTATACGGGTTGAAAAGATAATGAAACATAAAAAATACGCCCACACCAGGCTGGATCTTGTCCTGTTGTGGCTGCTGTTTCAGGATCGTGAAAACTATAAATTAAAAGATGCATAACCCCGATCACAAATGCGCCGGATAAAAAGATCGATCAGCTATTTCTTGCTTGCAGGGTTTATGGTGTTTAATATCCATGCTCAGACGCCGGCAGCCAGGGCTTTCCAGGACCTGGATAAAGCGCTGGCGGATCCCGGACAAGTGAGCTCCCTGGAATTTCGCTGCGAGGATAATGCGTTGCGGAAATTCATAGCGCATATGCAGCAATTTTCACAACTGCAATCCCTGACCTTAAAGGGTCCGATGGATCCGGAATTATTCGATCAATTGGCTTCGCGTTCTGCTCAATTACCCAGGCTCAATTCGCTGAGCCTGGCCAATAATGATCTCCAAACAGTGCCCAAAGGAGTGGCACAGATCAGCGGTCTGGTCAGGGTAGGGGTCAAAGGCAGCCCGGATATGAATATTGCCAAATTCCTCAGGCAGGTCAAAAAGAAAAATAACCTTGGTATCCTGCACCTGGAAGACAATCAAATGAGCAACATCCCTCCGTTATCCACCTGGTTTCCGGGCCTGGAAAGAGTATATATTACCGGCAATCAAACCATGAACCTGGAAAAGCTGGTGCATAAACTAAAAAAGCTGACCGACCTGTATGAACTGGCGCTCCCGGTCAATCAGATCACCGAAATACCGGAAAATATCGGCAAGCTCGACCGGCTGAAAGTGCTGGACCTACGGGAGAATTATATATCCGAAATACCGGAAAACATGTCTGGTATGGATCAACTGGTCAACCTTTCGCTCGAAGGGAATACGATCACCGATCCCGTATCGGAACTGGAGAAGATCGCCACCCTCGATATCAGGTACCTGTCGCTGGACAGCGACCTGACCCCCGAAGAGAAAGAAAGACTGCTCGAATTATTTCCTAACGCAACGATCCGGGAGGTGGCTGGCGAAGAGGAAGAAGCCGCAGATACCACATCGGCGGGATCAGCAATGGCGGCGGTTGATGAGGAGCCTCCACCGGCAACCCCCGCAGCCAGCCCGGATGAAAGTCCGGCCATCAAAAGTGGCTTCATCAATGTCGACCAGCCGGGTATCAGGGCCTATTCAACCGCTTATACTTATTATCCGGAATTCTTCGATACCGATGTGCTGAACAGCCCTTTCGATTCGACTTCCTTCCAGCAACGTTACCTGGATACTTCGTATGTCCGGAGTTTCCTGGCTAACCCTGTGCTTGTCTATCCTTTGGTCAAGCTGAAGCTGACCCGGAAACATAAAAAAGGGCAGTTGTGGTTCGAGTTTTACCGGGAACCTTCCCGAAGGGGATATCGCCCTTTTAACCGATACCTGGCTACCGAACACCCGGAGCTGAATGCCTTTCTCGGGATGAAATGGGTCTATGCAGGGCCTATGGACCGCAAAACCTTTAAAAGATCTTATATCAAAAAGAAATCCTGGATCGACTTCAGGATCTATTACCACGAACCCGATGAGAACTTCACCCTGGAATTGAAACACCGGAGCGGATTTGAAAAGATCCTGGCTTATCCTGTCAATCGAAACCCCAAATTAGATGAAGCCTTGTCGCGAAAAACCTATAACCGGCGGCATGGTCGCTATACCGCTAGTCTGGCAAAAAAGGAGAAAAAATTCCACAAGTACCTGCTGGGGAAGAAGTGGGAATGGGAAAAGAACAAAGAGCGAAAGATCGAATCGGCCTGGAATAATCTCCGGCTATATATGAGCAACAAAGAAAAGCAACTTTCCAGGGCAGAATGGCTGGAATATTACGACAAAATTATCGCCGATGAATATTATGCCCTGAGCAATGCCCCCCTGCGATATGATAACCTGGTCCGGGCTTTGAGTTTGGATAGCTATGAAGTACAGGCTGCTCATGGCGTATCGGTTCGATGTGATACCCTTGTCAGCGTAGCCGCTTATTGTGAAAACGGGGACCTTGACCGCCTGGCCATCAAAAATCTACTGGTGGTCAACAAAGAGACCCGGCAAATAATCACCTTCAAAGGATCTCTTGGCGTAAATCCGAATTTGATCACCATTTGTCCGGACAGCAGGTATACGATTGTAGCGGAACTCCGGAACGGCAATTTTGGGGTCTTAAACGAAATGGATCCGGATAGAGAAGGGTTGCAGCGGATAACCCTTGAATTGTTCGATCATAAACTAACCACTGTCGGACATCTGCGCCGGTTTCTCGACCTCGATTGATCGTTTTCATCATTTTCAATGTATCTTTTTTCAATGAATGGATTATATGGGTAAACGTTAGCGATGTATATGTCATTTCCATCTCCTTATCATATCAGCAAAGATCAATTACGGCAGGAAGAACGGATGCTGATCGCTGCCAAGAAAGACCGGGAGCAGTTCCGGTATTTTTACGAGCGATATCATGAACCCATCTTCCGCTTTGTGTACCAGCGGCTGGATGATAAAGATACCGCTGCGGATGTTACGGCCCAGGTATTCCTGAAAGCGATGGTGAATCTGCAAAAATTCGAATATCGCGGGCTTCCGTTCGGGTCCTGGCTCTACCGGATCGCCAAAAATGAGCTTAACCGCCTGTTCCGGCAGCAAAAGGCCGCTTATACCCTCAATATCGAACTATCGGATATTCAGGAGATCGTGGATGAGATCGATCCGGATCCCGTTGAAGACCGGTTGGAGAAAGTTATTGCCATCATCGATAGCCTGGAGGATAAGGATATAGAATTGATCACCATGCGATTTTTCGAAAAAAGATCTTTCCGGCAGATCGGAGAGATCCTGGAGATCACCGAAAACAATGCCAAGGTCCGGACTTACAGGACCCTGGATAAGATCAAACAACAACTGCATTAAAACCATTAACATGTCGAAGCATAAAATAAATACAAACAGACCGCCGCTTTCGTCAGCGGAAATAGCTGCTTACCGTGATTTTGAAGCCGTAAAAGTACAATTTGACCAGGTCGCGGATCCGCTGTACCGGACCTTTAAATTCTGGGGCAGCGCCATGGTGGTGGCCGCCGCGGCCGGGGTGATCGGTTACCTGGCCTTAACACAAAGCCCCGAAATATCCCCGGATAGTGTGGTAAAGCCGGCTGAGCAGGCGGTTATTGCGCTGGAAGAAGATCCTTTTATACAGGCGCCGGTTCCCGGATACGATATCCCCTATACCATATTCAAGGTCGATGCCGAAAAAGGTGGTAGCTTCCAATATGAAACCGGAACCGAGATCAATATTCCCCCGATGGCCTGTATCGATAGCCTGGGTAATCCGGTGAGCGGGGAAGTGGAGATCCGGTATCGCGAATTTCACAATCCGCTGGAATTTTTCCTGGCAGGGGTTCCCATGCATTATGATTCCGCGGGTACGCAATATACCTTCGAATCAGCCGGGATGATGGAAATGCTGGCGTTTAAGGATGGTTATCCGGTTCGATTGGATACCGGGAAAACGGTCGATGTATGGCTACGGTCGGCAACGGATGACCCGGACCACAACCTCTATTACCTGGATACGGTTGCCGGGAATTGGGTTTACCAGGGAAAAGACCGGATCATTACAAAAGGTTTCCCGGAACCATTTCCGCCTGCCGGTATTGATGAGATGGCTGCAGATACCGGAATAGGGATAAAGCATGGCCAGGCTATGGGCGAAGATCTTGCTACTCCTCCCCGTCAGGCTGATCCGTCCAGGTACCAATTCACCATCGGTTACGATGTTAACGCCTTTCCGGAACTGGCTTTATATGACCAATTACAGTTCGAAGTCAGCGATAAAAACGATCACTTCGATCCGAAATTCTATGAAGTTACCTGGGATGATGCGGTTATCCGGCAGTCCGAAGCCTCCGGAGAATACGTCCTTACCCTAAGTATCGGGGATACGGCCATTCAATTGATCGTATACCCGGTGATCAGCGCACAGGATTATCCCCAAGCGATGCAAAAGTTTCAGGCAGCCTACCAAAGCTATCAGCAACAATACGACCAACGGAAGCAGCAGGTAGGCGAACCGGCCTTAAAAAAACGCTCCCGTGCCGAAAGGGCCGCCTATAATGAAAAATGGCTGTCCCGTCAAAATAACTTTTTGCAAGGAGAGGCCATGAAACTACATGCTCAAAGTACCCAGCAAGTAATTCTCCGGAATTTTGCCATGAACAGTTTTGGCGTCTGGAATTGCGATCAACCGAGAATGCGGCCTAAAGGGGTCCAACTGTTAGCCGATTATAAGAACCGGAACGAGGATCCGATCACCATGAAAAACATTTATGTGGTCGATTCCAGAAGGAATATGCTGTATACTTATTATCCCGGCCAAAAGGTCCGTTTCGATCTCAAGGCAAAAAATGTACTTTGGGGCATAACCGAACATAAGCTGATCGCCATCTTCAGACCGGAGGAATTTAAGAAGATCAAGAAAACGTCAGGCAAATATACCTTTCAAATGGAGGTGATGGAGGATGTGGTTGCAATTAATGAGCTTAAGAGCATTATTAACCTTTAAAGGAGTACCCGACCTACAAAAGGCTCAAAAGCAGAATTGCGTCAAAATTACCGTAAGATAACGTCAATATAGCGTCAAAGTTACGTCAGTTTTAACATAAGCCCCATTTGCGGCATTACTCCTTACCCACAAAGAATTTACCGATGACCAAGGTTTCCTCCTCGTTGTCGAGCTTCCAGTAATAAAGCCCGGGCTCCAGTTGTCCGGAGGCATTTTCAAAGGTATGCTCATGGCCGCTGACGGTAAATTCGAAAAGCTCATTTTCCCGGTTATTCAGGATAACCAGGTATCTTTCTTCCTCACAATTGGCCTGCCATTGGAATAGCGCATCCCCGTCGATATTTATGCCGTTTTCAGGGGCCAGGATCGCCACCTGGCAGTGGCTTCTCCGGGTATTATTGTCAATATATCCCTCCAGGTTCGGAGAAGGCTCGAAGTTGGCGGCGATCAGTTGAGGTTTGGGTGGCGGATCCTTTTCCGGTTCGGGCGTTTTGCGGACAGGATCGGGTTGCTGCTCCGCTACCGGATCTTCGACTGGACTGACCCCCCTTTCCTGCTTCGAAGAATCTCTTTGTTCCGGGGAAGGTTTATCATCAGCGATAATGGGCTCGGTTTCCGGCTTAAAGATCGATGCCAGGTAAATGACCGCCATCAGCAAGATCGCCGCTGCAAGCGCAGCATAGACCATAAACCGGACCTTACCGGATCTTTTAGGTTTACCGGCAGGGCGGTTTTTATCGAAGCCCGGGAATATGGATCTCCCTTCCGCTTTGATCAGCTCTTTCAGGTTTTGCCGGAACCGGAGTTCTTCAAAGCAGGCCTCGCAATTGAAATAATGATCTTCAAATTCGTCCCTGGCTTCCGCTTCCAGCGTACCATCCAGGTATTGATCCATTTGAAGGGTTCTGTGGTCGTTGCAGCAACTCATGGAGGTTTGTTTTGGTCATTGAATCATTTAGGTCATATCATTTCATTTTTTCAGCTTCACGATTATAACTTAATTAGCCGCTACCGGGATAATATTGAAGAAATGGCCGGATTTTTTTGACATTCTTTACGGAGTAATTGTATGGCATAATGGATCCTTTCGCTGACACGCCTGGGCTCGATGCCGATCTTTTGGCTGATCTCCGGAACCGACATTTCCTCATAAAACTTGTAAAACAACACCTCCTTGTACTTAGGCTTCAGCAGTGCCAGAACCTTTCTTAAGCTGTTTTTCAGCTCTTCCTCTTCGATCGAAGATCTGGGATTACTTACCAGGTCGACCGGTTGCTCCTTAACCGACTGTCGGTGGGAATGCTCTCTTTTAACCCCTTTAAAATGATCCTTCAGCTTATTGTTAACGATCCCGTTGATGTAGGTACCCAGCGTGGTGCCTTTTTCCGGGTCGAAATAACCTTTGCGGATACTTTGCAACACCGCAATATTGATGTCGCTGATCAGGTCATCCGACTCCGGGTGGGTATGTCCCAGGCGGAATTTCACCTTCAGGGCGATCCTATTTCCGAATTCAAGGAATAACCGGTTTTCAGCTTCCCGGTTGCCAGACAGAATTTCTTTGATGAGTTCGTTATGCTTCACCGCCAGCTTGTTTCTTGGCTTGGGTAGGTCAAAAATTGAGCCAATAGCTTTAGCCCTACAATAATACAAAGCTATTTGATTATAAATGAATAAATGGTATTGAGTAGACATATCAAAGTTGATTTTGGTTGCAAATACCGTGCTTCCGGCGCCGGTCATCCGTTGATCGGTCGATCCTACATACACCTCCCCGGATCAGAAGTTCAGGATCGAAAAAATATTTTGACATTTTTTCAATATGCCCGCGATTTGATCTAATGAAAGAATATCCGCTAAGGAATTTGCAACTATACCGACTATCATACTAATGTATAAACCTATAGAAATGGATCTAGTAAAAAAGTATCGCCGATTGAGGAAAGCAGCGCTCTTTATGGCTGCCGTAATGATGCTGGAAACCGTACTTCCCCTGGCCGTTGCGGCTTCTTCCAAAGGGCCTAAGTCGCCGGAATTTATGGATTTTAAAGCAATTACCTCCAATGAACTGGTGGATCCCTGTACCGGCGATTTCAGTTATAGCATACCCTTAATGGTGGTGCCTGGCCCCAATGGTATTTCCCATCCGATCAACCTCTTTTACCGGTCGAATGTAACCCCGGAGGAAGATGCCGGCTGGGTAGGTTATGGCTGGAGTCTGAATGCTTCCGGAGCTATTAACAGAACCGTCCGCGGCTTTCCGGATGACCAGGACGGACAAGAAGTTCAATTTTGGAATAAGACCCGGCCTAACTGGACCGTTACGACAAAAGGCTTATCGAACCTGGAATTATTTGGCTTCAACCTCGACTTTATCGACCTGGGTTCTTCCCTGGGCTCTTCGGGAGCGGTAAGGTTCAATAACCATGCGGGATTCGAGATCGTTCACGCCGATAATGTGAATATGGTCAATGTAGCCAATATCGGTTTTTCACAGTCTACCTCCGGAACCCGCGAATTTACCTGGGGGATCTCGCCTTTGGGATTCCTGAATAAACAAATGTTTTCCAACGCCTTTAAAGCGAACAATGGCGCTACCCAGATGGGTAATAAGCTGATCGGAAAGATAGCATCGGCCAATATCGAAGTCCTCAACGGGGAATCGGGAAAGCTGACCTACGGTCAATCCGTCAGGCCGTTCAACAGTATGGCTTATGATAGTGAATCCGATATTGTCAAAGCCCAATTGACCGGAAATTTTGCCGTTTTACAAATGGGTATCAGCGCTGCGGTAGAAGGATTGGTAAGCTGCCAGAGTCCGCCGGGATCGGCCGTACCGAAACCGGTATTCGGCCTGATGTATAATGAACAGCCCTTGCGGGAAACCGATGATAGCCTGCAGGCAGCTTTGCAAAGCTCGGCAGTGCTGGATTATATGGTAGAAAACCAGCAATCTTATTTCCCGGGCGATGAGATCACGCCCATCCCTTTTGCTAACGGAGATGTATTCTCGGCAACCGGCTTCGGTGTCAACGGTTTGTTCAAACTGCACAACCGGACCGGTGGCTTTTATTTCCGCCCGGATAAGACCACCAGCACCAACGCGGTCGGCTTTGCGGAGATCGATCTGTTAACCAGCGCCGACCTGGGGCTTGGCAGCAAAATTCCTGTCGCTAACCAGGCAACCTCTATCGAAGAATGGAAACCGAAATTTGCCACCACCTCCATGGATACGGATGAGGTCAAGTTTTTCCGGTTCGTCAATGATAAAGGCGGTTTCATTCACTACGATAATATAGCCCTCGATTCCATCCTGGTGGCCAATATGGTCGATGAAGGAGAAGTGGGGGCCGATTATAAACCCCTGCTGCCGGGAACTACCGGTGAATTCGGCATGAATGAGGGGAAAAGGATCGGAAGGTCCAACTATATCGCCTATCATACCAATGCGGAAATGACCGAAGAGATCGGCGGAAAGCCCTACAAAGCTTATTCCCGGAAAAACTCCCTTTATGAAGATGTCGACCGGAGCGATACCACTATTGCCGGCGGCATAGGGGAATTCAGCATTTTCCAGAACGGCTGGCGCTATGGTTATGGTTTGCCGGTCATGGCAAAAGAAGAAACGAGCCTGCAGGTGGGACCCGTTAAAAAAGACGATGATATCGTGAACAATTATTTGGTCTACAAACCCATGCCCACCAATCCCCAGGTGAAAATGGGAGAGATCAACCCGCATCCGTATGCCACCTCCTGGTTATTGACCGATATCACAAGCCCCGATTATATCGACCGATCGGACAACGGTTTGACCGATGATGATTTTGGAGGCTGGATAAACTTTGACTACGACAGGGCTTTTGGCGCCGATGTAAAGTCTGACCCTGACGATAATGATCATTGGTTCAGATGGCGGGTGCCATACACCGGGTTCTACTACCACCGTGGCAAGCTATTGGATCGCAACGATGATGCAATGAGCTGGAAGAGCGGACTCAAGGAGATTTATTACCTCCGGAAGGTCGAGACCAAAACCCATTATGCCGAATTTATCACATCAACCAGGGAAGATGGCCTGGAGGCCTTTGCCGATGAATTCG
>JANQFB010000580.1 GCA_028278085.1 Chitinophagales bacterium
CAAAAGTCGATAAATTGACAAAAATTTGACAGATGTGTTTATTAACCCATCCCTACACCCTTCCAAAGGAAGGGAATAGAGGTGTCAAATTTTTGTCAAACGAATTATCGCATACCATTTGAGACAGCCACTTTTCAATGGCTTTTGATCGGTAATTATCTAAGCAGGCTGAATTTTGCCGTTCGATAATCGCCATCTGCATAAACTTTGATCAGGTACATCCCTTCCGGCAATCCGGAGGTGTTTACCCGAATGCTTGGGGTGGTCTCGATGCCCGGCTTTTGTGTGAGCAGTAAGTCGCCCACCAGGTTATAGACTTCCAGGCGTTCCGGTCGCTTGTTCGAGGTTTCCACAAATACGGCATCTCCGGCCGGATTCGGGTATATGCTGAAAGTTAGTTGATCTTCAATGATAACCGGTTTGATCAGGGTGTTCGTATCGGGCGGCTTTGTAGAATCAAATACTACTATCAGCGTCGTCTTTTGATCCGAACCACAGGCGTTACCGGCATTCATGGTAACCGTAAAGTTACCGATCGAAGTATATTCATGTTCCGGATTTTCGGCGGTAGATGTTTCTCCGTCGCCAAAATCCCAGTCGATAGCCGTTTCATTCTGAGAGGCATTGGTAAAGGTGACGGTTTCTCCCAGGGTAATGGTATCGGTGCTGGTGGTAAAGTCGGCCGTAACCGTGTTCAAGACAGTAATGGTATTGGTGGCCGTATCGCTGCCGTTGGCATTGGAAACGATCTGCGTGATCGTCCAGGTGCCGGCAGTATTAAAGGTTACCAGTGGATTCTCATCCGGAGAAGTGGCCGGCGTACCATTTTCGAACGACCAGCTATAGGTCGTGGCTGTCAGGGCATGATTATAGAAGGTGATATCTTCCCCCTCACAAATGGTAAAGGTAGAAGCGCCGAAGCCTGCTTCAGGCCTGCTGCCCTGTGTTCCCGAGGAAGGGACGGTTACAATGGCCGATATATAAATATCCTGTGTTGCGGCATTCCGGTTCGGGCCGAAGTTACCATTGATCACCTCATAGGTCCGCAAAGAAAAGGGCGCATCCTGGTCGATCATGATCCCGGTATTCTGAACGGCCACATCCACTTCAAAAGACAGGTAAAATCCACCGCTGTCAATGGTTACCGGTGTGGGTAAGTTAATCATATGGGGCAATCCGAGGCCATCATTGATCGTAACTGCCGTTCCCTGGGGTACGATACTGTCGAACAGGTGGGTTCCAGGATCATTGTTGGGGCCGTCATCTGCAATGATCCTGACGGCAAAAGAATCTGATGGCAAGGTCGTATCCCCATCGGCCAGGAAAAGCTCAACGGCTACGATCTCCGCGGGATAAAAAGGCGGTTTGTAATAGACGCCTGCTCCTTCAATACCGAATGTACCGGGCCCTAAGGTTGCGTCGGTAAAAGACAATCGAACTTGTTGAACACCTGTGGTATCGATCACCTGTAATTCGGTTTCTATATTATCATTGCCATTGTTAACATCCGTACCCAGGGCCGTTTCGGTAATCACATGAAAGATCCCTGCGGCAGTTGGCGTATAAGTCGGGCCATAGGAAAAAGCGATGCTTTGTCCGTTGGCCATCCCGCCAAAGGAAAACGATTCGCTATACAACGGGGAGCCGGTCGGAACCCCTCCAAAAGAGGCAAAGATCTCCGTTGATACGGGAAAAGCGGCGGCAATGCTGGAATTACCGACATTTGAAACGCTGGCATTGAGGATGGTCCCGGCATTCGCCAGGAGGAAAAATCCTCCGTTCGCAGGATTATTGACCCAGTCCGGTTGAACATCCACAATGGTGAAGGTAACGGAATCGGGATATTCGAATAATATGGCCCTTGGCGCCGGGAAAAGGTCGGTCGCTACTTCCAGGCCTATCTGCCCGTTAATATTCTCAATACCGGTTATCGCCGGGTTGGTCATGCCGCTATAGGCCGTGTCGTAAAGGCTCGTTTGTTCCAGGTATTGAAATTTGATCGACTTACTGGCCGCATCCAATATGATCTGAAAGGTATTGCTACCCCTGAAATCCAAAGCCTGGTTCCAGAAAGCCGCCTGTTCGAAGGAAACGATCAGGCTATCGGTATTGTTCGACCAATAATAGACCTTCCCGGGGTTGCCGGCTTCGCCGAATGTCAGGTCGCTGAGCAGCGGGGCCAGGAAATTATTGTTATTGTCGGCTGTCGGTACATCCGGGAATGCGGGTCCGCCTCCCGAGGAGATCTGAATGCCCTGATCAAAAGATATGTATCCGTTCGATCCGACATAAAAGGTGTTGGTTGTCGTCCAATAATAGGTAAAATCGAAGCCGATATCGAAGGGGCCTTTCACATTGTCGTCCCCCAAACCGCCCACAAGGGTACCGGTATTCGTAATGTCGATCCACTCGAATCCCGGTCCGCCGGCGGCCTGGTCATCTTTCCAGGTATAGCCGAATTGATCCGGTCCGCCCTGAACTTGTGCCCACAGGAAACCGGATAGAGGGGTTAGTATACAAATTAGGAGTAAAATCTTTTTCATTTTTAGCTGATTTTTCGGTTCAAGTCATTGATTTATTCGGGTACTAAGGTATTAAAAAAACCATAAAATTAAAAGACAGGGCTTAGTTTGAAGCCTTTAACCATATGGATGCCGGCTAATTTAATTCACCGAATTATCCCTAATTTTATCGCGACTTAAATATCTGCTCCGCGCTTTTGACAATCATCATATTTTAGCCGGACCGGAGTATTTATTTTCCGTGATAACAAGCAAGCCTATCAATTGTTACCCTCAACCAAAGAAATGAACGGGATTATCCTGGCAGGCGGGAAAAGCAGCCGCATGGGGCAGGATAAAGGATTGATGGAGGTGGATGGCCAGCCTATGGTCCGGCGCGTAATTGACGTGCTTTCGCCCTTGGTCAACAAAGTACTGATCATAGCCAACGATCCTGCCTATAGCCGTTTCGGGTACCCGGTGTATCCGGATCTTATCCCCGGGAAAGGCCCTGCCGGCGGTATATACACCGGCCTTACGCATACCGGTACGGAAAAAAATATATGCCTTAGCTGCGACTTAATACGGATAAATGAAGGTTTATTGCGATTTTTGATCCGTGAAAGCAAGGATTCGGAAATTACTGTCGCTAAACACGGACAAAAAACGGAGCCGCTGATCGGCATTTATCGAAAAAAATGCCTGTCGGGATGGAAAAAGCTGCTGGAACAGGACCTGTTGAAATTGCAGGATATGATCGAACATTTCGAGGTCAACAAAGTAGCCATTACCCCCGATATGGATTTTTACCACGATCACTTGTTCGATAATATTAACGCCCCCGAAGACCTGAATAAGCATTTATGGAAATAAAGATCCTTTACCTGGGCATGCTGGCGGAGAAGTCAGGGGTATCTTCCGAAGTAATAAGGGTGGATGACGGTACAAGTGTGGGACAACTGAAAACCATTTTGGAGGATAAATACCGGGGGATCTTATCCGTTCCGGTTAAGATTGCCGTCAATCAGAAGATCGCTCATCCGGACGATGTGCTTGCGCATGGGCAGGAAGTAGCCTTATTGCCACCATATGCCGGGGGGTAACCGATGCCGGAATTTTTTATTTTAGTCGCCGATGATTGATATTACCCATAAGATCAATACCCTCAGGGTTGCTGTAGCCCAGGCTGTGGTAAAAGTAAGCCAGGGAGCAACGATCGAAGCCATCAAAAACAAGATCGTACCCAAAGGAGATGTTCTTGAAATGGCCAAAGCGGCCGGTTTGCTGGGCGTTAAAAAAACGCCGGACCTTATTCCGGATTGCCATCCCTTGCCGGTGGAATATACCGGTATATCCTATGAGATCGAAGGTTTGGAGATCCGTATCCGGGTAGAAGTAAAGACCATTTACCGAACCGGTGTAGAGGTAGAGGCCATGCATGGAGCCTCGGTTGTAGCGCTGACCATGTACGATATGCTAAAACCGATCGATAAAGGGATCAGCATTGAACAGATCAAACTCCTCCATAAAAAAGGCGGGAAATCGGATTATCAAAAAACTGCGGACGAAGCCATCGACGCTGCCGTATTGGTTTGCTCCGATAGTATTTCCGCCGGTGAAGGCACGGACAAAGCGGGAAAAGTGATCATCGAAAAGCTCGAATCCTTTGGGGTAAGCATCAAAGATTATTCGGTTATCCCGGATGACCTGGAAAAAATACGCGACAAGGTCAGTGAATTTAGCGCCTCCGATACTTCCATTATCATGCTTACCGGTGGTACTGGCTTGTCACCCAGGGATGTTACCCCAGAAGCTATCCTACCCTTACTGGATAAGCAAATTCCCGGCATGGAGGAAGCTGCCCGAGACTACGGGCAGAGCCGAACCCCTTATGCCATGCTATCCAGAAGTGTGGTCGGTTTGGTCGGGGAAAGCCTGGTTATCGCCCTTCCGGGGTCTTCCAATGCCGTTAGGGAGTGCATGGAAGTCCTTTTCCCATATGCCCTGCATCTGTTCCACATCCTGAAAGGGGGCAAGCATTGAATTTAATGAATGCCGTTTACCGGATGCTCCGTTACGTTCCGGTTTTATGAGGAAGCGGGTTGTTTCCGTTTTTCCAGTCTTCAATTTTTGCAGGACTAAAGCGGCTTAATACCATTATAGTGTATTTTTCATCTGTTGATGGAACAATAGCTAATTATTGTTACATGATGTAGAAAAATATTTCTATAAGTTTGTCTTTTCAAATTAATTAGCTGTAATATTTATGAATTATTCCATCATCACGTTCACCTGTCTATATTTATTTGCCATTAGTGTAACTGCACAAAACCCTGTTATTATACCTCCGGATAGCGAGCCGGCAGATGCCGGTTTCAGGTTCATTAAAAATAATGGTCAAATAGTTGATATTGAAGGCCAATTGAGGCCCGATATTTTATATCATGCCAATAGAGGCACAGCTAAATCCTATTTTTCGACGGATAAAGTGCATTTTGTACACCAAAAAATTGACGATCTCTCTACTATCGATACCTTACTCCGGGTAGATATGCTCTTTGTAGGAGCTAATAAAAGTCCAATAATCAGTAATCTCGAGCCTACATCTGATCATGTGAATTACCTATTTGGTTACTTAGAAAACCCCGTGCTTAAAGTGCCTCAATACCAACGAATCCAATATGCTGAGATATGGCCTAATATAGATGTTCAGTTTTATAGTAATGGGAATGGCTTAAAAACTTATTTTATCGTTCATCCTGCGAAACATGATGAAATTGAGGGAGGAGATCCGGATCAAATTCAATTGGCGTATTTGGGCGTTGATGATGTAAGCCTTTCCATAAATGGGAAATTTCTGTCGATTAGTACACCTTTTGGTACGCATCTACAGCCTTCACCGAAAGCTTTTCAATTGGTAAATTCAAAAGTTACGCCTGTTCCGGTAAAATTTGTTCAAACCGGTAAGCGACAGATTGGTTTTTCAGTTTCAAAGGCATTTAATCCTAAGTTTCCCCTGATTATTCAAATAGACGCCGGACCTGCTAAGAAAGTTCCACAACAAACAGGTGAGCCGGAATGGTCGACCTATTTCGGACATACCGGTGACGATGCAGCTCATGATATTACTGTAGATAGTTCTGACAATATCTTTATAACCGGATCTACCGAAAGCAGCAATTTTCCGGATAATCCCGGTGTTACCGAGTTCTTTGAACAACCGTTGGGAGGGCTTGATGCATTCATTGCCAAATTTGATAAAGATGCCGAACTTAAATGGTCGACCTATTACGGTGGGACAATAAATGATGAAGGATATGGAATCACTTGGACGGCTAATGACAAATTATTCTGCACTGGAGTTGGATCTAATCTCAATTTCTACACCCTCGATCCTGGAGGGAATGCTTATTTTCAGCCTACCGGCTCATTTGTAAGCATATTTATCGCCCGCTTTGATCCGGCTAACGGCTATCCCGAATGGAGCTCCTTTTTTGCCGGTGATGCCAGTTATGCCACGGATATTGCTCATGATGATCAAAACAATATATATATCACCGGCTGGATGAGTGGTGCATCCGGGATAGGGGATAATGACAAGATATCTCCATGTGATGCGCCACAAAACGGAGGGATTCCCTTGTGTAACCCTGGTGGGGGTGCTTATTTTCAGGACTACCATGC
>JANQFB010000584.1 GCA_028278085.1 Chitinophagales bacterium
AGATAGGACGGCAGGGGAGGGTGTTGGGCGAGGGCTCCTTCCAGGGATGCCTGGTATAAAGCCGCCATTTTTTTATACAGGACGGTTACCGCCCAACCGTCAGTAATGAGATGATGTTGATTGAAATACCAGGTAAACCGGTTATCAGACATTTTTATCAATGCAGCGTCGAACATCGGTTCGGTAAGGGAGAAATTTTTCCGGCTCCGTTCGGAGAGCCATGTTTTGAGCCTCGCTTCCTGCCCGGGATCCCCGTTCCAATCGATAGATTCCACTTCAGTTTGGAAGGTCGGAAGGATCGTCTGTACGGGCACTCCGTTCTCTGACCGGATAGTGGTTCGCAAGATATCGCTTCCATCGACCATCGCCTGAAAGGCTGCTTTGAAATGATCCGGATCGATGGTTCCTGCCAGATCGAATGCCAGCGCCATATTGTAAAGCGGCGCTTCCGGGTTCAGGAGCTGACCGGTCCAGATCAGTTGCTGGCTTTGTGTGAGATTGGATTCCCCGGATGGGTGCTTATTCGGCTGCTGCTCCATTTAGCTCACTTTAACACTTTTGATATAATTGCTGATCGCATCCACCGATATAAAATGCTCGATGGTCATATCCTGGGGTGGAACCTTGATGCTATATTCCTGCTCTATAAAAGAGATAAGCCGCATGATCGCCAGCGAATCGACCAGGCCACTGCTCAAGAGGTCATCTTCAGCGGCAATGGACTGTTCTCCACCCAATAGTTCTTCCTCGATATAGCGGATCAACGTATCGTTCATGGATTTCCCGGGTTTGTAGTTGTTTCCTGAAGTTCCTGGTGATTGATCTTGCCGGCTGCCGTACGGGGTATGGATGCACTGATCGTGATCTTCTCCGGACGGGCATATCTGGGTAGGTATTCCTGTAAATATTCGGATAAAACTGTTTCGGTTATTGGCATTCCGGGGGCTGCTGTTACCCTGGCATGGATCACCCACTGCCCGGCCACATCCTTCACAGGAAAGACTGCAGCCTCTTCAACGGCATCATGTTGCAGCAGTCTGTTGACGATCTCATCCAATTCCACCCGGTAACCCCTTACCTTGATCTGCCGGTCTTTTCTCCCCAAAAACACCAAATTCCCTTCCGCATCCTTTTTGACCAGGTCTCCGGTACGGTAGAAGATCTCTTCCACCCCATGATCGGCTGTTCGTTTGAACAGGGAACGTCGGGTGAGCTCCGGTTGCTTCCAGTAACCATGCATCATCGTCGCGCTGCGGATCAGCAGTTCGCCTGTTTCACCCTCGCTGACCGGTTCGTCTTGCTCATCGATGATCATGCCTTGGGTATTGTCCCAGGTCCTGCCCAGAGGAATGGCAGCATTGGTTTCCGGGGGAGCCGGAACATGGTAATAGGTACATTGGTTCACTTCCGCGGGCCCATAGATATTGCTGAACCGGGCACCCGGCCAAAGTTCCATTAAGGTGCGAAGATGTTTGGTCGGAAAGGGTTCTCCCCCGAACAATACCCAGCGCAAGGCCGACATATCCAGGGAATCCAGGGCTTCGCTTTGCACCAGTTGAATAAGCGCCAGTGGTACGGAATACCATACCGTCATTTGGGTGGTTGCTATCAGTTGGGCCAGGCTTGCCGGCATTTTGGTATAGGCTTCCGGAACAATAACCGTGGCAGCCGCCACAAGTGGTGCGGTAAAGTAACCCAGGGTCGAAATGTCGAAATATATAGGTGAATGATTGCCGATGCGGTCATGTTCGTTCAGACCGAACAGGGCGGCGGATAATTTCGCATAGGCCAGACCGCTGTTGTGGGTATGCATGATTCCCTTAGGCATACCGGTCGACCCTGAAGTATACATGATATAGGCCAGGTCACTGCCTAAAATGTTTACTCCAGGGGTTTGGTTACCCGGTAGTTGAAAAACAGCCTCCCAGGGAATGGTGGGAATACCCCATTCTTCTTTTAGTCCAATGATATGTGACAGGCCTGTTTGTTCAGGTTCATCGACCACTTTTTTCAAGGCCATCCGATGGCCAGGGATGGTGACCACAACCCGGATACCGCAATCCTGCAAAAGGATACGGGTCCTGGCCGGGGGGGCATGGGGATCCAGGGGAACATAAGCCGCCCCGGCTTTCATGATACCGTGGATGGCCACGGCCGTTTCCAGGCAGCGATGCATATAAATGCCGATCCTGTCTCCTTTCCGGACACCCAATTCGGCTAATAATTGCGCCAGTTGATTAGTTTGGAGGAACAATTCACCATAGTTCAGGCTTCGATCCGAACAGATAAAGGCTTCCCTTTCCGGGAATTTACCGGCAGATGCTTCGATAGTTTGTGGTAACCAATAGACCATTTTTTATGTTCAAAGACCCAGCAGACTGGCAATAATGTTTCGCTGTATATCCGAGGTGCCGGCATATAAAACGCTGCCCACCGAATCTCTCAGGTCCCGCTCCACCTCAAATTCCGTTAAAAAACCATTCCCACCCCGGCAGCGGACCGCATCCAGGCTGGATTCTACAAAACTTTCTCCCAGGTGCAGCTTTAACATAGCCGCTTCGATCATAGCAGATTCGCCGGCATCTTTCAGCCAGGCCACTTTATACAGCAACAGGCGGGAAGTTTCCAAACGGAGCTTCATATCTGCGATCCGGTTGGAAACCGATTGAAATTTGCCGATCGGTTGACCGAATTGTTTCCTTTTTTTGGCAAAATCAATGGTATCTTCCAATTGCCGCTCCATGGCTCCGAGCTGGCTCGCCAGAATACAGCAGCGGTCGAATTCCAGCGTATGATTCATAATACTGAATCCTGCCCCTTCCGACCCAAGCCGGGCTTCCTCCGGTACATGGCAATCTTTGAATTCCAATTCTCCGATAGGAACGGTTCGCATGCCCATCTTACTTCTGACCGGACTGGCATCTACACCGGGCGTATTGGTTTCCACCAGGAATGCGGTTATCCCCCATTTACCCATTTCAGGGTTAACGCTTGCAAACACCAGCGCCATATCGGCGATCGGGGCAAAGGTGATCAGCCGCTTCGAACCGTCAAGCTTGTATCCGCCGTCAACCTTGGTGGCGGTCATTTGCATGCTATAAATGTCGGAACCTGCTTCTGGTTCCGTTACCGCATGACAACCGATAAAGCTACCATCGGCCATTCCCGGCAGGAATTTCTTTTTTTGCTCCTTGCTCCCAAAATGGGCAATGGGCAATTGGACCGTCCACATTTGTGCATTTAAAGCCAGGGCAAGACCATTGTCATGGCATCCGTAACCCAGACCCTCCATAGCGAGCATGGATTTCAACATGTTGATCTCCGGTTCCCGGCCGCCATAAGCTTTTGGCGCTGCCAATCCCTGGATCCCGAATTCGGCGCACTTTTCCCAGTTATTCCGGTTGAACTGACCCTCGTGATCGCGGGAGATCAGATCGTCGTTCAACGCCTCTTGCGCAAATTGAATAACCGATTGCTTAAATGTTGTATATTCTTCCGGCCAGGAAAAGTCCATTAATCCCTTCGTTTAGCTATCCGCTGATCTCCGCTATCAGTTCCGGCGACAGATCTTTGACAAAATCATATGGATTTTTCGCATCTCCCGCCATTATCTCGATCTCCATTTCACGGCCCAGGCCCAGCGCCAGTGCATGTTCCATGAACAGATCCATCACCACATAATCTTCCAGTACCCATCCGGTAGAATCGAACACCGTTTTTTCCTGTTGCACAGGAGCAAAAGACGCTGCATTTTGAACCACTTCGACCAGGTCGGGGCCGATGTCTTTGATCTCCAATTGCTGGCATTCCCCTTCGATGATGGCCTGTTCTTCAAAATCCGGGCAGACGAAGCTGCTTTTCAGCAGGTCGACCGGCAGTTCGATCTTCCCGGGGAAATCGGAACCCACAGCATTGACATGGAAATGGGGTTTGGTCCGCAGATCAGCAAACAAGGGGCCTGATCCCGGATCGATAGAAGTGGCCGTGCATAAGATATCCGACTCAACGACCACGATATCCAGACCGGATGGTATGATGTCCAGGTCGAGGTTAAGTATGGCACATCTTTTTTCAAAGGATCTCATTGTTTCCGGGTTGATGTCATAGATCAGTACCCGGTTGATATCGAATGTTCTGGAGATCGCATGCAATTGTGTGACGGCCTGAGCACCGCAACCGATCAAACCCAGGGTGGAACTGTCCGGATGCGCCAGGTATTTGCTGGCTACTGCCGAAGCTGCGCCCGTGCGAAGGGCGGTCAACAGCACCCCATCCATAATGCCGCATAACCTGCCCGTAGTGGTATCATATGCCGAAATGGTGGAAACGATGGTGGGTAAAGCATATTTATCCGGGTTATTGGGGTGATAGCCGACCAGTTTGATCACGACCTGGTCTCCTTTTTTATACATGGGCATCCATTCGATCAACCCGGTATTCGGCTTGGTATAATTAAAGCCCGCACGGATCGGAATAATCGTTTGTTTGGCATCGAATTCGCTAATAACGGATATCAACCGTTCAATAAGGTCGTCCATAATGGTATGTAATCCGCAATGCTGCACAATTTGCTGCATATCGCTGCGAGTTAACACCAGGGTTTTATGCGTTTGATCATTCATAGAATGCTTTTATTAGAATTGATATCGAATACTTCCTTTGATAAAAAATGGCGTTCCCGGCGTGAAGTGAATTTCCTCTACCGGTTCCGTTTCATGGAACAACCTGGATGTTGTGGCAAATTGTGTTTCTTTCCATTCCTGGTCGAAGACATTTTCGATCGCTACTCCCAATATAACATTTTTCCGGGTGAAATTAACGTTCAGATCGGTGATGAAATAGCCTTCGGCCACAATAGAGTTATCTTCATTGGCCGGTCTGTCCCTGATATACCTGAATTTCGCTCCGCCGCTAAAGCCTTTTTCATTGACGATATCGAAACCTCCGGTGGCCGTTAGATCAGGAGCCAGGGGTATCAGGTTTTGCCCGGCCGGTTCATCGATTGCCCGGGGTATCGCATAATTGATGTCGCCATAGATAAACAGCGGTTTTCCGAATTGATAGCGCATGCCAAAATCAACACCGGATCGCCGGGTCCGGCCGCTCGGCTCTACAATACCGGCATCACCGACATATACAAATTCCTGCTCCATGAACAACCACCAGTAGGCGGTGTTGACCAGGAGCTTGGGAAATGGTTTCCAAAGCAAGCCGATATCGCTGCCATAGGCCATGGGCAGGATCTCCCGGCCATTCCGGGCCACGACAACACGCGTATCGTTGGAATGGAAGCCGGTGCCCGCCTTCAGATTGAACTGCAGATTTTTCGATTGATTGTACAGGATGTTCAACTTGGGGCTGATCAGGCTTTTTTCGGCCGATTGGGTTTGATATAAGGTGTCGGTATGATCATTATAATTAAATACAAAATGATCGGCCCGGAGCACCGGATTGATCAGCCATCTTCCGAATTCAATATCAGTATGGATATATCCGAACAAATTGGTTTCATCGACATCTCCCAATTGCAGGTATTCGAGCGTGGTGGCCCGGTTGAGGGTATGTGACAATTCCACGTCCTTTACCCGGTCGTTGCGGATACCCAGGCCGGCCTTGAATAAGATATTGCTGCGGTCGGTATGAAACGTCTTGTTCCATTCCGAACTGCCGCCAAAGATCCGGCGATTTTCTTTTTGCCGGATCTGATCACCATTAACCGTATCCAGCAGAAAAAAGGTGAAATTCGAATAGAGCTCGAAATCATATTGGGTGAAGTAGATATCGTTCCTGACAAAAGCGCTGTTGTCGATCTTTTTAACGTAGCCGAATTTAAAATTTGTCCTGCCGGTATAGCCGCCCTCGGTATCGTCGACAGCACCAAAGCGGCTGATCTCACCCACACTCACCAGGCGTTCCGGTATCTGACCCGAAGCATCCCACTTGCTGTTGAAGGTGGAAAACAACAGGGAGATCTTGTCTTCGTTTCCCAGCCGGGTGGTGTACTTACCAAATAAGTTGATCCGATTGAAGTGCTGCGGACTCTCGAAAGGACCGTCGGATAAGCGGTATTCCGAGGCTAAGTAGGCATGGGTTTTGGTGGTGCTTAGGATATTAAATAAACCTAAAAGTCTTTTGGTATTGAATTGACCGTATTCGAGCTGGACACTGTTGTTCTCCAGCCGGTCTTTCGTTTGAAAAGCGGCATATCCGGCAGTAGCAAAATTCCCCTGGTCAGCGTAATAGGGCCCTTTGCCGAAATCGATCTTTTTAATGATCTCCGGTATGAGGAAGTGCAGGTCTGCATAACCTTGTCCATGGGCGTGCGATACCATATTGACCGGCAATCCGTCGACGGTGATGTTGATGTCGGTACCATGATCGATATCAAAACCGCGTAAAAAGATCTGTTCCGCTTTCCCGCCGCCGGCATGTTGACCGATGATCAATCCCGGCACTTTCATCAGAAGCGCCTGGGAGGATCTTACAGGGTTGGTGCTCAGATCCAGTTTGGTGATCAGGTTGATCGCATCTAACTCCGGGGTGATCACCACGCCGCCTAATTCCACCACTTGCTCATCCATTTTGATCAGCAACTCCTCAGAGACATTATCTACAATAATTGTTTTTCCCTTATAACCCAGGTGGCTGATGACCAAAGTATCTCCTTCCGCAACCCCATCTATGGTAAATTCACCGAAAACACTGCTATGGGCATGCTGTTCGGTTTTATGGAAAAAGATATAGGCGCCGGGAATGGGTTCCCCCTGGTCGTCAATTATTTTACCGGATAACGTTTGTCCCCATCCGATGGTCGGCAAGCCTAGGAATAGCCAAAAAATAATTTGCTTCATGGACGAATATTACCGTAAATATTATAATTTATCTCCAAATAATTGAATAGCATTGAAAGCAAAACTCAGGTGAATGATATCAGCGACAAAATCCACCAAATTAATAAATTCTCCACAAGAAGTGATATTAAGGCTATTTACGTAATCAATAAGGGTTTGGATTTTTTGAGTCAGGTTACGGTAAAATTTTAGATGAAGTCCAAAAAGATATGGTTTTCGTAGTTATCTTTATGCCCTTGCGTTCATCCCGGATCCCTAATAATCATCTGACAATTTTGCCGGAACTGGCGGATCTATAAATCAATTGGCCATAAAGAAGATCCTTGACATACTCGATCGGACCGATAAGATTAAGTTCTTCTTTTTGTTTTGCGGTATCATGGTCCTGGCCTTGCTCGAGGTAGTTGGGATAGCCTCGATCATTCCTTTTATGGATCTGTTATCCCGGCCGGATGCCATTAACAAGAGCCGTTGGCTGAGCATGGTTTATGATATTTATCCCTTTGAATCTTCCAGGAACTTCCTGATCTTTTCCGGCTGTTTTATTATCGGGGTCATTGCTCTTTCCAATATTCTGGGGATCATTACCACCTACTTTCACCTGAAGATCTCCTGGAATATTGCCCACCGGCTGAGCACCAAATTATTAGCTATTTATGCCAATAAGCCTTATAGTTATTACCTGGATCAAAACACTTCCGAGCTAAGGGCTTACCTGATCGCAGAAGTTGCGGCGCTGACCAGCGGGGTCCTGATCCCGATGATCGAATTTATTTCCCGGTCGATCATCTGCACCATTATTTTTGCCCTGCTGATCTACCTGAGCCCGCAGATCACCCTGACCATGGTGGCTTTTTTGGGCGGAGCTTACTTCCTGATCTATATTTCCCGCCAAAAGTTCCTGACAGGCCTGGGTCAGGACCGGGTAAAAGCCAATGCCGACCGCTTTAGTTTCCTGGAGGAAATGCTGACCGGCATCAAAACAGTGAAGATCTATGGTGTTCAACATTTTTTTTATGAGCGATTTGCCCAGGTCTCGAGAAAATTTAACGATATCCAGCCCAAGGTTCAGATGGTTTATGCCACACCCAAGTACCTGCTTGAAATTTTAGCTTTTGGGGGCATCTTGTCCGTAACCATGTATTTGTACATCTCCAGCGGTGATATAACCCGGGCCTTACCGAAACTGAGCTTGTACGCCATTGCAGGATACCGCTTATTGCCCTCCCTACAACGCGCTTTTTCCGCTGCAGCCAAAGTAAAACACAACCTGCCTTCCCTGGATAAGTTATACCATGACCTGGTGAGTCATCATGAGCTAAAGCACTCCATGAAGCCGACGCTTACAAAATTGCCTTTCAACCGGAGGATCAGCATTGAAAACTTAAGCTTCCGGTATGAAAATTCCCCGGTGAATATTTTGGATAACTTAAATGTCGATATCGATAAAGGTAGCCGGATCGCTTTTGTCGGTTCTACCGGATCCGGTAAAACAACCTTGATCGACCTGGTAACCGGGCTATTAACACCAACCAGCGGTCATATCAAAGTCGATGACGTGGTGATCCTGCCGGATAATGTAGCGGAGTGGCAGCTCAATATCGGTTATGTACCCCAGGAAGTTTTTCTTTATGACGATACCATTAAGGCGAATATTGCCATCGGTCATTCGGCGGCGGAGGTTGATGAACAACTCCTGGAAAGTGTACTGAAGATGGCCGATATCTATAATTTTATCACCCGGGAGCTCCCTGACGGTGTCGATACCAAAATAGGGGAAAGAGGTGTGCGGCTCAGTGGTGGGGAGCGGCAAAGGTTAGGCCTGGCCCGTGCCCTGTATACGAATCCGTCGCTCCTGGTCCTGGATGAAGCCACCAGCGCCCTGGACAGTATTACGGAAAAAGGCATTATGGAATCTTTACATTTACTGCCGGACGACCTGACGATCATCATCATCGCCCACCGGCTATCGACGGTGAAAAATGCCGATAACATTTACCTGCTGGAAAACGGAAAGATCACCGACCATGGCTTATATCATGAATTGACCCAAAGCAATAAAATTTTCAAAAAAATGGATGAGTTAAACTGATCCTATCCCTAAATCCCTGTTTATGAATATTAAGATCAAAAAACTAACGACCGGCCTGTTGGCCATGATGTGGTGCTTATTCGCGGATCCCGCAAAGGCGCATGAACCGGATCACACCTATATTTTCCTAAGTGTTTACAAGGCAGAGATCCAGGGGCGGATTGAAATTACCGCCTCGGATGCTAACCGGGAACTCGGTTTGAGCATGAATGAGGAGATCGAAGAATCGGAGTTAACGCCTCATATACCGGCGATCAAAGCATTTTTATTGTCCAGGGTATCATTTGGATCCGGTGGGCAAAACTATCCGATCCGGTTTACCGAAACGAAGGTCCTGGACCTGGATGACGAGGAGGATTATATCGAGTTTCATTTTGCATTGGACCAGGTCTCAGAGATCCCGGAACATCTGGATATTAGCTACAATACTTTTTTTGACAAGGCCCCCAATCACCGTGGGGTGCTGATCGTGGAACATAACTGGAAAGCCGGGATCGTCGATAATCATTCGCTGATCGCCGAGGTATTTACAAAAGGGGAGACAAGCAAGCAATTGTCGATGGCCGACGCTTCCTTGTGGAACGGATTCGTGGCAATGGTCAAGCTAGGGATGTGGCATATCTGGATCGGCCTGGATCATATTTTGTTTTTACTGGCGTTGATCCTGCCTTCGGTCGTCAGGCGAAGAAAAAATGATGGATCCCCGGAAGAGGCTGCTGCTGCCCCCGTTTCATGGGTTCCGGTACCCCGGTTCAAGCCGGCAGGGCTATATTTGATCAAAATCGTAACTTTTTTCACCATTGCCCATTCCATAACCCTGGCCATTGCAGCCCTTGGCTACGTGGATCTGTCGGCACGGTATGTGGAATCGATCATCGCCATTTCCATTGCGATTGCCGCTTTACACAATATTACGCCCATTTTCAAAAGCAAGGAATGGATCATTGTATCGGCTTTCGGCCTGTTCCATGGATTCGGTTTCGCCAGTGTTTTAGGCGAGAAAGGATTGGGTGGCGAATACATGGCCTTATCCCTGTTGGGCTTTAATGTAGGGGTTGAAATCGGGCAGGTTTTGATCGTTTCGGGGATGTTCCCCATCCTGTATTTTATCCGGAAATCAAGCATTTATCCCAAGTTTATCACTTTCGGATCAGTTCTGCTGATCATGATCAGTTTATATTGGGTGATCGAGCGGTTTTTCGAGGTAGACCTTCCCCTGGGAAGCTGGGTTAATGCTATTTTAGGATAGCGGCATAAAGGCCTCTGTCGATGGCGCAAAACAAGAACATCGGAGCCAGTTCGGCCCTGGATAAATGGCTCAACCGGCCCCAAAAAAAAGAAACGCATCGGGTGCCCGGCAAAATGCCCGCCGGTGAACGGGCACCCCTTTCTCACGGACAAGAAAGGCTTTGGCTCCTGGAACAATTGTATCCCGGCCAAAATCTATATACCTATGCCCATCACTACCATATTGAAGGCCATGTCGATATCGATGCCCTGGTAAAAAGCTTCGGGGAATTGTGGAAAAGGCATGAGATCCTCCGCACCAATTACCGGGCGGTCGATCAAACATTGATCCAGGTGGCTCGCCAGGAAACTCTTCCGGTGGAGCATATTTACCTGGAAAACGATCCGGATCAAAAAAAGACTTTGGAAGCTCAAATTAAACAGCTAACCCAAAGGCCTTTTGACCTGGCTTCGGGTCCCTTATTCCGGTTGCATGTATTTCATTTAGGCAAGGATGTATTCGAATGTGTCTTATTGATCCATCATATGAATGGCGACGGTTGGTCGATGGGCATTATCAACCGGGAAGTATCTGACATTTACCGCTCGATGATCAATGGGCAGCAACCGGATCTGGAACCCCTGGCGATCCAGTACAAGGATTTTGCCTGGTGGAACAGGAATCGAAAGGTGCGTGATAAGGATCTGGCCTACTGGAAAGAAAAGCTGGCAGGAGAGCTGCCGGTGCTGGATCTGCCATTGGGGAATAATGCCGGCAATGCTTCTTTTAGCGGCAGATCTTTGGTTCGCTACCTGCCTGGTGATCTGACAGCGCAGCTCCAATCCCTGGCCAAAAGCTCCAATACCACGATGTTTGTCTTGCTCCTGACTGCTTTTAAAGTGCTGCTGCATAAATATTCCCGGCAAACCGATATCCTGGTCGCTTCCCCATTTTCCAACAGGGACTTCCCTGAATTGGAGGGAATGATCGGCTTTTTTAACGAAACCCTGGTGTTGAGAACCGCACTGGACGGCGATCCGGGTTTTCTGCAGCTAATGGACCAGGTATCTCAACATACGGTGGAAGCCATGGCACACAAAGATGTACCGTTCAATACGCTGGTCAACGCCATGAACCCAGATCGGGGAGGGAAAAACCCCTTGTTCCAAACCATGTTCCTCTACAACACATTGACCAAAGGCCTTGATCTGGGGGAAAGTGTCCGGGTGGAGGAGGGTATGCTCGATATCGGGGTGTCGAAGTTCGACCTGACCTTATTCGTGAATGAGGAGCCGGACCGGCTTCGGCTAACTTTTGAGCACACGGCCGCATTCGATGAAAAGATGATGGAGGCCATGGCCGGGCATTTTGAAAATATGTTGACCTCGATAGTAGCACGCCCCGGTGATCCGGTCTCCTCCTTATCGATGCTGTCTGCTATCGAGATCGAGACCATTACCCGGCAGTGGAACGACACCCATAGCGACCAACCATTTACTGAATTAATTCATGAATTAATTCATGGACAAACACTTAAAACCCCTGATGCCATTGCCGTCATTTACCAGGATCAAACCCTGACCTACCGGGAACTGGACCATTGGGCTTCGGCCGTTGCTGCGGAACTAATTGGTCTTGGCATATTACGCAATGATTTCGTGGGATTATATACCTACCGGTCTTTGGAGATGATCGTTGGCATAATGGCCATTCTCAAAGCCGGAGGCGCCTACCTTCCGCTCGATCCGGATTACCCGGAAGAAAGGATCCGGTTTATGTTATCAGATGCCGGGGCCACGGTTGTTTTGTCGCAACCCGATCACTCACTTCCTTCCGATGTGGGCCAGGTTGTGAAGATCAGGCCTTCAGCAGATTACCCCGGCCAAAAACCCGACATTCCGGTTGTAAATGAACCGGATGATCTTGCTTATATTATCTACACGTCCGGCAGTACAGGCAGGCCTAAAGGGGTGATGGTGAGCCACAAGAACCTGGTGCATTCCACTACCGCCCGCTTTGCCTTTTACGAGGATGAGATGCGATGCTTTTTATTGTTGTCGTCTTTTTCCTTTGACAGTTCCGTTACCGGTATTTTTTGGTCATTATGCAGCGGGGGATCGTTGGTGTTGCCACCGGCAAGGATCGAGCAGGATATCGACCGGCTTTCGGCCATTATCCGGGAACACCAGGTTACCCATACCTTGTTACTTCCCACGCTTTACCAGGTTATCCTCGACTATTCCCCGGTGGGAGATCTCCGGTCACTGGTAGCGGTGATGGTAGCCGGAGAGGCTTGTTCCACACAGATCCCGAAAAGTCATTTCGAAAAGTTACCCCGAACCCGATTATATAATGAGTATGGTCCGACCGAAGCTACGGTTTGGTGTGTCGCCCATGAGATCAGCCCTTCGGATACGCATTCGGTTATTCCCATCGGCAGCCCCATCCCTAATGCCAGGGCTTATATTCTGGATGAACACCTGCAACCATTACCGGTGGGCATACCCGGTGAGCTATACATTGGAGGTGCCGGCGTAACCCGCGGATATTGTAACCGGGCTGATCTGACCAAACAGCGTTTTATAGCCGATCCTTTCGATGATCCCGGGCAAAAGCTTTATAAAACGGGAGACCTCGCGAAATACAGGTCAGATGGGGTCATTGAATACCTCGGCAGAGCGGATCACCAGATCAAGATCAGGGGATACCGGATAGAGCTGGAAGAGATCAAAGCCGCTATCCTCCGGAACGAAAATATTACCGACGCTGTTGTCCGGGCCGGTGGTGAACCGGCTACCGGGATCAGGATCATGGCCTGGGTGCAAAGCCCGGTCGAGGCTATCGAAGCCACTTTATTGAAGGAGCTAAAGGAGTATATACCGGATTATATGATCCCTTCGGCTATTGTTGTATTACCGGCCTTACCCAAATTACCTAATGGTAAGATCGATACGAAGCGCTTACCCGAACCATCAAGCGGCCATGCCGCAGTTGAGACCTATGTATCGCCTTCGAATGAAGTGCAGGAAACCCTGGTCAAGATCTGGCAGGAGGTTTTGAACATAGAGAAGATCGGTGTCCGGGATAATTTCTTCGATATCGGTGGCGATTCCATTTTAAGTATCCGGATCGTGTCCCGTGCCAGGCAGGAAGGCTGGTCGATCGGGCCTAACCAGGTCTTCGAGCATCAGACCATCGAACAATTATCACCCCACATCCGGCCGGCAGACCGGGAACAAAAACCCATCCAACCGGTTACGGCTAGTGAACAATATCCAATGGAACTGCCGCTGAGCTACCAGCAACAAGCCTTTTTATTCCATAGCCTGCAGTCCGGATCAGACCAGGGCTTTTTGCAATTGGTTTTTGATATCCGCGGAGACATTACCATAGATATCATGCAGCAGGCGTGGGATATGATCTTTCGGGCACATCCGGTGATGAGAACTTCCTTTGACTGGGAAAACCGGGAGGCTCCCTGCCAGGTGATCCGTGCCGAAGTCAGCCTGCAACTAGCCTTTGAAGACCTGTGTGATCAAAGCGACCGCGAAGAAACGGTACGGAAATATATGGCTGCGGATGCCCGGCAAGGATTGGATCTCCAGGTGGCGCCTTGTTCCAGGATCAGGTTCTTTAAACTGGAAAGTTATCAATATCGATTATGTTGGACTTGTCATCATATCCTTTTGGATGGATGGTCAGCGGCGATCATACTACAGGATGCGCTGGCCTGCTACAGGGATCTAACATCCAATACACAACCGGCCATAACGCCTGTTCCAAATTATAAAAGCTATTTGAAGTGGAAAAATGAGCAGGATATCGGCGTTGCCAAAGCATTTTGGAAGGATCTCCTGGATGGACAAAAATCACCGAAATTCTCCAATTATTTTCCATCTGTGGATTCACAGAACCGGACCTACGCAGACCTCACCATTCACCTTTCTGCGAATGCTACCAAGGATCTGGAACAAAGCAGCCGTAGCCAACGGTTGACCCTGAACACCGTTTGCCAGGGGCTATGGATGATCACACTCAGCCAATTCTTTGGCCAAAATGATATTACCATTGGTTCGACCGTATCCGGCAGATCATCGGATTTCCCCGGCATGGAACGGATCACCGGGCTGTTTATGAATGTACTGCCATTACGGAAGATCGTCGATCCAAAAGCAAGGCTTTCCGATTGGCTGCAATCCTTACAAAGTCTTCAGGCGCAGTTAAAGCCATTCGAGTCTATCGAAACAGAAAAGATCCGGGGCTGGATCGGGGTGCAAGAGGAATTGTTCGACAGCCTGTTTGTATTCGGGAATTTTATGAAAAGCAGCCTCCGGATCGGTGATCTCGTCGTGGATGCTTTCAAGGGTGGCTTTTCCTCGACCTTCCCGCTCACGCTCCGGGTCAATCCCACCCGGGCTTTGGAGATCAATCTGCGATATGATAGCACCATGCTGGATGAAGCGGCCGCCAGTTGGCTGATCAACAGATATGAATCCAACCTCGTACAATTTGCCTCAGTAGGCGCCAGCGCAAACATCCTTGAATTGGCCCCTGAAAAACCCTATATCGATCCTGAAGAAAAGCCTTTATCGACCCGTCAGCATCAGGAGATCACCCACACTTATCAAAGCTCCCGGAACCCGGTCCAACTGGCCTTAACCAAAATCTGGGAAAATATCCTCGGCAGAGAACTGATCGGAATCCACGATAATTATTTCGACCTGGGCGGAAGCTCACTGGCAGCGCTAAAGTTATTTCATGATATCGAACAACAATTCGGGAAGAAGATCCCACCTACCGCACTGATCACCCACCCTACGATCGATCAATTATCGACCTTGTTATCGGCCGAAGGATCCTCTGACCATTGGTCCTCCGTCGTGCCGATGAAAACCAGCGGTGATCAACGACCGTTATTTTGCCTTCATTCCGGGGGAGCGCATGTATTGTTTTACCAGGGATTAGCCAGGCATATGTCGAAAGAGCGGCCGGTATATGCCTTGCAGCCCAATGGCATGGATGGCAACGAGACATACCATGAATCTATTACCGCGATGGCAAGCCACTATATCGAGGAGATGAAAAAAGTGCAGGCCAAAGGGCCCTTTTACCTGGTCGGCACCTGTTTTGGTAATGCGGTGGGCCTGGAGATGATACACCAGTTGAGCGCCATGGGGGAAGAAGTGGGGGCCTTATATATTATCGATTCGGGTCCTGCTTTTACCGAACCCCCTTTGCCCAATGGGGAGCGTATGCCGGTCAGGCGGATGCTGGCCATGGTCAGGAAAGGGAACTGGCGTGGGATCGTTAAGAAGTTCCGGAACCGGTTTATCCGCTTCAACAAAAAGCTGCAAACACGGCTACCGACGGAAGTTGAGCTCGATGAGATGATCGAATCCCTGAACGGGCTGTATACTTCCTACACCTGGAAACCTATCGACGGTAAAGTGGTATTGATCAGGAGCAGTGAATTCAGCCGCCGGAAAGACAAACGGTTTCATTTGGAACAATGGACATCTTTGTCAAAAGGCAATCTCGAGACTTTTGAAGTCGACGGACATCATGTTACTTTATTCGAAGAGCCCGAGGTCAGGGGATTAGCCCGCACACTCAGTGACCACCTGGCTATAACCGACTCCCAATCCCTATGATAGATA
>JANQFB010000009.1 GCA_028278085.1 Chitinophagales bacterium
AGCATGGTACACCACGCAGTTAAAATTCGATCATGAGTTGGAGAACTATTTCCCCAAGGATGACCGCGCCCTGGCTTTCAATGAATTTTTCCGGGAGCAGTTGGAACCGGATGATAATTTTCTCCTGGTCGCCATTAAAAGTCACCGGGGTATTTTCGATCATTCCTTTTTACAGGAATTCCAACAACTGACGCTGGCCTGCAAAGACCTTCCACATGTGGTCGGTGTCAATGCCCTGACCAATATGGGGCAATTGATCAAATCTCCGCTCGGGATGTTGAAGATCCCTTTGATCCATATCCGCAATCCCGGTCAATATGCATCGGATAGCACAAAAATACTCAGGGATGAGCGCTATGTCGGCCGGTTTATCTCCAAAGATGCCAAAACACTGACCATTATATTGAAAACGGAGTCTCATTTGTCCCAGGATCAGGCCCAGGAACTAAACGGCCGGCTTTTTGACCTGTTGGGCGGCTATGCCTTCGACTCCTACCACGTTGCCGGAAAGCTCAATACACAGGCCTTTTTCGTCCAGAAGATCCAGCATGAAATGCGATTATATACCGTGCTTTCAGGGCTGCTGGTACTGCTAATCCTGACCATTATCTTCCGGAAATTCTGGCCGGTGGTGATTGCTTTCAGCTCCGTATTGATCGGGCTTACCCTATTCCTGGGTATCCTCGGCATGATGGGGAAACCCCTGAACCTGATGAGCTCCCTGTTCCCGACTTTGATGCTGGTGGTCGGGATGTCTGATGTGATCCATATCCTGTCCAAATATATCGACGAACTGGAAAAAGGGCTGCCTGCCCGGGAAGCCATGTTGGTTACCATCAAAGAGATCGGATGGGCTACCTTCCTGACTTCTTTGACCACCGCTATCGGATTCGGTGCATTGCTCACCTCAAAGATCACTCCTATCCGCGAATTCGGGGTCATTTCAGCCATGGGTGTATTTATCGCCTATACTACGGTGATCACCTTTACCACAGCGATGCTGGTCAATTTCGATCGCCCGCAATTGGTGGCAGCCGGGAATGCCACAAGGCGGTGGCCGGATCTGATGCAAAGCATATATGCTTATGTCAAAACCCGCCAGCCGGGGATCCTGTGGATCAGCCTCCTGGTATTTGCCGGCAGCATGCTTGGGGGCAGCTTACTGTCGACCAATACACACTTACTAAGCGATATTCCGGAAGACGATCAACCCCGGGCTGATTTTCAATTTTTTGAACGGGAACTGGCCGGCGTTCGTTCCTTCGAAATGGCCGTGATCGCTCAAAATGGCCACAAGATCAATGAACTGGAGATCCTGCGGGAGATCGAAAAAGTGGCCCAATACCTCAACGGCCTGGCTCCCATCGACGGAACCTATTCCACGGCCATGATCTACAAAAGCCTGAACCAGATCTACGGGGGCGGACATTACGATCAATACCGGCTGCCCTCATCCCAGGAAAAGATCGACGCCTTTGAAAAAATGAACGCCAACCGGCAATCGATCGCTTTTAAAGTATTGATGAGCGACGATAAGCAGTATGGCAGGATCAGCGCCAAGATACAGGATATCGGATCGTCGAATATTGCCGAATTAAATAAACAGATCAACCAATGGGTGAGCCGGAATACCGATACCGAAAAGGTCCGCTTTAAAATTACCGGCACCGCCCTGTTGGTCGATAAGAACAACGATTACCTGCGCAAAAGCCTGTTCAACGGCCTGGCGCTGGCATTTTTTGTGGTTAGCCTGCTCATGGCCATCCTGTTCCGGAACATCAAGATGGTGGTGATATCCCTGGTTCCCAATATCATCCCCTTATTGGTTGCCGGTGCGATCATGGGTATTGCCGGGATAGAATTAAAAGCTTCCACCTCCATCATTTTTACCGTGGCTTTCGGTATTGCCGTCGACGATACGATCCATTTTTTGAGCAAGTTCAAGCTTTCGCTGAACAAAGGCCATACCGTAGACGAAGCGATAAAACAGACTTTTTCGGAAACGGGAAAAGCCTTATGCCTGACCACCATTATTCTGTTCTTCGGATTCCTGATCCTGCTTTTTTCCGACTTCAACGGCACTTTTTACATTGGCTTACTGGTAAGCATTACCCTGCTCAGCGCCTTATTCACCGACCTGACCTTGTTGCCGGTATTGCTGTACCGCTTATTCAAAAAACCTAAAAAACCGGGGGATTCAAAGATTACGCCGGGTTAGCTCTTGCTTGAGCAGGTTGAGCTCGCGGCCCATTTGCCCGGCGATGGATGTATTTTCTTCCGCTCTCCTCACCAGGTAAGGGATAACTTCACGAACAGGGCCATAGGGAAGATATTTGCCGACATTGTAGCCCAGCTTGGCCAGGTTGAAGGAGATATGATCGCTCATGCCGTATAGTTGGGAAAAGATGATCCGGTCGTCTTGTTTATCGATGTTCCGCTTTTCAATGGCTTCGGCCAAATGCTTGCAGCTCGCTTCATTATGGGTAGCTGCGCAAAAACGGATCCTGTCAAGGTGGTCGAGGCAAAAGTCAATGGCTTTGTTAAAATCCCGGTCGGTGGCTGCTTTATCCGGCTGTATGGGTGAAGGATAACCCATCTCCCGGGCACGTTCTCTTTCTTTATCCATGTATGCACCCCTTACCAATTTGATACCCAAATAATATTGATCACTCAAGGAATTTTGATACATTTTCTCCAGGATCGCCAAACGATCGTGCCGGTACAACTGCAGGGTATTAAACACCACCACCCGTTCCCGGTTATATTTGACCATCATCTTTTCCGTCATATCATCGATAGCCTCCTGTATCCAGCTTTCTTCCGCATCGATATAAACCGATATGCCCCGCTCACCGGCCGAAGCACAGATCTTATCGAGCCGGTCAACGATCCTTTGATAAGCCCGCGCTTGCTTCTCCTTTAATTGTCCGCCCTGGCTTTGTTTTTCCAGTAGCTCGAAACGGCCGATCCCCGTAACTTTCAGGGTAACCACCGGTACTTGCTCGTTTTGCCGGGTAAATTCGATGATCTTCAGGATCTCTGCCGTTGTTTTATCGAATTGCTTATCACTTTTTTTCCCTTCAATAGCATGGTCCAGCATGGTAACGATGCCATAGCCGCCCAGTAAGCGGATCACTTTCCGAGATTCTTCCAGGGATTCACCGCCACAGAAGTGGTTAAATATCGTGGCTTTGACCAGCCCTGCCAGGGGGAGTTTTAATTTCAGGACCAAACCGGCGAAAAAGGCACCGACAGCAACCATTTTCGGTTTACTGATCAGGGTGAACAACCATTTGGCCTTTATTAATTCCTTATCGGTTTTCCAGGAAAATGCGGTAGCGGTATCTTCAAAAGAGATATGATTATTCTCGGAAGACATGTATCAGATAAAAGGAACACAAATATAGTGATACCGGACAGAATATCCGTGTTGATCCTGAAAAATTTGATTTTTTGACGGTGTGCGTCCGGAATTGGGTGATGTGTTTATAATTCCTTTGATACCAGTAACTTAACAGATCTGTTGCCTAAAGAGCGGGCCCAAACGAGCCGCCGGAGGCCCTGCCAGAATCCGATTTTCATTCTTTTTACATAACTTTACCGCTACCCGGATCACGGGGAAAAAGCAAGCTAACAGGGATTATACGGGCATCTGCCATTCCCTTCTATCAATCAGCATCTGACATGAGATTAACCTTGGATCCATTGCATCAGTGGCCGATCGGCTTGGGCAAGCCTTTCATTATCGCGGGCCCTTGCAGCGCCGAATCCGAAGACCAGGTGATGAAAGTTGCGTCGGGATTGGCCCCGCTCAACGTACAACTTTTCCGTTCGGGGATCTGGAAACCCCGTACCCGGCCCGGGGCATTTGAAGGGGTGGGTGAGATCGGCCTGAAATGGATGCAGGCGGTTAAATCAACCTATCTGATCCCCGTTACCGTTGAAGTAGCCAATGCCCATCATGTGGAGGCCTGTTTGAAGCACAATATCGATGTGCTGTGGATCGGAGCTCGGACCGCTGCCAATCCGTTTGCCGTACAGGAAATCGCCGATGCCCTGCAAGGGATCAACATTCCGGTGATGATCAAAAACCCTATCAATCCTGACCTGGATCTATGGATCGGCGCTATTGAACGGATGAACAATGCGGGCCTTACCCGTTTGCTGGCCGTTCATCGCGGCTTTTCCGCCTATGAAAACACAAAATACCGCAACAAGCCGAACTGGGAGATACCCATTGAATTGAAGCGCAGGTATCCCGAGATCCCTATGATCTGTGATCCGAGCCATATTTGCGGAAAAACGACCCTGTTGCAAAGGGTTTCTCAGAAAGCCCTCGATCTGAACTTCGACGGCCTGATGATCGAGACCCACACAGATCCCAAACAGGCGCTTAGCGACGCCCAACAGCAAATTACGGCTGAAGAACTGGGGAACCTTCTTCAAAACCTGGTGCTCCGGGAGTCGACCACCTCCAACAGTACCATCCTTTCGTCGCTGGAAGAACTCCGGAATATCATTGATGAAGCGGATGAGACCCTGCTCAAGCTGCTGTCACGACGGATGGATATCGTGGAAAAGATCGGGCAGTTCAAGAAGGAAAACAATATTACGATCCTGCAGCCGGAACGATGGAATGAGATTGTAGTGACCAGAACATCATCAGCCAAACAGAAAGATCTTTCCGAAGACCTTATATTAAAGATATTTCAGCTTATCCACCAGGAAAGCATCCGGAAACAAACGCATATCATGAACCGGGAAAAGGAAGAAGGATCTGAAATAAAGTGGTGAAAACGGGAAGGATCAGTCCTATTTCTGGACAATATCATTAGACAGTTCCAAAGGCATCAAGTTCGCCCCTACTCCAACAGCATCCACATAGGTGATCGCTTTATTCCTGGAGAAGAATTTCAGGGTAATGGAACTTGCCCCGGTTACCCGTCCAAAATACTGATGCCAGCTTTTGCCGCCCTTATGAAAATGAACGCCGGGTTCCGCATCTGTGGTGGTTTTTATTTCATCGCCGGTATAAGTGATCTCGACGCCACTACTGCCGGAAAGGATCCGGTTAGATCTCAAACTGTAGCAAATATTATAGATCTCCAGCGGGTCCAGCTTCAAGGTTTGTGAGATCCCTTCGTCGTCATCGCCCATATTCAGGATGCCTACCATGTATTTGCCGTCAATGGCACCTTTCTTTTCTTTCAGCAATTTGGATTTTTTGATGTCCCAGCCGATCACTTTCTTATGCCGCCATTGTTCGAAGCTGGAGTTCTTCAATAAATTAGGGCCATTGGGCTTTTTCCGGGGAAGATCGACAAGGTTGAAAATGAAGAGGAAAGCGCAGGTAACCGCTCCGACACCTAAAAATGAAAATACGACTGTAGCTCGTTTAGAAGTCGAAACTTTGGGGCTTGTTTTTGTCTCTAAAACCATCATTTCATAATCCTACCGGCTTCATATCGGGAGGGACCGGCTGCTCATCATACAAAAAATTACAATGTGATGACATTGCTCATATAAACTATGATTCTTACGTTAAACGCAAATCAAAAGTTACAAGCCCGGAAATTTAATTGGGGATTTTTTTGATCATCCGGTAGATAGTGGCACGGCCAATGTCGAGTTTCTTGGCCACCAGGTCGATATTGTTATCGTAACGCTGCAGAAAATCTTTGATGATCTCCATTTTGTATTCTTCCATGGTTAACTCCTTATCAAACAGCGACTTCTGATTATCGACTTTATTGAGCATCAGATCTTCGGGCAGGATGGTCTGTTCATTACAAAGTAAGGCAGCCCGTTCTATCACAGACCTTAATTCCCTGACATTGCCGGGCCAACTGTATTGCTGTAAAATTTCAAAGGCCTCCATGGAAATGGTCAGTGGACCCATTTTATTGGCGCGGGCAAAGTTTTCCAGGAAATACTTGGACAACTGGATGATATCATTATACCGTTCGCGGAGCGGTGGCATATGGATCAAAAATCCCTGGAGGCGGTAATACAGGTCTTCCCGGAATTGTTTCAGCTTCACTTCTTCGGCAAGATCCTTATTGGTGGCAGCGATGATCCGCATATCGAGATCGATGGTTTTGTTACTGCCCAGGCGGGTAACTTTTTTATCTTCCAGGATACGCAGGATCTTCGATTGCAGGGAAAGATCCATTTCCCCGATCTCATCCAGGAAAATGGTGCCTTTGTTGGCTTCTTCAAATTTGCCGACCCGCCGGGAGATAGCCCCGGTAAAGGCGCCCTTTTCATGACCGAATAATTCGCTTTCGATCAGATCTTTGGGAATAGCCGCCATATTGACCGGCACAAAAGGATTGTTCTTACGCCGGGAATTGTAGTGAATACCACGGGCCACCAATTCTTTGCCTGAACCGCTTTCACCTGTAACCAACACCAGGATATCGCTTTTTTCCGCTTTTTCGATCAATCGAAGCACCTTTTTGATCGGCTCGGAATTGCCGATGATCTGCCGGTACTTGTTTCGATCAACCACCTGCGACTTCAGTGATTCCAACTCCTTGCGCATCATCACATTGGCAGCCAGGTTTTTAACGGAGTTTTCAATTTCAGGGAGACAATTGTCGGTTTTCATGATGTAGTCAAAAGCGCCTTTTTTGTAGGCTTCGACCACCACCTGAATGTCACTTTGCCCTGAAACGATCACGGTTTTGATCTGTTCATCCTCGGCTTTGATGCGTTCGATCAGCTTCAGCCCATTCATATCGGGCAGGTTATAATCGATGATCACGATATCCGGCTTCTTGTATAGCTGTATCAGAAAATCGCCTGCATTTTGAAAAATATCAACGTTATAATTCAGGTTTTTTTCCAGGGTCTTTTGCAGGATCTGGGCAAAAACCCGGTCATCTTCCACAATACAAATATCAATTAGCTGATTGGAGGCAGAAGTTTTGGCAGGTTGAGAATCTATCAACATCAAATGGGATTTTCTTCCGAAAGGATCTGGTCAACAATACCATCCAAGATAGTAATATTGTCTTTCAATGCGTTGAATTTGGATTGGATTTCTTTTTGATTATCGGTGACAAGAACATCTTCCAATTCGGCCGCGAAAGTAGAGATCTTTTTCATGCCTATCGAGGCCGAAGTGCCTTTCAGGTTGTGAATTTTGGTTTTGGCGGCTTTTAATTCCGTATTCCGGATATCCTTTTCCGTTTCGCGCACCAAATTTTTGCTCAGGGAAACATAGTCCAGCAAGATCTCTTTAAAGGAGTTGCCCAGCGAGATCTTCAGATGGTTCATCATTTTTGCATCATACCAGGGATGCCTGCTTTTACTTGTTTCCTTGCTCACCTTTTCTATGCCGGAGATCTTTTTGGCTTTCTTCCCAAGGTGTTGCAGCAATAATTTATTCAATATTTCGAGATCCAGGGGCTTGGTGAGATAGGCTTTCGCACCTAAGTTCATGAGCAGCTCCCTGCTTTCGCTGAGCACATTTGCCGTCAGGATCAGGATAGGCGGCAGCCCTTTCACTTTATGCCTGTTCAATTCCCGGAGTACTTCCACGCCGCTCATATCAGGCATATGAATATCCATTAAAACCAGGTCGAAATCCCCGGTCAGCAGTTTTTCCATACCGATCTTACCGTTGTCGGCGCAGGTGACCCGGGCGCCCATATTGCTTAATTGTTTGCTGATCACTTTTTGGTTTACCGGCTCATCTTCGATCAGTAAAATGTCGGCATCTACCTGTATTTTGCCTTTTGCGCTGAGGTGCTGCTTCGGCGCCAGTTGTTTTGGCCCGGCTTTTTTGACCTGGATATCGAACCAAAAATTACTACCCTGGTTGATCTGGCTGGTAACGCCAATATGTCCTTTCATTAAGCTCACCAGCTCTTTGGAAATGGCTAATCCCAAACCGGTGCCTTTGAATTTCTTCCTTAAAGGCGAGTCGAGTTGAGTGAATTTGGAAAACAATCGTTTTTGGTCTTTTTCAGTGATCCCGATCCCGGTATCTTTTACTTCGAATTTCAACCGTAGAGGCCTGGATGACAGCTTGCTGACCAACAACATGATCTGCCCTTTTTCGGTGTATTTGAAGGCGTTGCCAACAAGGTTGTTCAGGATCTGGAATAATCGTACCTCGTCAACCTGTATAAATTCCGGGACATCATCCTGAATGATAAATTCGAACTTTTTGTCCTTTTTTACCTCCTTTTTAAAAGCAATACCCAGTTTGCCCAGCATTTCCGGTAAATTGATCGTAGTGGGTTTCAGGACGATCTTTTTAGACTCGATCGTCGAGAAATCAATGATATCGTTGATCAGGGAAAGCAGGTTTTCGGCAGATTCTTTGATGGTATTGGCATAGTCCTGCTGCGTTTTGTTCAGGGAGGTATCCCGCAAAAGATCCACCATTCCCAGCACACCACTCATCGGGGTCCTCAATTCATGGCTCATATTGGCCAGGAATTCGGTTTTTGTTTTGGAAGATTCTTCCGCCAATTGCTTAGCGCGGACCAGCTCCTGTTCGGCCAGTTTTTTAGCGGTAATATCCCTTACATCGCCTTCAATGCCGATCACTTTTCCATTTTCGTCGCAGATCACATTCGAATTTGCGGAAACATAGACGATACTTCCATCCTTTTTGTATAGGGCTGTTTCAAAGTTGGTGGATTTTCCCGTTTCTTTTAGGGCCTTGTTAAAACGGTCGACATCTTCTTTATACACATAATATTCCGCCAGGTTTTTCCCCATTACTTCCTCCGGCCGGTAGCCGGTAATATCGTATACGGCAGGGCTGAGCATATTCACGACCCCATTACGATCGGTTCGGAAGTAGATATCCAGGTTGGTCTCAAAAATGCGGCGGAACTTGGATTCGCTTTTTTTCAACTCGATCTCACTTCTCTTCTTATCGGTAATTTCATTGATCAGACCGGAGATCTCAGCAATACTGCCATCCTTGGAAACAATGGGGCTTAAATGAACTTCTATCCAGCGTTCGTTGCCTTTCCGGTCGATGATCTTTTTTTCCAAAAAGCTTACCTTCCCCTGGAAAGTCTGTTTAAAGGCTTCGACCCAGTCATTGTAATGGGAGGGTTTGATAAAGGGCCGGGATAGCGCAAAGTTCATCCCTGTATAGGAGGAAATGCCATAGAAATCCCGGATCATTTTCGCATAGCTTTTGTTGAAGGAGGTTAAGCTGTAATTGCGGTCGATCGTCCAGATCTTATGATGCCCGCTTTCGATGATAGCACTGAGCTTGGCGGCCTGGCTGTTGATCTTTTCTTCGGATTGCTTCCGTTTGATCACCGATGCCACTTGTGCGGCTATGAATTCTATCAAATGCAGGTCGCTTTCCCGGTATTGAGATTCATGCTGATAATCCTGGATCACAATTGCCCCCATAATGTCGCGTTCATGTTTGAGCGGGGCGCCCACCCATACTTTGGGAATAGGATCCCGGATCTCTACCAGGTCTTTTTTCCGGAGCGAACGGATCTGATGTTCCTGGAGCAGCAAGGGTTTTCTCTTTTTGATCAGGTATTCGGTCATCCCATTTTCAAAGGACCTGTTTTCGAGGTATTTCGGCTGTTTTTTTCTTGTCGAACTATACACGAAATAGGGAAATTTCAGGGTTTGATCCGATTTGTCGTAAAGGGATATATACAAATTACGGATCTCGATGAGCTTGCCCAATTCCGTATGGATCACTTTAAAAAAGCTATCTAATGATTCGGTTTGATTAGCCGCCGAGGCAATATTATAGGTGGCGATCTTAAATCTTTCGGCAAATTTTTGTTCGGTGATATTCCTGAATATTCCCCTGGTCGATACGGGTTTACCGTTCTTGAAACGGCAATTGATACTACCGGCAAGCGTAATGGTTTTATTGTCTTTGGTCAGGAACTTGGTTTCTACCACATTAAGGCTTTCACCCTGGAGCACCTGTCTGAATATTTCCATACATTCCTGAAAGCAGGAAGGATGAATGACGTCTTTAATATTAAGGTTGGGAATTTCCGTTTTTTTAAAGCCCATGGTATTTAACCAGGCTTGATTGACGTATATATAATTCCCCTGGGTATCCACGCTTTGGATCAGTTCCCGCGCATTTTCGAACAGGTCGCGGTAACGTTCTTCACTGGAAGCCAACTCCTCCTCCGATCGTTTCCGCAGAAAAATAGGACCTAGCTGAGCGGTGATGGTTGAGATCAGTTGTAATAGGCGATCATTTTGTTCAATGGCATTGTAGTTGTAAAAAGCGATGACTGCCACCACTTCATCTTTGGCGAAAATGGGAATGCTCATACAGGCCCTTAAACTGAATTTTTTAGCCAAGGCTTTCCGGAGAAACCGTTTGTCTTTGGTAACATCTTTTATCCACATCGATTTCTTGGCGCTCCACACCACGCCCAGGTGACCGGAGCCTTTCGGAAATGAAAAACCGATGCTCAGGAAAAAGAATTTGCGCAGCTTCTTGTATTTGCCAAACCACACCGGTGTTCGCTCCAGGGCTTCATTATTGGCCGATGGCGTCCAGGCTTCACCGAATTCCCATCCGGTATATTCGCAGATCTCTTTGAGCACTACCTCCAAAGCGGCATTCAGGTCGGTTGCTTCACTGATGGCAAGGGTGAGTCTTTGCATCAATGCGTTTTCTTCTTCGACCCTTCTCCGTTCGGAAATATCCATCATGGCGCCGATCGATCCGACAATTTCGCCGAAGCGGTCGCGGTAAGGTGAAGCATTGACCTGTACCCAGTTACGGCGGCCATCCTTGCGCTTCTGATGAACGATGTAAGTTTCATTGACCCCTGTTTGCCGTTTATCCAGCTTTTCTTTCAGAAACTTCCAGTCGGTTCTGTCCAACAGCAGCTTGTAAGCAATTTTACCCCTCAATTCTTCATAGCTATAGCCCGTGATGTCTTTAATCCGTTCATTGGCATAGATGATGCGATCTTCTTTATCCGTTATCAGCAGTCCTTCCGCCAGGTTTTTGACCACGCTTTTATTGAATTCCTCACTTTCCTTCAAAGCATCCTGGATCTCTTTTTGCTGGGTAAAGTCCTCGCCAACACCGATCAATCCGGCGGGTTGGTTGTTTTCATCGAATAAACGGGTTACATTCCACCGGATGATCTTATACTGGCCTCCTTTGGTAATGATGGCGCTTTCATAATGTTCTTTAAGCTTATCCCCTCCTTTCATCCCTTTCCGGAAGCGGTTATATTCCTCTTTCCGGCTTTTCTCCGGCACGAAGATCTCGAACCATTTTTTGCCGATCACGGCCTCTTTTTTCCAGCCGGTCATCTCCAGGGTATAATTATTGATGAAGGTGATCACCCCGTTTTTATTCAGGCTAAAGCTGACCAGGTTGACATATTCGAGGAATTGCCGGAATATCTTTTCCGATTCCTGCATCACCTCCTGCCTTTTCATGATGGCTTCAAATTCGTTGCGCTCTTTGGCTTCCAGGGTAAGGGTGATCAGGTCGGCCACGGATCCGGCGAAGTTCTGGTCTAATGTCGACCATTTCCTTTTGGGACCGGTATGTTCAAAACAGATAACCCCCATATTTTTCCCTTTAAACCTGATCGATGCGTCGAGCATGGAGGTGATGCCCAGATCGGTCAGATAATTATCGGAAAACTCGCGGGTACGGGGGTCGGTATGAGCATTATAGGCAGCGATAGTCCTTTGTTTTTCCAAGGCTTCGAAATAATCCGGGTAATCTTTCGCCTCCAGGGAATGACCCTTGGAATGCCGGCCGCTACTTCTTTCATAAAGGTCGATCGTATAGATACCGGTATGTTCGGGATTGAATAACCACACACTGGTTCTTTCAACATCCATGATCTTTCCGGCGGCTTCGGTAATTTTCCGGGCGGATGTTTCCAGGTTTCCGGCGTAGAAGGATTTGGTCTTGGTCAATCGTTCCAGCAATTTGTTTTGCTGGCGTACGCTCTTCTCCCGCTCGATCAATTGCAATTCAGCCTTCTTACGCTCTGTAATATCGATCACACTTCCCCGGATCAGGTTTTTGCTCAAAGACGGCAAACGGACCAGCCTGATCTCACATGGGATCAATTTACCGGTACTATCCACATGCAACCATTCGAATACGGGCGCTTTACCTTTCATGGTCATTCCGATCATTTTCCTGGCCAATGCCTGGGAGGAAGAACCGTCGGCCTGCTTCTCGGGGCTAACATCGTCAGGACCTATCTTCATCAGTTGCTGGCGGTCCATCTTGAATAATTTCATGGCGTTCACGTTCACCTCCACGAATTTGCCCTTGTCGACATCCAAAACCACCAGGGCCTCCGGGGCATGCTCCACCAGGGTTTTATATTGGCCGACACTTTCCTTTAAGGCTTCACGGGCCTTGTTGAGCGCCGTAATATCGATCATGGTACCTTCCACATATTCAGGTTTACCGCTCGCATCATAATTGATGCCTGCATTTTCAAGCAACCAGATCGTAGCGCCGTTATTCAGGGTGATCCGGCTTTCGTGGTTCCGGAAACTTCCGTTTTTCAACAACTTTTTGATAAAATCTTCCTTGTCGGTCGAATCTTTATAGAGTTGATCGGCTTTTTTACCCAGCACCTCCTTCCGGCTTTTATAGCCCAACATGCGGGCGAACGCCAAATTACAGTCGATCACTACCCGATCGATGGAGGTTCGGTAGACACCGGCCAGGTTACGTTCGATCAGGGTGCGGTAACGCTCTTCGGATTGTTGTAAGGCCGCCAGCACTTTTTTCCTTTCGGAAATATCCCTTCCGCTGGCGATGATCACTTCCCGGCCAAAATATTTTCCCTTCCTTAATACGATCTCCTTGGGAAAAACCTTTCCACTCTCGGTTTGGCTCCACCAATCAAATCGTTCGATACGCCCTCCCCATACCCGTTTCAGGTAACGGTCAAAAGCTATTTTATCATTCATGCCCGTTGCACCGAGTTGCTGGATGGATCTTTTCAGGAGCTCGGCTTTGGTAAAACCATATAACTTTAGCACTGCCTTATTCACATCCAGGAATTTCCCGGACTTGTCTTGTACAAAGATCAGTTCGGTGCTATGGTTAAAAAGGTCGCGGTAACTTTCTTCCGAAACGCTCCGGGCCATTTCTCCCGAGATCCTGTCGGTGATATCGCGGATGGCAGAGACCCGGTAGGTTTTTCCCTGGGCTTCGATGCTTTTTTCCGAGATCTCGGCAGGAAAAGTCGTACCGTTCTTTCTTTTACAGGTAAGCTGGCAAGGTTCGTCTATCCCTTTTTTGATAAGGGTTTTCAGCTTTTCAATATCCGCTTTGACCACCAGGTCGACAGCTTTCAGTTTTTTTAACGAGGTTGGCGGATAGCCGAATAATTCCCAGAAACGGTCGTTGACATCCAGGAGTTGATTTCCTTCGCTGATCATGATGGCTTCGAAGGTGGCTTCGCTCAGGGTTTTAAAGCGAGCCTCGCTTTCCTCGAGGGCCTGATGCGCTTTCACCTGCTCCGTAAGGTCGATGATCTGACCGATGAAAAAGCCCGGTTGCCCATCTTCATCTTTTTTTAAGACTACTTTCAGAAGCCCGTAAACGATCGACCCGTCTTTCCGGATGTATCGTTTTTTCATTTCAAAATTCTCGATCTGGCCGCGGATCAATTGCTCATCGAGCTTTAGGTTGCCGGGAAGGTCTTCCGGATGGGTTATATCTGCGATACTCAGGTCGAGCAGCTCCTTTTCCGTGTAGCCCAAGGTTTTACAAATGGAAGGATTCACCCGGAGAAAATTACCTTGCAGATCGGCGATCGCCATGCCTATGGGCGCCAGCTCAAAAACTTCATCCGAAATGTCGAATGGATATTTGGGCTTTCCGTTACCGGTTTTTTGGCGGGTGATGCTTTCGGGCCTGGATTTCATATATATTTAAATTTAACCAATTCCTTCCACATTCGGCAGCTTTTTTTGGATAAGCGCTACTGCCGATCTTATTTCGATCGCCCGGATGTCCAGATCTTCCAACTTTCTTCTGCCTGGATCGTCAGCATTTCCAGGCCGTTTTTGATCGTGGCTCCTGCCTGTTCCCCTTTTTCCAGGAACAAGGTTTTGGAAGGATTGTAGACGAGGTCATAGAGCAGGTGACGCTTTCCAAGCGCCCGATAAGGAATATCCGGACAGCCATAGTGGTGAGGATGCATACCCAGCGGAGTGGTATTTACGATAAGCAGGCGCTCCCGCAGAACGGAAGGATCTACCTGTTCATAGCTGATCTCCCCATCACCGGGATCCCGTGAGGCATGGAGGCAGGAAATACCCTGCTGTTGCAGTACATAGGCAACTGCCCGGGCGCTGCCGCCGGTACCGAGGATCAGGGCTTTTTGATGGTGGGGTTTCAGCAAAGGGCTCAGGGACCGCTGAAAGCCTGTAATATCGGTATTATAACCCTGTAGTGTTTCCTTACCGATCTTTATGACATTGACGGCCCCAACGGGAACGGCTGTTTCATCGATCTTGTCCAAATACGGGATAACAGCGCTTTTGTGAGGAATGGTAACATTCAGACCCCGGAGGCCGGGAGTGGTGCGGAGCAGGTCAGGCAGGCCGGTGATCTGTTCCAGGGGAAATAACCGGTATTGTGCGTTTGGGATCTTTTCCTTCCGGAATTTCTCGGTAAAATATCGGGCAGAAAAGGAATGCTGCAGGGGAAATCCTATTAACCCGTATACATTCACGTACGGGCTTTTTTATTTTCCGAATACTTTTCCATCCCGTAAACCAGCACAAAGCCCAGAATAGCCAGTCCGACGGCAACCGCAAAATAGGAATCGAGTTGGTCGGGGAAAATGTTTTGCTCTTTGATCACTTTTATTTTTCCGCGAACCTCTTTGGTTTCCAAAACTTCCTTCCAGGGCCATACTTTGTTGAGCGATCCGACCAGGAAGCCGGTTAATAAGGCGATCGTCAGGTCATGGTACTTTTTAAACAACCAATTCAGGACTTTGGAAAAGCCTATGATCCCTGAAATGGTCCCTAATTCGAAGATCACCAACGGCAAAATGGTGGTATTGCCCCAGGCTGTACTAACGGCTTGCCAGTCTCCCGATACCGCTCCGGAGACCATCTCTTTGATGCCCAGGCTTATGCCGGAAACCAGGTCAATGATATATTCATACTTATTCAGGATCACCAGGATAAAAGACCCCGAAATACCCGGCAGGATCATGGCAACAATGGCGATCACACCGGAGAAGAATATATAAGGATAGGTGTCGGGAGTATCGATCACGTTGCTTTCGGTCAGGTACCAGGCGATCACCCCACCCACAGCCAGGGAAATATAATAGGGCCATTGCCAGTGTTTGATATGTTTGGCAATAACCAGTACCGAGGCAACGATCAGTCCGAAGAAAAACGCCCAAACCGCTTCCGGGTATTCCTCCAGTAAATATTTCAGCAGGCGCGCCAGGGATAGTACCGCCGATAATATACCCGCCGACATGGCCAGCAGGAAGAAGCCGTTAATTTTATGGATGAGCGCCTTCCAGCGAAAGGTAAATAACAGCTTGAAGGCTTTCAGGTCAACTTCGTTGAGGCTTTGGATAAGGGTTTCGTATATCCCGGTGATGAAGGCGATGGTACCCCCGGATACGCCCGGGATCACATCGGCGGCACCCATTAATATTCCCCGGATATAGATGCCGAAATATGCTTTTATACCTTTCATTGTTGAAGGAAATAGGCAAAAGTATCTCCCCGGAGCCCGAGCCGCAAGGTTTCGAGCGGAAGCACCTCGTTGGGAGCGATGTTACCAAGGTTTACATTACAACCCAGCAGCTTGATAAACCAAACCTGCTGTGGTTTCTTAGGCGCTTCCCAGATAATGCCTTCCTGCGGAATTTGGGTGAGGATCTCCTCGACCAAGCCCGACCTTACTTCCCCGGAACCGCGATATATTCCTACATTTCCGC
>JANQFB010000064.1 GCA_028278085.1 Chitinophagales bacterium
GACGGATCAAGGCTACGCCTTCGCTGACGCCGGATGCCATACCGACCAGCTCAAGCTGCGGGAAATGTTTGGTTACAATGCCGGCCAAGGTTTCCCGGGCCCTGTCTTCATCATCAATAATTACGGTTCTGATCATTAGTATGGGTGATACCTGCGACCAAATTTTAGCGGTAATTCCTGTATACAAATTTGCAATATTTTAACAACAATGCGCTTCCCGGGTGGCTATGGACAGGGCTTATACCATTGCTTTACTCAAACCCATCCCCTCATTCGCCGGCATTCTATCATAAACATTTGATAATCAAAATCCTAGCTCCAGACCCTTGGAGTCTTTCACCCCCAACCTCATCCAAATAAAAATAGCGTGATCCGGATCTTTCACATAATATATTCGGCATTTCAGCCAAAATATTGATACCCCGACACATTATTTACAGTTTGACCGACCAACCTGATCGAGAATCTCAAGTGAATAATCATAAGCGACTAAATATTAATTTACTATGGACTTTATTTCTTTTCGATATCTGATACTTTGCAGCTAAAAGATACTTAATGTTAATATTTTCAACCTTGATTAAACTATGAATAACAAAAGATTATATATTGCGGAAATAAACCGGCATCTATTCAAAGGCCCTTGACAATAATCTCTTTCCCAATTTTTGTTTTAATAATCGATCTTTAATATCTTTAGCCTACCCTCAAAAATATTTTTGCTGGCGCGAAAATATTCGTTCAAGTACAAAATTGACCGCATCAAGGTCTGTATATATCGATATATACCTTGATCCGTTTGGATCAATGGGCCGACCGGAAACCGGTATCCACTGTGGATAGGGGCATACCGGGTAAATGAAGCATAGGCAGACCTGTCTGGCGTGTAAATATTGTTTTATTTTGACCGGACTGTCGGCTCATTCCGGCCAGTTCCCTGCATCAGGCATGTATATACGATCTATTTTTTGCTATCTGGCCATTTGTTCCTGGTGTCTCCTTTATTGTAATACGCTTGCCGGTACGAAAGACAGCCTGAAAGCCCGGCTGCATGGGGTAAGCGACCTGGAAAAGATCGATATTTCTATCCGGCTATCGGCCATTTATAAGCGGGAAAACTCTGATACAGCCTTGTATTTCGCAGCTCAGGCCTTCCAAATCGCGCAAAACAATGATCATCGTGAAAAACTAGCCCAGGCCTGCCTGAGCGTAGGGGATATTTATCAATCCATGGGATCGATGGATTCGGCGTTACATTATTACGAACAAGCCCTCCAATACGGGGAAAATTTCAAACAAGAGAAAGCCCGGGCCAGTGCTTATTTAAGCCTTGGCGGGGTCTATAATCGCCTGGGAGAAAATAAGCTGGCAACGGAGCATTTGAAGAAGAGTGAAGTGATCTATCGCTCCCTCGGAGACAGCACCGGTGTTAGTTCGGTCTATAATACCCTGGGGATCCTGCACTATTCCCAGGGCTTGTTTGAAGAATCCCTGGCCTATTACAAAAAGGTGATGGCCCACCGGGAAAATATGAATGATATATTGAACATGATCGGGGTAAAGTTGAATATTGGCCTGGTATACCTGGATATGGCGGATTATGCCCAGGCAGAAGCATACTTCCTGGAATGTATCCGGCTGAATGAACAATACGAAGATGACAACAGTACCCGGGCTTTCTGTTATAACAACCTGGCGGAAAACTACCGGCTGCAGGGAAGGTTTGAAGAAGCCATGGATTATTTGATCCAGGCGCTTAAGATCAATGAAGAGCTGCAAAATAAACCCAGTATGGCTGCAATTTTAGGGAATATGGGATTGATACATTTTGCCCAGGGGAAATATGACAAAGCCCTCGATTACTATGCGCAATGTAAAGCCCTGATGGAGGAAACGGGTAATAAGAATGGTATCGCTCATGTTTTGAATAACATGAGCGAAGTGTATAAGATCCAGGAAAAATACGACGAATCGCTCAAGCTGATCATGATATGCTTCGAGCTCTATGAGGAAATGGGCAATCAATACGGCATTGGCCTTTCTTACAACAATATGGGTGAAATGATGCGAAAGCTGGGCAATTATGACGAAGCGATCGACTACTTCCACAAATCCCTGTCCATCAGGCGGGATATCGGTGAGAAAAACGGCGAAGCTAATATTTACATCAACCTCGGATCGATCTATAAGGAAAAACGGCAGTACAAAACCGCCTTGGGATACCTCGAAAAGGGTCTGCAACTGGCGCAATCCATCGAAGCCTCGGAATTGGTCAGGGACGCTTATTTTGCTTTGGTGGATGCTTATACCGCCATGGAACAATACAAAAAGGCCTTTGAATACCACCAGCTTTATGCGCAATTAAAAGATACTTTGTTGAACAAAGAGATCACGAACCAGATCAACCTGATGGAAACCCGTTTCGAAAGCAATAAGAAACAAAAGGAGATCGAGCTCCTGACGACGGAAAAGGAACTGCTCACCAAGGAGAAAACGATCCAGCAATTGAAGATCAAAGAGCAGCGGAGTGGGATCATTTACACGATCGTGATCGCATTATTTGTAGTGGCCCTGATCATTGCCTGGTATAGCTGGTATAATTACCGACAAAAAGCTTCCTTCGAGCGCAAAACGATGAACCTTCAACTGGAAATGTCTCAATTGGAGCAACAGGCCCTGCAGGCCCAGATGAATCCCCATTTTATTTACAACTGCCTGAACTCTATTCAAAACCTGATCTTCGAAAAAGAATCGGAGCTGGCCATGGAATACCTGGCGATGTTCGGACAATTGCTGCGCAAGGTTTTATCGAATAGCAGCCGGCAGCAAGTCGAGCTGGACGAGGAATTGTCGGTTTTGCAATTGTACCTGCAATTGGAAAAGATGCGGACGAAAGACAAATTCGATTTCGATATCCGGATCAATATACCCCACGACGAAGAGGAGGTATTGATCACGCCCATGCTCATCCAGCCTTTCGTGGAAAATGCGATCTGGCATGGCATTATCCCCAAGGAAGATAAAGGCATGATCCGTGTCAACCTGAGATCCCAGGATGATCATTTTATGGTGTGTACCATTACCGATAATGGCATCGGCCGGCAAAAGGCCAGGGAAAACCAGGTCAAAAAACACCGGTCCCTGGGCATGAAAATTACCGAAGACCGGCTAAAGATCATCAATCCCGACCATAACACCAAGCCGGTAAAGATCATCGACCTCTTCGACGATCAGCAACAAGCCAGCGGTACCCAGATAGAGTTGCAGGTGCCTTATAGTATCGCCTGAAGCCAGGGCCGCTTTGCGCTGACGATCATAAGCTTTCCGGCTAATATGCACTTTGGACAGTTCATCTCCCAAACCGGTCGCACAAATACCGGTCTGCTCATCCCGAAAATCCTGCCATTCATCAGCAAAACCATGCAGCCGGTCATAATTTTTACCCGGAGGGCCGGTTCTGTATTATCTTTATTTTATATCTGATTCTTCTCACACCTTTCCGTCCTTAGGCGCAAACCTGCTCCAAATCCGGTGTAGATGCAACATTGGTTCACCTTTAAAACCTAATGCCCATGAAAAAGCACCTATTTACCCTCGTTATGTTAGCCCTGGTATGGTCTGACCTATTAGCCGTTACCTTTACCCCTGTAGCTTATTATCAATTTGAACCGGGAGCAGAAACAATAGACTCCGAAGGTGGGTACCATCTGATGGCAGATCCCGGTTACCCGATCCCGGAATATTCCACACAAGAGGGGGCCGTAGGGCAATATTTAACTACCGTCAGTCGAAATATTCCCAAACTAACAGCAAATGTCCCGCTTTCGACCGGGGATTATTCCATTGAGTGGATCATGCGCTTAAATTCCACCGGTTCCGTCAAGCTAAGTTCTTTCCCCTTCTTTACCGGGCCCTGTAAAGTAGAATTTAACGGATTCACGCTTATACCCTTCAGCGTCAGAGTTGTTTTGTATTTCGCCGCCGGCGGTTCCCAATATTTTGATTTCCGGCTATTGGCCGGCGGTCCCCTGTCATGGGAGCATTATATGGATGGGAATTGGCATCATGTAGCAGTGACCTATAATCAAACCAGTGGTGAAGTAAGCGTTTATCTCGACGGTACCATTCCGGATCCGACATTTACCCAGACTGTCGCCACCCCAGGTCCACTGCTGACTACGGGAAGCGGGTTTACACCACTTGATGTAACGAGCAGTCAAGCCTATGGCAACTTCGATGAGATCGCCGTATATGATGAAACTTTAAGCCCTACCATTATCTACAAGCATTACCTGGAAGCCATCACTTCCGGTATGCACTATACCTTCGAGGACGATTATTCCGGACCGCTTACCCCCATTTCCATCGCCGGATCATATGACCCACAGGATTTCGACCTATCTAACGGATCTTTGGAACAAATGCAGGCCTATCCCCTCCCCAGGTACGGCCGCAATCATGGCCTGAACAGAAATATGCCCTGGATCCATGTTCCCTACCTGGCCCTCGATCAACCCGGCCCCACCCGAAACCAATATTCGGTCGATGTGCTGGAGGAAATGGTCAGGCATTGGAATTATTATCTGCACATCACCAATGCTGTTCAATTATTCGGGGGACGGGATGAAGCCCTGATCACCACTCCGGGCACCTTCCATCAATTGGTGCTCGACCTGGCTAATAACCACCCGGAATGGCCATCCAGCGCAACCATGCTGTGGGAAACCACCGACCCCAGGTATGGAGGGTTTTCCACGACCCCCGGGCCTTATGTCCGGAGGTCAACACTGCCGGCGGAATCCTATTTACAAGACAGGGGTACCGGTAGATTTCTCTATTCCTCGAAAAAATTAAGCCCGGCCACGCCCATGGATTCCTTCATGCTGGACGCCAAATCGAATGCCTGGTGCTTTAAGAACATTACCGACCAGTTACCTGCCCGCCCGGTGGACCGGAAAATCGATATCATCAATGATAATAACGAAAACTTTCCCCTGCATGTCGCCTATCCGGTGGATTCATTGCTGCTGGATATCAATGTAGTTAATGATCATACCGCGTCGGGATTGATGGATTGGGCGCTATACCAGGGTGATCGAAAAGCGAACATCAAGGGAACCTTTGCGGACACCGTAAGACATCATTATCCCGGCCTGGAAAACACCAAATTCACCTGGTATAATGAATATGGCGGTCAAAATCCGTGGGAGGAGATCCGGGAAGCATCGTCCACCTTTAACGGTAAATACTATGCGACCACCTCCCAATACCTGAGTGTTCCGTTTTACTTCAAAGGTATCATGGGTTTTGTGGACCATACCCTGAACAAAACCGGCCCCCACAATGACAATGTCTTTTCTCCGTTTGTGGGGGGAGGATCGAATTCTTCGGAAAGGTATGGCTGCGTGCCCTCGCAATACCTGGGTTATCTAAAACTAATGAACGTTGCCGGCAGTGATTTTTATTATGTTTTCCATGGCCAGGCGGCCGGGGGGCTCATTGATCCCAAGCGTTATATCTGGCAATTTTCTTCCCCTCCCTATGCCCAAGCGATCACGAGCCGGTTTGAAGAGATCCTGAACAATGGTTTTTTAGTGGATGGTAATGCTGCGGCCATCAGTCATTTATTCGACCCCGTTCAGGCGGGAGGTTTGGATCACCGGCCCATTACTGCTATCCGAAAGCATAATGCCACCGATCAATTCGTGATCGCTACCTCTATGCAACGGGTCGGCAATACGGCCTGGACAGGAACAGCCGAACAGGATGTTGAGATCTCTACCGCAGTTCCCGAACTGGCCGGTACACCGGTTCCTACTACGATGAAGTTCAAAACCCGGAGACAGGGCAGCACTTATTATTATGATCTGACGGAACCGGCCAACCCGGTTTTTTATCAATTGGACAAGTGGCATGAATCGACGCATCCGTCTTATTGGAGCAAAAATTTTCATTTCGAAGCCGAAGTGTATGATGCGATCGCCATGGGTTATGAGGGTAATTATGCACCGATCACGGCAGTACCGGCCGGCACGCCGGATGGTGATTTCCGGGAATTCACAACCTATACTGGTATCAGGGACTTTGTGGGTGTGATTACCGCAGGAGGCTCGCCGGTGTTGTATTATGATTTTCAACCGAGGGGTACGGTGTCACAAAACTATACCATCTGGGTAAAGGCCAGAACCACTTATCCCAGCGCTGTCGGTATCAGTGCCCAGGTGGACGGCGGCGCGCGATTCACATCCCTGATCGCCGGCAATGAATTCAAATGGTATCAGTTGAAATCGGCCGGCGGCAATTTCTTCACGGCCTCACCCATTAAACACGAACTCCTGATAGCTCCGAATATATATGTCGATATCGACCAGGTCGAATTGGTCGCGGAATGTGGTATGTCTTTGGCCTACCGTCCGCACCGGGGGCAATCCTGTCCGGCGGTTTATCCGGGTTATGCGAAAGGGAGCTACGATTGTACGACACTGGCCATCGATATCACAGGTGGTACGCCGCCATTCAGCTATGTGTGGAGCACCGGAGCAACAACCGACCAGATCAGCGTTTGCCCGGCCGCGACCACCAGCTACGATGTGTTGGTGACGGATGCCGCCGGTTGCGAGCAGCGGCTCAATATGTTTGTGAATGTAATCGATGTTTCCTGCTATTCGCCCCGGGG
>JANQFB010000076.1 GCA_028278085.1 Chitinophagales bacterium
CATTTAACATCCAATACAATGGCATCCGCACCGGAGGCCAGTTTTTTGCTCATAATGCTGCCGGCGATCAGGGAACTGTTTTCGACAGTGGCCGTAACATCCCGAAGGGCATATAATTTTTTATCTGCCGGTACCAGGTTCCCGCTTTGACCGGCAATGGCAATCCCGATCCGGTTGACATTCTCGATGAACTCCTCCTGGCTCAGCTCCACCTGGAAACTCTTGAATGCTTCCAACTTGTCGATCGTTCCGCCGGTATGGCCTAATCCGCGACCGGACATTTTAGCTACCTTCACGCCAGCAGCGGCTACCAGCGGGCCTAAAACAATAGACGTCTTATCACCCACGCCGCCGGTACTGTGCTTGTCTACTTTTATCCCCTGAATGGCAGAAAGGTCGATGATATCACCTGAATTCATCATAGACTTAGTCAACTGCAGTGTCTCGGACTTCGTCATCCCTTGAAAATAGATGGCCATCAGCAAGGCAGAGACCTGGTAATCGGGGATACGGTCATTGATATAGCCGGATATGATAAAATCGATCTCGGCAGCAGAAAGCTCCAGCCCGTTCCTTTTCTTTATAATGATATCATATGCACGCATAATGCCAATATCTGTTGGCCTGTCCGGAGGTTGTGCCTACATTTCCCGGATGATCCCGCGGACCAGTTTAATGAATTTGGGCCGGGTTTGATTGGCGACTTCCATCACCTTTTCATGATCCAGGGGTTCCACACCGGCTTCCGGAACGGCCATATCGGTAACACAGGAAATGCCCAGCACTTTTAATCCCGCATGTACGGCAATGATGGTTTCGGGGATGGTGGACATACCGATCGTATCGGAACCAAAGTTCCGGATCATTTTCAATTCGGCCTTCGACACATAATTCGGGCCACTAACCGCTGTATGGACGCCTTTTTTGGTATCGATACCTAATTCTTTTGCCACGGATTCTCCCAATTCCAATAAACCGGGATCATAAGCAGCAGACATATCCGGGAACCTGGGGCCCAGATCATCGATATTCGGCCCGATGAGGGGATTATCCCCCGTGAAATTGATGTGATCGCGAATGAACATCAGGGCTCCCGGGTAAAAATCAGGGTTCAGGGCGCCGCAGGCATTGGTTATGATAATGGATGAACAGCCCAACGCTTTCATCACCCGCACCGGAAATGTGACTTCCTGCATGGAATAGCCTTCGTAATAATGAAAGCGGCCTTGCATGGCTACCACAGCTTTACCTTCCAGCATGCCGATCACCAACTGGCCGGCATGGCCTTCTACGGTAGATACGGGAAAGTTGGGGATATCCCCATAAGGCAGGGCTGTAGCTTCCTCGATCTGCTCAGCCAGTGAGCCTAATCCCGATCCAAGGATCAAACCGATCTCCGGTTTGATATTCGTTTTACTCCGGATAAAAGCTGCCGCATCATTAATTTGATCCAATAAGTTCATGTAGCTCGGATTTAGATTATAGTTTCGCAATCACTCCTTTGATCAGGCTGATAAAATTGTTTTTGACTTTTCCAGTGGTTTCGATCACTTCCTCATGGTTCAGGGGTTGATCCAGGATCCCGGAAGCCATATTGGAAATACAGGAAATGCCTAAGACTTTCATGCCGCTATGTACCGCCACCAACACTTCCGGAACGGTCGACATGCCCACAGCATCGGCCCCGATCTTCTCACTGACTTTCGTTTCGGCAGGCGTTTCATAGGTTGGCCCCGTGGCAAACTGGTACACGCCGGTTTTTATGTCCAGGGCGAGATCATTGGCGGTTTGCATAGCCAATGCCTGTAAATGCGGATCATAGGCTTCCGAGGTATCGGGAAAACGGGGGCCATACTGATCCAGGTTACCTCCGATCAATGGGTTGGAAAACCCAAAATTGATATGGTCATGGATCACCATCAGTTCGCCGGGACGGAAGCTTCTGTTAATACCTCCGGCGGCATTGGTCACGATCATTGTCCCGATCCCCAGGCTTTTCATCACCCTGACGGGAAAAGTTACCTCCCGGAGGGAATAGCCTTCATAAAAATGGAACCGGCCTTGCATAGCCAGTACATGCTTGCCATTGATCTCTCCGAAAACCAATTGCCCCTCATGTCCTTTGACGGTCGACACCGGAAATCCGGGGATATCCCGGTATGAAATTTTAATGGGATCAGTGATCTCATCCGCCAGTTGCCCCAAGCCTGAGCCAAGGATCAAGCCTACTAATGGGGTCTGGTGTCCGATCTGTTCACGGACAAAGGCAGAAGCCTTTTCGATCTTATCCAGTAATACCTCCAAAATCAAGCAGGCTTTCCGATTAAATGATAAAAGCTTTCTCCGAAGGCGGTGGGGGCGGTATGTAGCATTTCCGCAATGGTAGCACCGATATCCGCAAAAGATCTACGGGTACCGAGGTCTGTACCGGCGGTGATCGGTTTTCCATAAACCAGGATAGGTATATATTCCCGGGAATGATCGGATCCCGGGGTGGTGGGATCACAACCGTGGTCGGCGGTCAGGATCAAAACATCCTGTTCCCGCATCACTTCCATGATCTGCGGCAAACGCTCATCGAATGCCATTAAGGCCGTGGCATAACCCTCGACATCATTCCGGTGTCCATAGATCATATCGAAATCCACCAGGTTGGTAAAAATAAGTCCCGGTGAGCGGTCATCCCTGATCAAATCAATCGTACGGCTGATCCCTTCCATATTGTCGGCAGTTTTGACGGCCCTGGATATCCCCTTTCCGCAAAAAATATCGTTGATCTTCCCTACAGCTATGACTTCCTTACCGGCCTCGCAGATCTTGTCCAAAACCGTATCTTCCAGGGGATCGAGGGAAAAATCTTTGCGATTGGTCGTTCGCCGGAATTCACCGGGTGTCCCGATAAACGGCCTGGCAATAACCCTGCCGACCGCATGCTCATCGGTGAGGATAACCCGTGCCTGCCGGCAGATCTCATACAATTCATCGACCGGTATCACTTCTTCATGCGCCGCGATCTGAAATACACTATCGGCAGAAGTGTACACGATCGGATTACCGGTTTGCAGATGCTCTTCGCCGAATTCGTCGATGATCTGCGTTCCCGAAGCCGGTTTGTTGGCCAGGGCTTTTTTATGGGTAACCTGTTCGAAAGCATCGATAACATCCGCCGGGAACCCCTCCGGATACATGGGGAACGGATATTTGAGATTCAAACCCGAGATCTCCCAATGGCCGGTCGTGGTATCCTTGCCCGGTGATACTTCCATGGCTTTTCCATAGGCGGCAGTGGGCTGAGGCGATTGGCCGATCGACAGATCCGCATCGATATTCCCCAGGCCTGCTTTCACCATGTTCGGTAAGGCAAAGCCCTTATGCTTCCTGGCAATATTTCCTATGGTGTTACTGCCTTCATCACCGTATAGTCCGGCATCCGGTAATGCTCCGATCCCTACACTGTCTAATACCATTAGGATTACCCGATCGATTACCATAACATAGCCTTTTTATTAATGATCCTACCTATACCTGATTTAGTTTTGGGAGATCAGTGCCGTAATTCAGCAAGAAAACAGCTAATGGACCCGGCGTATTAAGTGCCGGAAGTAACATTTCCTAAGTTGCCTGATCATACAACTGGCGAAACTCCAAAAATATCAGCAATTATAAGGATAATTAACCAAAGTTGTACAATAATTCGATGAATATGTAGGATGGGAGCAGCCTGCGAGGATTTTGATTATTCGTTGAAAAAAATATATATTTGGGCCCGATGGCCACTCATGATCCGGAACACAGTTACTGGCGGGGAAACCTCAAATACCTATCGATCTTGCTGATCATTTGGTTCCTGGTGTCCTACGGTTGTGGGATCTTATGGGTCGATCAACTGGATAAGATCCGTATCGGTGGATTCAAGCTCGGATTTTGGTTCGCCCAGCAAGGTTCCATATATGTGTTTGTCGGATTGATATTCTTATATGTGTTGTGGATGAACCGCCTGGACAAAACTTATGAAGCTTCCAAAAACGACCATACTTCCGGATAACCTGGCCGTTTCAGTTCCTTATCCCGAAACCAGAGCTATACATTATCTCAAGCCTTTAAAATCTTAACCCCTGGACATTCAAACCTGGACATTTATTATTGTTATTGCCACCTTTATCCTGTATATCGGCATAGCATTCTGGTCAAAGGCAAAATCCACCAATGATTTTTACGTAGCCGGCAAAGGGGTTTCTCCCCTGGCCAACGGGATGGCCATCGGAGCGGACTGGATGTCTGCAGCTTCTTTTATTTCCATGGCCGGGCTGATCTCCTTTTTAGGCCGCGACGGATCGGTCTACCTGATGGGATGGACCGGTGGTTATGTATTGCTGGCCCTGTTACTGGCGCCCTACCTGAGGAAATTCGGAAAATTTACCGTGCCTGATTTTGTCGGCGACCGCTACTATTCTCAAACAGCACGGATCGTTGCCGTGGTATGCGCCATTTTTGTATCCTTTACCTATGTCGCCGGGCAAATGCGGGGGGTAGGGATTGTTTTTTCCCGCTTTCTGAATGTAGGTATCACGGAAGGAGTGCTGATCGGCATGGGGATCGTGTTTTTTTATGCGGTAATGGGAGGCATGAAAGGGATCACCTACACACAGGTGGCCCAATATTGTGTGCTGATCTTTGCCTACCTGGTTCCGGCCATTTTCATATCCATCATGATCACCGGTAATCCTTTGCCACAACTGGGATTCGGCAGTGAACTCAACGATGAGCCGGGTACCTATTTACTGGACAAGCTTGACGGCTTAAGCCAGGCGCTCGGTTTTTCGGCCTATACGGAAGGCCATAAATCGATGACAGATATATTATTCATCACCGCAGCCTTGATGGTAGGCACCGCCGGCCTGCCGCATGTGATCGTCCGGTTTTTTACCGTGCCCAAGGTTGCTGATGCCCGCAAATCTGCTTTTTATGCGCTGGTATTCATTGCCATTCTGTATACCACGGCCCCCGCGGTAGCTGCCTTTGCAAGGACCAATTTATTGTCTACTGTTCCGGGAAAAGCCTATGTCAAAGTGGATGCCTGGGTTCGTAACTGGGAAAGCACCGGCCTGATCGCCTGGGTGGATAAGAATGCGGATGGGATCATCCAATATACCCAAGGCGCTCCGTTTACCGGCAAACCCAATTTTGTCGACAGTGAAAAAGGGCCCCACGGACAGCGGATGGTAACGAACCAATTGTCGGAAAACTCCAATGAACTCTATATCGACCGGGATATTATGGTACTGGCGAACCCTGAGATCGCCAAATTACCTAACTGGGTCATCGGGCTGGTGGCTGCCGGCGGCCTGGCTGCTGCACTATCCACAGCCGCTGGCTTATTGCTCGTGATCTCGACGTCCATTTCCCATGACTTGTTAAAGAAATCCATTCAGCCCAACATCTCCGAAAGAAAGGAATTATTGACTGCCCGTGTGGCGGCAGGTTTTGCCGTACTGGTAGCCGGATATTTCGGCATTAACCCACCGGGATTCGTGGCGCAGGTCGTTGCCTTTGCCTTCGGGCTGGCCGCATCCTCCTTCTTTCCGGCTATCATCATGGGGATCTTTTACAAGCAAATGAACAAAGAAGGCGCCATATCGGGCATGGTTGCCGGTATTGTTTTTACCATGGGGTATATCCTTTATTTCAAATTTATCAATCCTGCCGATAACAACGCCAGCCACTGGTGGTTCGGCATCTCACCCGAAGGTATCGGAACCCTGGGCATGCTGTTGAATTTTGCCGTGGCACTCACCGTTGCCAGGTTTACCTCCCCTCCTCCCGAAAATGTAAAAGCTATGGTGGACGATATACGATTACCGGAGCAGAATTGAACCATTTTCGTGTAAAACCACATTTTTGAAATGACTTGAATGCTGAATGAAAAATGATGAAGGAAGAAGGAATTTCAACATTCCTACTTCATCATTCCCTCTTCATTATTTTTGCCGACCTGATCAGATCTTCGCCAGCTTATCCAAAAAAGCTTCTTTTCTCCTCTTGGCGACTTCGATCTCGGAGTCATCTGACATCACCACGATCCCGCCGGTGCCTTTGATGTATTTTTTGAGGTATTGCAGGTTAATGAGATGAGATTTATGGGTACGGAAGAAATTATGTTCTTCCAGCAGTTCTTCATATTCTTTCAGGGTTTTACCGACAATGATCTTTTTCCCGCCGGCCATATAGAACATGGTATAATTGCCGCTGGCTTCCAGCCGGATAATATCCTTGATCTCCATAAATTCAAGGCCATCGTTGGTGGGTAAGGCAATCCGGTGGAAGGATGATTCCTTTTCTTCCATATTATCTTTCAGCAATTCATATTTCAATTCACTCTCGCGCGCCGCTTGTCTTTTCTGCACTTTTTCCACAGCGCTTTTCAATTCCATCAGGTTAATAGGCTTCAACAGGTAATCGATGGCGCTGAATTTAAATGCTTTAATGGCATACTGGTCGTAGGCGGTGGTAAAAATGATCTCGAAATCGATCTTGGAGATATTTTGCAGAAGGTCGAAGCCGGTACCATAAGGCATTTCAATATCCAGAAAAACCAGGTCCGGCTTATGCTGTTCGATAGCTTTTAATCCGCTGATGGCCGAATCAGCCTGGGCCACAACTTCTACTTCCGGGCATACTTCCTTTAAAGAGAATAATAGTGTTTCTCTTCCATTTTCTTCATCATCTATGATTATAGCTTTGATCATAATTAGGGCTTTAGTTAATCGGGCGAGAAGGCTCTGTACCGGAAAATTAAATTACCCATAAATCCATTTTGCTCCGGTATTATGCCATAAAGTATTAAATGTAATTTAAAAAAGTATTAAAATCAATGCAAAATTATTTAACGAACGGTTTCACCATGTGAACGTCCAAAAATATTTCAAACCCGATTTTAATCTCCGCTCCACTCTGACCGGTCGATAGGGATATAGATCTCTACCCGTGTACCACAAGCCGTTTGATCATCGTCGTACAGGTCGATTATATTGACATTTACTTTATGGTCGCGTTTGGCATTCAGGATGTCCAGCCTTTCTTTGGTAACCTGCATACCGATGGATTGATGGGCATGCGCCTGTGCCTCCTTGATCTCCAGGGCCTTTTTCCTGCCCACGCCGTCATCTTCTATCATGCAAACAAGAATATCTTCTTTCAGATCCAGATCGATCTTTACGCGTCCTTTTTCTTTTTTATGGAGGATCCCATGTTTGATAGCATTTTCCACATATGGTTGGATCAGCATGGAAGGTACTTTAACCTCGGTTATATCGATCGCTTCATCGATGATAATTTCATGTTCCAGTTTTTTGCGGAACCGGAGGCGTTCCAGCTCGAGGTATAATTCCAGCGCCTTGATCTCATCCTGGAGTAAGACATCGGCTTGCTGGGCCATGTCCAGCACGCTCCGGATCAGGTAGGCAAACTTTGAGAGATAATTACTGGCCTGGACCTTATCATTGGTGATGATGAAGCGCTGGATTGAGTTCAGGGCGTTAAAGATAAAATGCGGATTCATTTGGGTCCGCAGGGCTTTCAGCTCGGATTCCGCGATCTTCTGATCGATCAAACTGCGTTTTCGCTCCCTGACCTTGATGCGGTTAGTAATAAAAAAATAAGCGCCTACCAGGAGACAGGTGATCAGGTTGATCAGGATAGCCCTGAACCACCATGATTTCCAGTAAGGCGGCCGGATAACAAATTTGACGGTTGCCAGGTCAGTGCTCCAGAAGCCATCTTCATTTTGCGCGCTGACCATAAAAGTATACCAATTGGGTGAAAGGGCCCGGTAGGTGATGCTGTTTTGCTGGTAATAGGTCCAGTTGGTGTCGATCCCCAGCATCTTATACTTGTAGGGTACCTGACCTTCACTTTTATAAGAAAGCCCGATAAAGTCGATCTTGATATGGTTTTGATCATAGGCCAATTCATATTTCGGCAGGATCACCGTATCGCGCTCCCCGATACGTATGCCTGTAATATAGATCGGTGGCGGTGTTGTACTCAACTTTAGCTTCAGATCGTCAAATACGGAAAGGCCTTTATTGGTGATGGCATAAACCATCGTTCCATCGACGAGGATATTGTTAACTTCATCGGAAACCAGGCCGTCTTTGGCGGTATAGGATTTTACCAGGTAATGATCGTCCAGGCGGGGACTATGGATGATCCGGTTCAGGCCTTTGCTGGTGGCCACCCACATATTATCACGGCTATCGGCATACAACGCCGTACAAAACTCATTGGAGAGCCCTTCATTGATCCCTATTTTAAAGATCTTTTGTCCGTCTTTCACAAAAACACCATTGTCTTCCGTGGCGATCCACAAGACTCCGTTCGAGGTGATCTTGATATCTTTTACTTTCTGCCTGAATTCCGGGTAGGGCAATGGGATCAGGGAATCCTGCACATAATGGATGATCCCTTCGTCATGACCGATCCAGAATTTATCGGGACCGGCTGCTGCAATGGTATTCACCCGAGAATCATAAATGCGGTTGTTGTCCATTAATTGCCGGGTACGCAAAGCCTTGATATTATCCAATTTGATCCTGAACACCCCTCTGTGGCTACCCACCAGCAAATAATCACCGGTTTGGCGAAGCGCTTTGATCGCACCAAGGCCCAATTGTTTGACCAATTGGTTTTTATACAGCACATACACGCCGTAATCCGTTCCCAGCCAAATATGTCCGTCAGCCGTTACCAGCATAACGTTGATCTTCGTTTCGGGGGTATTCAGGTTCCTGACGGTATATTGCCTGACTTTCTGCTCCCCGGAAATCCGGTATATTTTACCATTGCCCAAACCCAGCAATATCGTACCGTCATTGGTAATGGCAATCGAATAGATCCGGTTATCGGTGAGCCCGTCCTGCTTTGAAAAAGTAGTGAACTGCTTGGCGCTGGAGGGCAGAAAATAAACCCCTTCACCGATGGTCCCGAACCAAAGGTTTCCCGAACGGTCGTTTAATACCGTGCTCACCTTTTTATCCGGGAGGTATTGCTTGATCCGGTCGGCCGGTTTTTTTTCTTCTTTAATAAATCCGAATACCCCTTCATTTAAAGTACCGAACCACAGATTTTCGTTCTCATCTTCCGATAACCACAACACACCCTTTTTAAACACCTCCTGCAGTCCATCGAAGGTATATTCCCGCACAAGGGTATCTTTCAGGAGGATCAGCTTGTCAAAGGAGGGATAAAGAATGCCCCCTTGCCGCAGTCTTGTAAACCCGGTGATAAAATCTTTATCGATCTTCCGGTAGCTAAAAGTATCGCCCCTGAAATCCACTACCCGGCTTCCGCCGATAAAGGCCGATACCGATTGATCGGAATTTTCCCAGATATAGAAAATATTATCCCCGTCAAACCCGGTTTCATTATTGTAGCGGATCACTTCTTTGTCACGGATCCGCACTAATCCGTCGGTAATGGATCCGAGCCAGATATCTCCCCTGGAATCTTCCAGGAAGGCGGTAAACCTCGAGCTCACATTGGCTACGCGTAACAGGGAATCATGATCTTCATTATAGATCTTCGACCGGTAGTGGTAGGATAGCTTGCCGGAATGGGTCAGGAACCAGATCCTGTTATGGGAATCTTCCTGGATGGAGATGATCTCGTTATTGGCCAGTCCGTCTTTGGTGGTGAAATTTTGAAAGGTATAGCCGTCATAAAGGCTCACCCCTTTTTCCGTAGCGATCCAGATATAGCTGCGTTTGTCCTGAACGATATCATAAACGATGGAACTGGCCAATCCATCTTCGACATTATAATTCTGGTAAGAGAGGTGTTGCGTTCTCCCGGTAATCACCGAAAGGAACAATGCCAGGAAAAGCACTCCCCCGGGGAAATGCTTCATAGCGTTGATATGACGGGAGGATGATCGCATTTACCGGGATAATTCCTGCACAGCCAGCCATGCCATTAATCCCATTCCTGTTTCTAAGGCGGATTCGTCGATGTTAAATGTCGAGGTATGGACCGGCGAGGTGATCCCTGCCGCTTCATTCCTGACCCCAAGCCGGTAAAAACAACCGGGCATTTGCTGGGTATAAAAGGCAAAATCTTCCGCCGCCATCCAGATATCGAGGTCTAGCACGTTTTCTTCGCCGAGATATTCCCGGGCATCCGTAATCGTTCGCCCGGTCAGCTCGCGATCGTTGACCAGGAAGGGATAGCCTTTTTTAATGGTGAATTCACATTGCCCCCCCATACCGGCGGCGATCTGTTCCGCCATTTTCTTCATGTTTTGGTGAGCCTTTGCCCGCCAGTCTTCATCCAGGGTACGGAAAGTTCCCTCCAGTTCAACCTTATCGGGAATCACATTGGTCGCCCCATTAGCGATAAACTTACCAAAAGACAGAACAGTAGGCGTTACCGGGTGGGCCTGCCGGCTGACCATTTGCTGGAGCGCAATGATCATATGCGAAGCGATCAAAACCGGATCGATATTTTCCTGGGGCATAGCGGCATGCCCGCCTTTTCCGGTAATGGTAACATAGATCTCATCGGCCGAAGCCATATATTTTCCGGATCGAAAGCCCACCTTCCCGGCATCGATATGGGGTAAAACATGTTGTCCGTATATAGCCACCGGAGCAGGATCTTCCAGCACCTTTTCCTCGATCATCACCGAAGCGCCTCCGGGGATCTTTTCTTCGGAAGGTTGAAAGATCAATTTAACCGTCCCTTCGAACTCTTCTCGAATGGCTTGCAGGATCCTGGCAGCCCCCAACAAGCTGGCAGTATGTACATCGTGACCGCAGGCATGCATCACGCCTATGTTTTTGGAGCGGTAAGCCACATCGTTTTCCTCCCGGATCGGCAGGGCATCCATATCGGCACGAAGGGCAATTACCTTTTTATCGGGATGCTTACCTTTGATCAGCCCGACTATACCGGTTTTGGCTATTCCATTGACATGAGGAATGCCCAGCGCTTCCAATTGGCTGCTGACATATGCTGCCGTTTCAACCTCCTCGAAAGCAAGCTCGGGATGGGCATGAATATGCCGCCGGCTTTCAATAACATCCGCTAAAAAAGATTGGGAAAGGGATTGTATTTTCTCTTTTAGAGACAAATCAATCATTAATTCTGATGTCATCCCTTACAATGAAAGCATCTTTAAAATCATGGAGGATTATTTGGCGCCCCTTTTGGGCTTCCAGCCTTGTCCGGTAATCACCGATCCGCAACTTGTAATAGGGCTGTTGATAGGACAAATATACTTTGGCCTCGGGGTACTTTTTCATAAAACTGGCTTTCATATCCAGGGCGGCGTATCTGCTGGCGCTTGAAGCGATCTGTATTCGATAACCCCGGATAGTCGTTTTGTTCTCATTGATCTCGATATGCTTTTGGATCAATTGCTCCAACCGGGGATCCTGTAAAATGGTAACCTTTCCTTTCGACTCGTCGGCGGTGGATTGGGCGAGGGTTCCCAAAGTCGCGAAGATACCAATTAAGGTATAAACAAATGGTTTCATGAGCCCGGTGGGATTTTAGGCATTTTTACCATGACAATGTTTATATTTTTTACCACTGCCGCAGGGACAAGGCTCGTTACGGCCGACTTTTTTGCCGACCCTTACCGGCTCCGCCTTTTGGGCAGGCCGTTCCGCCTGGCCATCGGGCCTTGCTGCCGCATTCGGATTGGCCAGAGCGCCCATATCATCTCTGCCGGCTTTCATTTTGCTGTAATCGCTTTTCGGCTGCGCTTGCGCCTCCCTGACCTCCCCGGATTGTTGCGACGGGATCGTGCCTTTGAATAAAAATGCAGCAACTTCCCGGTTGATATCGCCCATCATTCTTTTGAACAGTTCGAAGGCCTCGAACTTATAGATCAGCAGGGGATCCTTTTGTTCGTAAACCGCCGACTGTACTGATTGTTTCAGCTCATCCATCTGGCGGAGATGCTCTTTCCAGGAATCGTCGATAATCGCCAAGGTGATCCCTTTTTCAAAGGCAGTGATCAGCTCCTTACCTTCCGATTGAACGGTTTGTTCCAGGTTGGTAACGATCTGGATAACCTTTTTACCGTCGGTGAAGGGTACGACAACATTTTCGATCGTGGCTCCCTTATTTTCATGTACATCCTTGATCACCGGCATAGCAGCGTGGATAATGGCCTGCGATTTCCTTTCGTAAAACTCCCGGGCTTTTCGGTACAGGTTTTCGACAATATCCTCATGCTTACCCTTCAGGAACTCTTGCTCGCTGATCTCGGGATCGAGGGAAAAGAAACGGATGCCATCGAGCTTAAAGGAGGCGTAATCCTCCACATCTTTATTATTGTTAACGATCTCTTCGGCCAGGTCATAATTCATGTTGTTGATATCAACCGACAGCCGTTCCCCGAACAGGGCGTGTTTTCTTCTCTTATAGATCACTTCCCGCTGGGAATTCATCACATCATCATATTCCAGTAACCGCTTCCGGATCCCGAAATTGTTTTCTTCGACCTTTTTTTGTGCTCTTTCAATGGATTTGGTGATCATCGAATGCTGGATCACCTCGCCTTCTTCATATCCCATTTTATCCATGAGCCTCGCGATCCGGTCGGAACCGAATAAGCGCATCAGATCATCTTCCAGGGAAACGCTGAACTGGCTGGACCCGGGATCCCCTTGCCGTCCGGCACGGCCCCGCAACTGCCGGTCGATCCGCCTGGATTCATGACGTTCCGAACCGACGATGGCCAATCCGCCAGCCTCTTTGACACCGGGCCCTAATTTGATATCCGTACCACGGCCCGCCATGTTGGTAGCGATGGTTACATTGCCCGGCTTACCGGCTTCTGCCACGATCTCTGCTTCCCGTTGGTGCTGTTTGGCATTCAACACATTATGTTTGATCCCTTTTCGCTGCAGCATCCGGCTCAACAGTTCGGAGACTTCCACGGAAGTCGTTCCCATCAACACCGGCCGGCCGGCTTCGGTAAGGGCTACCGTTTCATCGATCATCGCGTTGAACTTCTCGCGCTTGGTTTTGTAAACCTTATCCTGCATATCTGCCCGGGCAATGGGTTTGTTGGTCGGGATAACCACCACATCGAGCTTGTAGATCTCCCAGAACTCACCGGCTTCCGTTTCTGCCGTTCCGGTCATACCGGCCAGCTTGTGATACATCCGGAAGTAATTTTGCAGGGTGATGGTGGCAAAAGTCTGGGTAGCCGCCTCCACCTTTACATTTTCCTTGGCTTCTATAGCCTGGTGCAAACCGTCGGAATAACGCCTGCCTTCCATGATCCGGCCGGTATTCTCATCCACGATCTTAACTTTACCATCCATCACCACATATTCGATGTCTTTTTCGAATAAGGCATAGGCTTTTAACAACTGCTGCACGGAATGAAGCCGCTCGGATTTAATGGCAAAGTCTTGTAATAACTTATCTTTCCTGGAGATCTTCTCTTCGTCGGAAATATCAGCCTTTTCTATTTCCGCCACACTGGCGCCCACATCGGGCATCACGAAGAAGTTCGGATCTTCGCCTTCACCGGTGATCAATTCTATGCCTTTATCAGTCAGGTCGACATTATTGTTCTTCTCATCGATCACGAAATACATATCCGCATCTACCTTGGGCATATCTTTGGCCTGATCCTGGAGGTAAAAATTCTCGGTTTTGAGGAGTACCGCCTTGATACCGGTTTCACTCAGGTATTTGATCAGCGGCTTATACTTGGGTAATCCGCGGTGGGCTCTGAGCAGGGCCATACCGCCATCTCCTTCCTGGTTACCATCATTGCCATCCGTGATCGACTTTCGGGCATCGGTCAGGTAATTGGTAACTAATTTTTTTTGGGCATCTACCAATCGTTGAATTCTGGGTTTCAGGGCATGGAATTCATGCTCGTCGCCTTTAGGAACAGGGCCTGAAATGATCAGGGGTGTCCGGGCATCGTCGACCAATACGGAGTCGACCTCATCGACCATGGCAAAGTGCAGCTTCTGCTGAACCAGCTCTTCGGGCGACCGCGACATATTATCCCGCAGGTAATCGAAGCCGAATTCATTGTTCGTACCATAGGTGATCCCTGCCTTATAGGCTTTGATCCTTTCTTCGGAATGGGGTTGATATTTGTCGATACAATCGACGGTTATCCCCAGGAATTCCATCAAAGGTCCCATCCACTCACTATCCCTTCTGGCCAGGTAGTCATTAACCGTTACGATGTGTACACCCAGCCCGGATAAGGCATTTAAGTAAAAAGGCAGGGTGGCGACCAGTGTTTTACCTTCCCCGGTCGCCATCTCGGCGATCTTTCCCTGGTGTAACACCACACCACCGATGAGCTGTACATCGTAGTGTACCATATCCCACACCACTTCGACTCCTGCCGCGGTCCACCGGTTATGAAAGGTGGCCTGATCTCCGGAGATATCGATATGCTCACGGGTTGTGGCCAGTTCCTTATCCAGCTCAGTAGCTTTTACAACGATCGTTTCGTTTTCCTTGAACCTCCTGGCCGTTTCCTTAACCACGGCAAAAGCTTCGGGGATCAACTGTTCCAGCACGACTTCCAACTGTTCATCGCGCTCTTTGTTCAGCTTATCGACATTTTCATAGATCGCCTCTTTTTCTTCAACGCTGACATCGTTGGTGAGGCTTTCTTTCAGTTCCTTGATCTGCTCATCGATCGATTTCAGGTGGTCGGCGATCCTTCCTTTGAATTCAGTCGTTTTGGCACGCAGATCATCCGGGTTAATGTCGGCGAGCTTGGCAAATTCCTCGTTGATCTGTTCGACAAGCGGCTGAATTAACTTAATATCTTTAGTCGACTTATCGCCTAATAATTTTGAAATAAACTTTAACATTCCTGGTCAGTTATAGCGCGTACTTCGTTCCGTAAAAACATCAAAGATACGACTAATTTCATCATTATAAGAGCGATCCGCCGGACTTAACTCAGGCTAAAGAACCGGTGGTTTTGGCATTGATCTTTTCATTCAGCCAGCCCAGATCGGCCACTTTTTTGGTTTGATTGACAGCCTGTTCGAGCCGGCTGATCTTGAGCCGGTCATGTTTGTCCAATTTGATCAATCTTCTTACATAACGGATCAAATTCAGGTAATTGGTTTTGTGGATGTCGGATATATGCCTGTTTCGCCGGAGGAACAGCCGGAAACTTTCGGTTAAGGCCAGTAAGGCCTCCACCTCGCCCAATTCATAATAGGTTTTGAGCAACATGGCCCTCCCATCGAGGCTATAGAATATGTCATTCAACTCCACCCGTTGCAACTGCACCAGGACTTTCGGATATTCTTTCCGGTAGAAAAACAAATTCGCACGGTTATAATTATAGGCATTATCCCGGAAAGCCGGCGCCAGCTTACGGTACCAGGTGCGGATAAATTCATCCACCCAATCGAATTGCTGCAAGCGCAAGGCTGTGGTAACGATATTCTTAAAGCTCCAGGGAGATAGGACATTGTTTTCGAGGAGCACCTGCTTTTCCAGGGCGTTTTTGTACAGGTCGAAGAGCGCTTCCAGGTATTCGGTGGCGCCGCTGTTGATCTTGCGCAGGCAATAATTTTGCGCATAGATGTACATCTTCCTGGCCTCCGAATGCCGGAATTGGTGGGAATGTTCTTTCAACAGCCTGACCAACTTTTCGAAAGCCGGTTCCCCGCCTTCCTCCGTAAAGGTCATCAGGATCTGGTAATAAATGGCAATGGCCGGAACGTGATCATAGGATTTCTTTTTCAGATGTTCCAGGATCTCCTCCATCAGAAAGATCTCATGGCTTCTTCCGGTTACCTTTTGAAAGTTAAGGATGGCACACCACCCGCTGAGCTTATGGACCAGGTAGAAGATGTCGATGTTCTGAAGGGCTTGCTCTATCTGTGTTTCTTTGGTTCGTTCGAATTTCATCTCCACATAGTGGTTGTATTCATGATCCAGGATAAACTGATCATAATAGAATCCGGCATCTCTCAGGGGTTGTTGTGCCAACGACCGGCGAGCCTGTTTCAGATAATTTTCAAAATACTTGTCGACAGATCGTTCGTTCAGCGAGATCAACAGGTTTTGCCGGGCCCGGATCTCATGCTTTTGATAAACCTTATAGCTCATGAATCCTTCACACAACCTGACCAGGTCGGAAATATACCTCCGATACTTTAAGTCGTTATAGGCGCCTTTTAATTCCATAACGCTCCAGGCTTCCTGCTTAGACAGTGGTGCCTGCCTGAATTCCGGTGCGGCACGATAGATGAGGGCCAGCAAGCGGCATAAGGTCTCATTTTCATTAAAAAAAGACGAGTTGACATACTTTTCGAATTGCTTCAACTCTCTGACCGTAAAGGTTTTCAGTAAAAAAACCAGTTTATTGTTGAGCATGGGGATGGTGATTTTATCAGGCCAATGCCGATCCCACCGGGTTTATTCCATTGGCCTAATCCTGATAAAGATATAAATACCATTTTGTTAGCCGAAATATAGGAAGGAAAGGGTATTTGTTTCCTAACTTTGCCGTAGCCAGTTCTTCACGGTGTTAAAATCATGATCATTTAAACCTTTAAAAGTCCCCGGATGCACCAAATATTACTATTGGGATCAGGCGGCCGCGAACATGCGATAGCCTGGAAGATCAGTCAAAGTCCGTTGTGTAAAAAACTGTTTATCGGTCCCGGTAATGCCGGCACCGCTGCATGCGGCATCAATGCAGATGTCGATCCTATGGATTTCGAGGCGGTTTCCGGGTTTGCACTCGATCATGATATCTCCTTGATCGTGGTGGGGCCGGAAGCACCCCTGGTAGGTGGGATCAGGGATCATTTTTCCGCCAATCCGGCGTTAAAGCATATCGGCATCATCGGACCCGGCCAGGCCGGCGCCCGGCTGGAAGGCAGCAAGGATTTTGCCAAGCAATTCATGCAACGCTACCACATCCCAACGGCGGCCTACCAGACATTTACAGCCGCCCAACTCGATGAAGGTCTGGCATATATCCATCAACACCCCCTGCCGGTGGTCCTGAAGGCTGACGGATTGGCGGCCGGGAAAGGCGTATTGATCTGCCAATCGACAGATGAGGCCGGCGCTGCTTTCAGGGATATGCTGGACGGCAAGTTCGGCAGCGCCAGCGAAAAGGTGGTGGTAGAAGAATTCCTGGCAGGCATGGAATTTTCGGTGTTTATCCTGACGGATGGCCGGGACTATCACTTGCTGCCTACAGCTAAAGATTACAAAAGGATCGGTGAAGGGGATACCGGCCTGAACACCGGCGGCATGGGAGCCGTTTCCCCCGTACCATTTGCCAACCGGGCATTAATGAATCAGGTCAGCGATACCATCATCCAACCCACCCTCGACGGTCTCCGACAGGAAAATATCGCTTACACGGGTCTTATTTATTTCGGGTTGATCAACGTCAACGGCCGGCCTTATGTGATCGAATACAATATCCGGATGGGAGACCCGGAAACGCAGGTCGTTATGCCCCGGATCAAAAGCGATTTGGTGGCCTTGTTCGACAGCGTTGTTCAAAACCGGATCCCGGAAACAAGCCTGGAGCTGGATGATCGCGCCGCTACCACCATAGTGATGGCATCGGGTGGTTACCCGGGCGCTTATCAAAAAGGGCATGTGATTTCCGGTTGGGACCAGGTAGATCAAAGTATGGTATTCCATGCAGGCACTCAACGGAAGGAAGATGGCCGGTTGGTTACCAGCGGAGGAAGGGTTTTGGCGGTAACCTCCTTAGGCCCAGATATCACTACCGCATTGGATCTGTCCCTTGAAAATGCCGGGAAGATCCGGTTTGAGGGACAATATTACCGGAAAGATATCGGTTTCGATCTGATCGGGGATAAGCACAAGGTGGTTTCAGGGCATTGAGAGGCCTTTGAACCGGTAATTGGCAACGCCAGGACAGAAACCCACAATTTGCCCCAACCAGCCTGATCTCTGGTGTCAAACGTAGCATAATTACCGTTGCGAAAAAGGATATGGGCTTCCTACTTATTGAGCGCATAACAAATACTGGCAACTTTGGCTTTTAATGGGGGTAGATCTATTAGTAAACGGATCTATGGGAATAAACAGCTCGTCCTGAAATTATCCTAGCTTCAAAAAACTCAACGTGCGCTCGATAATTATATTGGCAACCGCATAAGATCCAAGGAAATCGTCGCACATTCCTTTCTGTTGCCAGTCGCTTCTCCTAATCTTGGAATGAATGGCTTTTAGCTGAATCAGACTAAAAAACCTACCAGGTTTTTAACCGCCTTGAAGGTTTTCTATGCTGCTAAATATCGTTACAGGTGAGCTTTGAATTTAATAGAGTTTTATATACAAATAATAGTGATTTATTATTAATAAAATTAATTACATTTACATCAATAGTATACCGGTGCTTAGTTAAACATAATCAAAAAGAGAATTTTTAATTGTACTCGGGTATTAACTCAAAAGTTTTATGCAAGAATAAAAATTGGAATTTATGCAAATGACTAATCAAGTTCCTCAAGGCAGCTTACGAAAGTTAATGCTGTCATTAACAATACTAATAATGTTCATGGGAACATTATCCGCTCAACAGGTTGATCCCTTTTCCGGCGATCTTCATTATAGCATTCCTTTATTGGAAATACCTTCTCCCGAAGGAAATCCTGTTCCTGTTGGTGCGAATTATTCAAGTGGTATAACAGTGGAGCGTTCAGCATCCGACATAGGGCTGGGCTGGAACCTGGCTGCCGGAGGGGAGGTATTCAGAAGTGTTAACAATTTTCCGGATGACTGGAAAGGAATTCGCACGGCTAACGAACAGGAGAAGGCCTTTAAGGATCATTATGGGACGCTGTATTTTAACGCCAAAGCTTATCCGGGATTTGAGTCGGAAGACTTGATGGATACCTATACCTCGTCCTGGCGGATGGATACCCTGGAGTTTGTTCATCCGGCTTATGACGCCTATTATGT
>JANQFB010000084.1 GCA_028278085.1 Chitinophagales bacterium
ACCTCTACCTTGTCCAACCCGGCCGTCGTTTATAATGACGCCGGATGTTATACCGCCACATTGATCGTTTGGAATGGGATCTCCACAGACACCGTTGAAAAAACCTGTTATATTAATGTTTCAACGATCAGCTATTGTACGCCCACCTATACCAATGGAACCAACGACGGTGATTTCATCGATGGTGTTGTGCTGAATGAGATCAACAATACCGGAACGGGTACTCAAAACGGCCCGTCATATCATGATTACACCAACCAGACCGCCTTCCTGATCCGCTCAGGAACCTACGACCTGGATATCACCTCCGGCAATTATACACCGGATTGGTATAAGGCCTGGATCGATTTTAACCGGGATGGGGATTTTGATGATGCTTCGGAAGACCTGGGGGCTTTCCAGACAACAGCCACTTATCAGACTCAAACCATACAGTTTACGGTTCCCGCCGGTGCCGGGCTGGATTCCACGAGATTGCGTGTCAGGTGTGCCTTTGGCGTGCCATCCATGGATCCATGCGCTAATATTAGCTATGGGGAAGCAGAAGATTATACGGTAGTGATCACCGATACCATCACCTGGACCGGAGCAATGAATACCGAATGGAACCAACCGGGTAACTGGTCGCCGGCGGTGGTACCCAACGGTGGACATATCGTCATGATCCCCGGAACAGGCCAGGCACCCACTCAGCCGATCATCACTGAAGATAATGCCGTTTGCCGGAAAATACACATCGACTCCGATGCCGGCGCTTTGGTAGAAATAAAGACCGGCGGTAAGCTGGAAGTAAAAAATTAGTGCCCTACCGGCCACATCCGGGATCCATCCCTCCTTTGTCCGGTTTTTACACAGGTTTGTCGAAACCGCTCAGCGTTTCGTCTAAAAACGATTGTTAAAAGCCGGCCCCGCCGTTAATTTTGTTTACACTGGATTCAAATACTGCATAGGCAGCGTATCAAACGACGGTAAAAGGCAATTATTCCATGAAAAAATCCATGATCGAGGGTAGTAACATCCGAAGTATGTGTACCCGATTCAGCTTAAATGAAGACCATCTGTCCTACCAGATCGTTCTGCAATATCACCGGGGAGAAAATATGATCTCGCAGATCTTCGATCGGTTCGAGGAGTACCGGACAACCCATGATCTGCTAGTGGATGCGATGAACAATGATCGATCGCTATTGATGGAATTTAATCCGATCAGATAAAGATAAATGTTTCAATGTGGTGGTTAATACCGGTTAGTATTTGATACCGCCCCTGGCGGACTTTGAAAGCTAATCGAGTATAAAAAGGTTGACTGGTCATCTTAGGTCAACCTTTTTTTATGCTTCCCAACCGGTAAGCCGGTTGTACCTAGCTATTCCATCTAACCCTTCATTTCTTCGCCCTATCGGCACCATAAAGCCTCTACAATTGGCTTTAAATTGAAAAACACCGAGCCGATCATCTTTTAAGATCCCATAAGTTTTCGTCCAACCAGCTTTATACCGGGGAAAACTATATGATAAATGGGTAATAAATATGTATACACAAAAATTGATTACACTCCTTTGGGATTTATATGGCGATCAAGACTAATTTACCGTAAAGGCTCCTACAGTAGTTTTACCGTATCAATTTCATCTTCCCAGCGTAATTGAAATTTTCGTCTAATTCCAGCTTATAGAGGTAGGTACCGTTGGGATAAGCATTCCGGGATAGCAAAATATCATTGCGGTGTTTGCCCGTTATGGTTGTTTGCAATACCTTTTGCCCTTTGATATTAAACAGTGTAAATACACCATTTAGATGTTGCAATTCCGGTGGCAATTCAACCTGGATTAGTCCTACAGAGGGATTAGGATACACCTTAACAACCTCGCGCTGGGCATGGTCTCCGGTATGATCCGCAGGGCTTACGGTCATATGTTGCCAGCGTTTGATGGTATCGGTGCAGCCGTTGGTATCTGAGGCCATAAGGATGACGTTATAGTTGCCCGGCGCTGGGTAACAGATATTCGTAGGATTGCGGCCAGTATCGGTTGATGGTACACCACCTTCAAATTGCCACTCGAAAAAATCATAACGGATGTTGGGGTCAATATAGTAATTGACACAACTATCCTGCTTGATAACGGTGGTATCACTGTAAAATTC
>JANQFB010000104.1 GCA_028278085.1 Chitinophagales bacterium
ATGATGCATAGATCATATTTTTCCATAGGTTCATGTACGGTTCCGGAAAAACTAAATTTATCAAAATATTTTAAAACAAGGTTAACATTCAAAGGGAGGCTTAGGGCGATCAAAAGCCCAGCCATTGAAACAGCCATTCCCGGAATCCCAGCAATTCGGCCCCGGACACCAGCACCACAAAAATGAGCAGGCGCCGGGTCCATACTTGCGCCCGGGAATAACGAAGGGCAAAATAACTGGCTAAAAACGCTCCAATGGCTTGACCGATGGCCATGAGCCCACCCAGGTACCAATCGATCTGGTCGTTCCAGGCAAAAACCAGGCAGGCGGGTATCGTATAACAGCATACCACGAAATTCTTGATCGCATTGGCATCGGTCAGGTTATAGTTGACCAACAATACCAGGCCTATCAACAGGAATATGCCCACACCTGCCTGTAGGAAGCCGCCGTAAATACCGATCGCGAAGAATACGACAAAGGCCACCAGGCCCGACAATCCGGTATTGGGATCGGATCTTTCTTTAAGCCATTGCCTGGGTTTGAGGAGAATGGGGATCAGCATGATGAGCAAAACAACACCTATCGTTGTTTGCAGGGCTTTTTCATCGATCTGCAGGGCGATAAAAGCCCCGACGATGGCCCCCAGCACCGATGGGAATACATATGGGGTAGACGAACCGATGCGGAAATTACCTTGACGGCTAAGGGTGAACACGGCGACCAGGGTCTGGACAATGATCCCTACCCGGTTGGTGGCATTGGCAATGGGGGCAGGCAAGCCTAAAAAGATCAAAATGGGCAAGGTGATCAGCGATCCCGATCCGGCCAGGGTATTGATAAATCCGGCTGCCAATCCTCCGGCAATGGCTAAGCTATAATCCAGTGCTTCCAATCGTTCGCGCTCCCGTTATAAATAATTGTCAATGGGATCCTTAATTCTTGGTAATTTTAGAGACATATACGGGTATCATCCAGCTCCCGTAACATTGGGAGAAAGAGCCCGCAAAGATACGCAAATTGAAGCTTCCGATCTATCTGGATCATAATGCCACGACCCCGGTTGATCCCGTGGTATTGGAGGCCATGGAACCTTACCATAGCCTTCATTTCGGCAACCCGGCTTCCCGGCAGCACCGATATGGCCGGAAAGCCGCCGATGCGGTAGACCTGGCGAGAAGGGAAGTGAGCGGGTTGATCGGCGCCGATCCCCATGAAATTATCTTTACGGCCGGTGCGACCGAGGCGATCAACCTGACACTATATGGTCTTTACATGGCTAACCGCCAACAACGATCCCATATCATTACGGTTGCCACGGAACACCCGGCGGTAACCGACACCTGCCGGTTTTTAGCCTCGCTCGGAGCGCGGATCACCTGGCTTCCGGTTGACGGGGACGGTTTGATCCTTTGGAAGGAATTTGAAGAATCAATAGATGCGGATACGCTGGCCGTTTGTGTGATGTATGGCAACAATGAAACCGGTTGCCTTCAGCCGGTCCGTGCAATCGCCGACCGGATAGCCGGCCGGGATATCTTCCTTTTAACCGATGCAACACAAGCCGCCGGTAAGGTCCGGGTTAATGAGCTCGGCGCCGATCTGCTGGCCATGTCTGCCCACAAAATGTATGGCCCCAAAGGCGCCGGAGCTTTGTATATCCGGAAAAAGGAGCCCAGGCTCATGCTGGAACCGTTGATCCGTGGCGGAGGTCATGAAAAGGGATTGCGATCGGGCACGCTGAACGTTCCGGCTATCGTCGGTTTTGGCAAAGCCTGTACGCTGGCAGCCGATAGCATGGACAAAGAACAACAGCTTATCGCGGAATTAAGGGATGGGCTCGAGCGGCAACTGCAGGCAATTCCGGGATTTGTGGTCAACGGAAGCGGCGCTCCCCGCTTGCCTAATACCTCGAATGTAGCGATCAAAGGCTTGGAAGCCACTTTATTGTTGGAGAGTTTGGGCGATAAGTTGTGTCTGGCAACCGGTTCCGCCTGTGCCTCCGGAAACGCCGGCCCTTCCCCGGTACTGAAAGCTATGGGATATACCCCGGAGCGCCTGCAGAGCTCGTTCCGGATAAGCCTTGGCAGGAGCAATACCCGTGAAGAGATCGAATTTGCGGGTCAGACCATCCGCGAACATGCCGAATTGCTGCGGTAATGCTTGCAGATCAGGCAAAAAGGCTGGTAAAGGTGAAAGTATTCCCGTCGAACAATCCTTTATCGCTGAGCTTCAGTTCCGGGATCACCAGTAAGGCGCAAAAAGACAAGGTCATATAGGGGGATTGCAGCGTTGATCCGAGGGCTTTGGCCTGTCGATCCAATTGTTCATAGGCTTCCGCTACCTGGTAACCATCTTCATTCGACATCAGCCCGGCAACTGGCAATGCCAGCACTTCCCGCTGATCTCCCGATGCCAGGGATACGCCGCCTTTGCAATCGATCAGGCTGTTGATGGCCGCGACAATATCATCATCTCCAACCCCCACGGCAATGATATTGTGGCTATCATGCGCGACACTGGAAGCTATGGCCCCCTGTTTTAAACCGAAATTCCGGACAAAAGCTACAGCCGGTTTGGCGGGGTGATAGCGGTTAACGACAACCAGCTTAAGGATGTCTTTATCCGGATCGCTGGTGAAGTTACAATTCCGCTGACCCAGGTTTAGGGTAACTTTTTTGGTGATCAACTGGCCATCCTCCACTTCGATCACATGGATACGGTCGCTTTCCCCATAGATCTCAATATCCCCGGCCGACAAGGGCTTGGCATTGAATTGGTTTACGACTTTTTCTTCAACACGATCGATGAACGATCGACCGTTGGCTGCCACCTTTTGTCCATTGATATAAGTGGAAAGCACGTTAAAGTCTTCCAGGTTGTCGACGGAAATAAAGTCAGCCGGATCACCCGTTTGCAGCAGTCCGACATCCATGCCATAATGTTCGACAACATTCAAGGTAGCGGCACGGATCACCGTCATCGGATCGATCCCTTTGGCGACGGCTCTTTTGGCCAAAAGATTGATGTGGCCGGCCACGAGGTCATTGGGGTGTTTGTCGTCGGAGCAAAACATCATGCGATCCGGGTATTCGGGCAGTAAGCCGATCAGGGCCTCGAAATTCTTGGCCGCACTGCCTTCCCTGATCTGGATCTTCATGCCGTATTTGAGTTTGTCAAGCGCCTCTTCCCGGGTAAAACATTCATGGTCCGTGCTGATCCCGGCATCGATATATTGTTTGGCTTGGGTTCCTCTGAGCCCCGGTGCATGGCCATCGATGACTTTTCCCTGTTTTTTGGCCTCCTCTAATTTTTGCATCACCATCGGATCGCTATGGAGCACACCGGGGAAATTCATCATTTCCGCCAGGTAAACGATCTCATCCATCGCCATCAACTCGGCAATACCTTCCACACCGATCTCGGCACCGGCTGTTTCAAACGAGGTGGCCGGTACACAGGAGGGGGCGCCGAAGTAAAATTTAAACGGCACTTTTTGCCCATTATCGATCATATACCTAACCCCATCGATCCCTAACACATTCGCGATCTCATGGGGATCCGAAATAGTCCCGACGGTCCCGTGAACCACAGCCAGCCGGGCAAATTCGCTGGGGATCAGCATAGAGCTTTCCACATGCACATGCGCATCCACAAATCCTGGCAGGATATACCCGGCCTCATGGACCGGTTGCTCCTGAATTCGACTGATGCGTCCGTTCTCAACGGCCACCGTCCCTTCAAAGACGCGCTTGGAAACTACATCGACGATCTTGCCGGAAATGGAAAAGGATTGATCCATGAGGAGTTATTCGATAGGAAAGCAAAGATAATATTTTCAGGTGGGTTGAAGGGTAATGACAAAACAGCACGGAAATTTGATTGCCGTAATCAAGGACCAATATAGAACCGTATGGTCTGCAACGATGGTTAGCATATCGTCAAATGCTAAAGAAGTCATACCGCATACCAATTGTGTTTGTCCCGGTATGAGGGAAAGGCGATATTTGGAGGTGAGGATTATTGCCATATCCTGTATGAAAGCAGGAAATGAGTGAAAACAAAAGCGCCGGAGGCAAGAATTGCAATTCCTAAAATGGAAAATATAAGATATTATTTTAATTTAATTAGATTTTTTTAAATTTGAAGGGATGAAAAGATTGATCAGGATATTTGGTTTGGTTTTTGGGTTAATTTTCCCAATATTATACGCTTATGGGCAAGAGAATTTGGTGCCGAACGGCTCGTTTGAAAATTATGTAAATTGTCCAAACGGAACTGCTCAATTATCTTATACAGGAAATTGGGTATTTGTTGGGGCAAGTACAGATTATTACAATGCTTGTAGCCCGCAAGGAAACATGTCCGTACCTTCAAATATTTATGGTTACCAAGATGGTTATGATAGCAGTGGATATATTGGAATGATCGCGTATGCTGTGGGTGATTTCCAACAGGAGAATACTTATAGAGAACCAGCAGGAACATATTTAACGCAAGCCTTAACTATTGGGGAAAAATATTATCTATCGTTTAAGGCTGCTTTGACGATAAATACTTTTGAAAGTGGTGGGGCTTGTAACAAGTTGGGAGCGAAACTTTCAACTGTAGGATACTCAAATTCTAACCCTACGCCTATTAACAATTTTGCTCATGTATATACTGATTCTGTTATTACTGACACAGTGAACTGGGCTATGATTTCGGGTTCCTTTATTGCTGATTCGGCATATACATTTATCAGCATCGGCAATTTTTTTGATTCACTCAATGTGCAATATGTCGATTTTAATGGGCTTTGGTACACAGAATCTGCTTATTACTACATTGATGATATTCGACTATCAACAGACTCTAATTTTGTTGTATCTACCAAGCAAAGCATCAATTTTAATTCTGCCCAATTCAGCATTTATCCCAACCCCGTAGCCAATTATTTTTATGTCAACCAAACCTTTGCAGAACCCTATGAACTCACGATTTACAATTCGATTGGTCAAAAATTATATGAAGAAAAGGGAATCACTACTTGCAACAAAACCATCAATGCAACCTCATTTACTAAAGGCTTTTTACTTGTTGACATTAAAACGCAATCTAACACATTTCAACAGAAAATCTTAAAGCCCTAACTCATGAAAAACTCAGCCTTAAAACTGGCAGGTGTATTTGCTTTTTCCTTGTTTTCGATTTCAACTTTTGCTCAATTAAACTGGCAGAAAAATGGAAACAATGCTAATCCACCCGGATCACAGCCCATCCTTGGTACAGACGCATCTTGGAATGCTCCATTAATAATTCAAACCTTCGGAGTAGAACGCCTCCTGATCAACAACGGGGGCACCGGCAACAATGCCGGTCGACTGGCGGTCGGAAACAACCTCCCAGGCGGTTTCAATCCGGCTTCCCGGATCCATTCGCATCAGGATGGTGGTCAAAACAGGATCGAGTTTACCAGCAACACTACGGGGATCACAGGTACCGACGGCTTCCAGGTCGGCATTAATAACAACGGTCATGCCATGATTCTTCAACGGGAAAACAGGACCATCCGTTTCTTTACTAACAGTACAGAACGTATGAGGATCTACAACGGCAGCTTCGCCCAGCCCGGTATGGTACGCCTGGGTTTCGGCACCACAGCTAATCCCAATGGCTTCGGCGCGGTCATACAAACGCCGGAGTTGCTGGTCGTAGGCGCCACTGCTGTGGCTGGTGATGTTAATGTTGCTGAGTTCCGAAGTACACAATCCCGGTCCCGCAGCGTAGGGATCAATATCCGGGGAGCGCGCAACGCATTTACCACTGTATGCACGGCCCATATGGACCTGTCCAACTATGACGATAACAATGACGGAGGCAATCCCTCACCAGGTGAATTTGTGATGGCCCGGGTAGCAGCGGATATGCAAACCTCTACCGGTTTTAACGGTTATTACAGTGTTTTTACCAATGAAGGCACACCTGGCAACTCTTGGAATTGTAATTCCTAAAATGGAAAATATAAGATATTATTTTAATTTAATTAGGTTTTTTATAAATTTGGAAGGATGAAAAGATTGATCAGAAAATTTGGTTTGGCTTTTGGGTTAATTTTCCCAATATTAAACGCTTATGGGCAAGAGAATTTAGTACCAAATCCGAGTTTTGAGGACACAGTGCAATGC
>JANQFB010000149.1 GCA_028278085.1 Chitinophagales bacterium
ATGTGTCGAGGGTTAGGATGTACCTGGGGCCTGCCATCATGTATAGCATCAACCTGGTCGGCCTGTTTATCATTATCATCGCCACCATGATCAATGTAAACCCCAAACTGACGCTCTATGCTTTACTGCCTTTGCCTTTGTTATCCTTTTCGATCTATGCGGTGAACAATATCATCAGTTCCCGGAGCGAAAGGATACAGGAGCAACTTTCCGCATTAACCGGGATTGCCCAGGAGATCTATTCGGGTATCAGGGTGGTCAAGGCCTATGTGCAGCAGATCCCTGTTTTACGGTTTTTTGACCGGGAAAACAAGCTGTACAAAAAGAAATCCCTTGAGCTCGCCAGGGTAGAAGCGCTGTTTTTCCCGCTGATGTTGTTCTTGGTCGGCCTCAGTACGATCATTACCATTTATGTGGGTGGGCTAGAAGTGATGAATGGAAAGATCACGGCCGGTAACATCGCCGAATTCGTGATCTATATCAACATGCTGACCTGGCCGGTAACCTCTATCGGATGGGTAGCATCGATCATCCAGCGGGCTGCTGCTTCACAGAAACGGATCAATGCCTTTTTGAAGGTCAAGCCGGAAATTACTTCGACGGCTTCCGATTCGCTGGACATTGCCGGAAAGGTTGAATTCAGGCAGGTTGATTTTACCTACGAAGATACGGGTATCCAGGCGCTCAACCAGTTGAGTTTTAAGCTGGAACCCGGTGAAAAGCTGGTCATCATCGGCCGGACTGGTGAAGGGAAGTCGACGATCGCTCAGTTGCTGACACGGATGTATGACCCCACGGGAGGAGAGGTACTGCTGGATGGAAAACCGCTCCGGACGCTTGACCTGTACGAATTGCGCAAAAACATCGGCTATGTTCCCCAGGATGTATTCCTGTTTTCGGATACGATCTACAACAATATCGCCTTCGGCCAAACGCATGTTACCCGTGAGCAGGTGATCCAAGCGGCTAAGAATGCCGCTATTTATGACGATATCATGGAATTGCCCGACCAATTCGACACCCTGATCGGGGAGAGGGGCGTGAACTTGTCGGGCGGACAGAAGCAGCGGATCTCCATTGCCCGGGCCCTTGTATTTGAGCCGGCTTTAATGATCTTCGACGATTGTCTCTCCGCCGTCGATGCGCGTACTGAAAAACGCATTTTACACAACCTGAACACCGTCCTGAAAAACAAGACTACCCTCATCATAACACACCGGATTTTCAGTGTGATGGATTTTGACAAGATCGTGGTGCTCCAACAGGGAAAAGTAGCCGAGGAAGGAGATCATCAAATGCTCTTACATAGAAAAGGATACTATTTCGAACTCTTTGAAAAACAAAAAATAGAGCAATCAATCGCGACATAATTATAAAATTTTGAAATTAATTGTTTACTTTGTAACATTGGAAGATATTCCCAAATCATAAAATCTATAAAAGTGGAGCAAGAAAATCAAAACCAAGGTAGTAACGACCTGTTTTCTAAGCGGTTACGAGCGGGTAGAAGGAGAACCTATTTCTTTGATGTGAGAACAACCAGATCCAATGACTATTACCTGACGATCACCGAGAGCAAAAAACGCTTCAATCAAGAGGGATATGACCGCCACAAGATCTTTCTCTACAAAGAAGATTTTAATAAGTTTTTGGAAGGATTACAGGAAACTATAGATCACATAAAAACCGAATTACTACCTGAATATGACTTTGATGAATTCACCCGCAGGGATGAAGATTACAATCCTGGTCCGAGGAGTGATAAGGATAGCTCCGATGACAATGCCGCTGCTCCCGTTGATGAAATGTCCGCTGATCCACCAGCCGATACCTTGAAAGAAGAAAGCACACCACCGGCCGATCAGGCAGATGCTCCCGTTGCCGAAGATGAGGCCACCAAGGAAGAGAAGACAGAAGATACCTCCAATGCCGGAAACACCGAAGATGAGGAAGCCCTGAAATGGGACTAATACCCTCGCAAAAAATAAAAAAATAGTGGAGGCCTGATAGATATCAGGTCTTTTTTTTGCCTCTATCCGACCAGGGCGCTTTCCTTTATTTATCTGAGGTCCGGAACCCTTTTGACAACGCCTTGCTGTTGCCTAGTACCATCCTGCATTGATTTGGATCGGCCTATTGTTTTCTTAGGGCAATAAGATTTATTTTTGCCCAAAGCTAATGAAACCAATGACCGATATTCGATTTGACTGGACGCTGGCAGAGCTAAGCTCCATCTACGAACAGCCCCTTATTGATCTGATCTATCAGGCGGCTACTGTTCATCGCCGCTACCATAATCCCAAAGAGGTTCAAATGAGCACCCTTTTGTCGATCAAAACAGGCGGGTGCCCGGAAGATTGCGCCTATTGCCCTCAGGCAGCCAGGTATCAAACGGATATTACCATCGAAAGGCTGCTGGATGTGGATGAGGTGATCGGCAAAGCACGTCAGGCCAAAGCAGCCGGATCTTCCCGGTTTTGCCTGGGTGCAGCCTGGCGGGAAGTAAGGGATAACCGGGATTTTGACCGGGTGATCGAAATGGTGAAGGGTGTGAATGACCTGGGTATGGAAGTATGCTGTACCCTCGGTATGATCACCGAAGATCAGGCCAAACGACTGAAAGACGCAGGTGTATATGCCTATAATCATAACCTGGATACTTCTCCGGAGTTTTACCGGGAGATCATCAGTACCCGCATGTATGAAGATCGTCTGGATACCCTGGATAATGTTCGAAAGGCAGGGCTGACGGTCTGCTGCGGAGGGATTATCGGCATGGGAGAAAGCCAAAACGACCGCCTGCAGATGCTGCTTACCATTGCCAACCTGCAACCGCATCCGGAATCTGTTCCGATCAATGCGCTCGTTCCGGTAGATGGTACGCCTCTTGCTGAACGGGAAAAGATCGATACCTGGGAAATGGTACGCATGATCGCTACGGCCAGAATTGTATTGCCGGGATCTTTGATCCGTTTGTCTGCCGGGCGAACAGATATGAGCCCTGCAGAACAAGCTTTGTGTTTTTTGGCAGGCGCCGGTTCGATCTTTACCGGGGAGAAATTGCTGACCACGCCCAATCCCGGCATCAACGAAGACCGGCAACTATTTGATATCCTGGGTCTCCGGCCCAGGGAAGCTTTCAAAGAAACGGAGATCTAAGGAGCCTCCACCATTCACCATCATACCCCAGCTATGACCCACGGATCAAACCTTGCCAGCCGGTTGAATGATGAACTGGCCAAAAGGAGAGATAACCGGATCTTCCGTGCGTTGGACCCGGATGCCGGGGGCATTGATTTTTGCTCGAATGATTACCTGGGTATGGCCAGTTCACCGCTCTTAAAAGACCGTATCATGAACGAATGGCGGCGGCAGGAACATCTATTTTACGGATCCACCGGTTCCCCCTTGTTGACCGGTCATCATACTTTGGTGGATGAACTCTCCTCGTCCATTGCCGCATTCCATCATGCCGAAGCCGGTCTTATCTTTTCTTCGGGTTTTGCCGCCAACGTGGGATTGTTCTCGACCGTTCCCAGCCGTCATCAGATCGTCATCTACGATGAGTATGTTCATGCTTCGATCAGGGAGGGTATCCGCCTAGGGCTGGCCAAGTCGTATTCCTTCGCACATAATGACCTCGCTGACCTCGAAAAAAAATTGCGATCAACAAAGGCGAATGGGATAGTTGTCGTTGAGTCGATCTATTCCATGGAAGGTATTCCCACACCACTGGCAGCCATCGCAGATCTGTGTGAGGAATATCATGCTGAACTGGTGGTCGATGAAGCACATGCCACCGGAATTTTTGGCCCAAAAGGGGAGGGATTAGTCGTAGCCGAAAAACTCGAAAAAAGCTGTTTTGCCAGGATACATACTTTCGGGAAAGCAATGGGAGGCCATGGCGCGATCGTGCTCGGATCAGCGACGCTGAAAGACTATCTGATCAATTTCTGTAAACCATTTATATATTCGACATCCTTGCCATATACGAGTATTTTAGGTATGAAATGTGCTTATGACATTTTGTCAGAACATAAAAATACTGTTCGGTATATCAGTGATTTATCGAAAATATTTAAATCAAAATTGCAACAATTACCCGAAAAATACGAATGGGGCGGGGTTGGGCCGATCTTTACCATAACTGTTCCGGGCAACCGGGCCGTTTTGGAGCTGTCGAAGCATTTGCAAAGTAGTGGATTTATGGTATTGCCCATCCGGTATCCGACCGTTCCCAAGGGAAAAGAACGTATAAGAATTTGTTTGCATGTGTATAATGCCACCGAAGAAATGGACGCACTGATCGATGCCATCAGAGAGGGGCTCGATCGGAATGATACAAGCACCGAAAATCAAACCTGAAAAAGCCAAACGATCTTGGATAGCAACCATAGAATTTTCGTTTCGGGTATTGGAACCGGGATCGGTAAAACGGTTATCAGCGCCCTCCTGGTAGAAGCGCTCGATGCCGATTATTGGAAGCCAGTTCAGGCCGGAGACCTGGATAGCTCGGATACCAAAACCGTTCGTTCCCTGGTTAGCCGGGAGCAGGTTACTTTTCATCCCGAGGTCTACCGGTTGAAAGCTGCCATGTCGCCCCATGCGGCTGCGGCAAGGGAGGGTATCCGGATCGAACGGGAGAAGCTCATCCTTCCGCCAACCCCCAAACCGCTGATCATCGAAGGAGCCGGAGGACTGATGGTACCGCTAAACGATGAACTGCTGATCTTCGACCTCATCGAATACTGGCAGGCCAGCGTAGTGGTGGTGGTCCGGCATTACCTGGGCAGTATTAATCATACCTTGCTGACCTTAAAAGCCCTGAAGCAATCCGGGCTGCCGGTGGCCGGTTTGATATTCAACGGAGAAGCCAACGCCGAATCGACATCCTTTATCCTTCAGTATAGCGGGATCCCTTTGATCGGAACAATTCCCCTGGAACAATCGGTCAACCCGGAAATGATCCGCCATTATGCCAAACAATTAAAACCCTCTATCGACCGTGTCTTTACAACAACGTGACCAGCAAGTCGTCTGGCATCCATTTACCCAGGCGCTGCATGCTTCCCCTCCCATCCCTATTGTATCCGGTAAAGATGCCGTATTAACAGATGAAGCGGGCAGGGAATATATCGATGCGATCTCCTCCTGGTGGGTAAACCTTCATGGCCATGCCAACGAAACCATTGCTGCCGCCGTGAGTCGGCAGTTGCAAAAGCTCGAACACGTGATCTTTGCCGGCTTCACCCATGCCCCGGCTGTCGAACTGTCCGAGAGGATCGTGGAATGTCTGCCCGGGCACCTATCAAAGGTGTTTTTCTCCGACGACGGGTCCACATCCGTAGAGGTGGCGCTGAAGATGGCTTTTCAATATTGGTACAATAAAGATCAGGGCCGGACCGGTGTCATAGCCTTTGAAAATGCATATCATGGCGATACCTTTGGGGCCATGTCGGTTGGCGGGCGGAATGCGTTTAACGACCCCTTCTCCCCCTTTTTGTTTGATGTACATGCCATACCCGTACCGGTTCCGGGCAGGGAGCCGCAAACACTGGCAGCCCTGAAAGAGATCCTGGCCAATGGAAATATCGCCGCCATGATCGTCGAACCGCTGGTACAGGGAACGGCAGGCATGGTGATGTATTCACCCGGCATCCTGGATGAGATGATACGGATCTGCCGCGACCACGATGTACTGGTTATTGCGGATGAGGTTATGACCGGTTTCGGCAGAACGGGCCGTCTATTCGCCTCCAACTACCTGGAGCATTGTCCGGATATCTATTGCCTTTCGAAAGGATTGACCGGCGGCACCATGGCCCTGGGCCTGACGGTATGCACGGCTTTGGTTTACGAAGCTTTCCTGTCGGAAGATAAGCTTAAAACCTTTTTCCACGGCCATTCCTTTACGGCCAATCCGGTTGCCTGTGCAGCCTCGCTTGCCAGCCTGGAGCTCCTGTTGAAGCCTTCTACCCAAGAAAATATCCGGACCATTGAACAACGGCACCAACACTTCAAAGACCAGATCAAGGATCATCCGTTGGTGAGGGAATGCCGGCAACTGGGAACCATACTAGCGATAGAAGTTAACACGCCCGGAACGGCTTCCTATTTTGATAAAATCCGGGACAGGCTCTATGACTTTTATATCGAACAAGGCGTATTGTTACGGCCTTTGGGCAATATCGTTTATATCATGCCCCCCTATTGCATCACCACGGTACAACTGGACAAGATCTACCGGGTGATCGTCGAAAGTTTGGATATGCTTGGGGAAAAGGGGTGAGTCCGGTTACATTTCGCCGGAGATCAGGCCGTCAAGAATTTCTTCAAATTCTTGCTGCGTAATCTTTTCGTAGCCGTCAGGGATGCTGAAAAGATCATCTTCCAGCTCTTTGGGTGTAACATTCTTGGCCATCAAATTCATGCTGATTTGATTTGCTGTAACGGGAAAGCTCATCAACGCGCCGTCGGTTCCTTTGTAAGGGGTATTCCAATAAATGTCGGAAACGGAAATATCGTCCGTTTGGAATATATCGAATTCATTGTTATTGTCCAGGTCTTTGACACGGATCATATGACAATTCATGCCGGCGATCTCTTTGGATTCAGCGGTGGGTGTCAGTTCGTAGTTGGGCAGGCCGTTCCCATCAGCATCCAGGTTGGAATTATTGACGAGGTACTTTTTGTCAAATAGGTCCATCAACACAAAGGAGGTCTTTCCCTTTGAGTCGGAAATGCCGACTGTTTTCATGATCCCGAATCCGAATTGCATTTCCGTTCGGACCTTCGTATCCTTAAAATAGGTTTTGATCTCTCCGGGAAGCATAGAAGCGATAAAACTATTGGACTCTAACTCGGGAAATCGAATCTGGTAGGTAATGATGCCTTCTCTTATCCCTTCTCCAGTTTCAACTTTTTTCTGCGGACAGCCCCCAAAAAGCAGCAATATTGTACATAAGATCCCGGTATTTACTATGACATTCCTGACTCTTGTCAATCTTTCATCATTTAGTGACCCTTATTCACCTTACCAAGCATTGTTATGCACATCCGAAGGCATTCGATCAAGATACGCGGCTAATCCATGAAATGAACAATGATGACTTATTTCGGATTTTAGCCGGTATGTTTGCTAAAATTAAAGAAAAAATAGAATTTGTCCTACTGGAAGTTTATTAATTTGAAGGCCCCCGGAATTTTGGAATCGGAGATGAAAATGCTTTTGAAATCCCTACCATTTGATCTTTATTTTGTCGAGAAAGGATGAAATTCCCCGGTGGCAATCATCCGTTTCCCGGGCCTTCGCATTCATTTCGGCGGCATACTGAAGGGCCTCCTCCAAAGTTTTTTCCGGTATATGTGCCAACATTTCCTTGGTTAGCCGGAGCGATTCTCCGGAGGCATTGTCACAGATATTTCCGGCATAGGTGGCTACTTTTTCCGCGATCTTATCCGCTTCCACTACTTCGTTGATCATCCCGAGCGAACGCGCTTTTTCGGCCTTGATCAATTCTCCGGAAAACAGGAGGGACTTGGCAGCCGCTTCCCCGAGTTTCCTGCGGAGGAATACCATAACAATCGCCGGAATGAATCCGATCTTAACTTCCGTATAGCCGAACAAGGCTTCGGGAACGGCAAAACTGAGGTCGCATACCGTCGCCAAACCGCAACCGCCGGCAATGGCATGGCCCTCTACCTGCGCGATAACGATCTTCTCCAGGGTGTAGATCTCATGAAAAAGCTCCATTAAATTCCTGGAATCGGCGAGATTTTCATCAAAACTATTTTGCTGCAGGGTTTGCAAGTACTTCAGGTCGGCTCCTGCACTGAACACATCGCCCGCGGCTTTCAGAATGATGACCTTGACGTCCGGGTCCCGACCGGCTTCGGTAAAAGCCTGCTTGAGTTCCACGACCATATCACTGTTCAGGGCGTTCCTTTTGTCAGGCCGGTTCAGGGTAATGTAGCCGAGTCTGTTTTCTTGGTGGTATGTAATATAGTTGTAGCTCATGAGGGTTTGATCAGTTTGGAGTTTGAGTTTGAGCAAGAGAGCGATGAATGACGTACCTCAAAACTCACACTCACACTCCAACTCACTAATAGTTATTCTTTTAGGCGAGCCTCCCGAACACTGCCGGATTCCAATAAAATGGAACGCGCGGTCGGGTAGTCTACGTTAAGTTTGTCCATCACCATTTTTGTTCCCCGGTCAACCAGTTTATCGTTCGTCAACTGCATATCGACCATCCGGTTATCCTGAACTCTTCCCAGTTTGATCATGACAGTGGTACTGATCATATTCAACACCAGTTTTTGAGCCGTTCCCGATTTCATCCGGGTACTGCCGGTAATGAATTCCGGGCCTACGATCACTTCCAGCGGAAGATCCGCTTGCTGCGCCAGGGGTGTACCGGGATTACAGGTGATGCAAGCCGTAATAATATTGTTTTGCCGGCATCGTTCGAGCGCTCCGACAACGTAGGGCGTGGTTCCGGAGGCAGCGATACCGATGACGAGATCTCGTTTGCTGATTTGATAAGTCTGCAGGTCTTCCCATCCCTGTTCCCGGTCATCTTCCGCAAATTCAACAGCCTTGCGGATGGCACTGTCGCCGCCTGCCATCAGGCCTACCACCATGCCGTGATCTACGCCAAAAGTCGGCGGACATTCGGAAGCATCCACAATACCCAGGCGACCGCTGGTTCCGGCACCGATATAAAATAAACGGCCACCGCTCAGCATTTTATCGGTGATGGTGTCTACCAGCGATTCTATATCCGGGATAAGCCGTCCAATGACCTCCGGAACTTTTTTATCTTCCGTATTGATGTGATGCAGCAGGTCCCTTGTGCTTTGCTTTTCCAGGTGCCTGTAGGCGGATGGTTCTTCCGTTACTTTTTTCATCATTCCTTTATGCGGTGAGGAAGTAATGGCAAGGTTGCTAAGTGTTGGTTACTGAGCGAGGACCAGGTTTTCTTTGATCGCATAACGGACGATACCGGCGGTATTCTTCAAGGTCAGTTTTTTCATGATATTTTTGCGGTGGGTGGAAACCGTATGGGAGCTGAGGTATAATTGATCGGCGATTTCCTTGTAGGTGTATCCCTCGGCAATCAATTGAATGATCTCCGTTTCCCGGTCTGAAAGTTTAACCGGGTCGCAACTTTCAATGGTATTTAAATTCCCTGGAGATTTTTCGTTCAATTCCCCTTCGAGTATGATGTCCAGGATCTTAACGCAAAAAAATCTTTCATTGTTGGCGGCAGCTTTTAGCGCATCGATCACTTCATCTTCACCGCATTCTTTTAAAATATAGCAATTAACTTTTTGCGAAATGGCATTCATCACCAGCAACCGGTCTTTCCGGGTGGTGATGGCAATGATCTTCGACTGCGGAGCGAGCGTCTTGATCCGCTTAAGGTCGGCGATGGCGAAAGAGGGGTGTTCAAAATCTATCACCACGATATCCGGGATCTGCGATCTCAAAGCCTCATACAGATCATCACTATTAGCCGCCTCTCCTGAAAGGGTAAAGCCTTCCAACTCGGATAGTAGAGTTTTCAGGCCACGCTTTGCGAGGAATTGGGCATCGGCGATAAGTACTTTTTGATTGGCCATAAGTCCCGGATGGATTTTTTTGTCGGTGCAAAGATAAGGAGTTATTATGAATTGCCGTTCAAGGGCTTGGGCTGATGCCCGGGTATCTTTAATGATCAAGCCTCAATTTTAAGCGGCATATCATCTTATTGTGAAAACTAAATTGTTTCTTTGCAGTATATATCCCGGCTGCATAGCCTAACTTTGACGGATTTTATCCGTAAAGGATCAATGTTCGGATCAATATGAGCAAGCCGGCGATACATTACCCATCGATTAACGGATTACATGGAACAAACTGAGCCCAAAAGATCTAATATCTGGTTGCCGACACTCCTGGCCCTGGTATTAATTGCCGGTATGTTCCTGGGGGTCAAGTTTTATGATTCTTTCCATGGCAAAAAAACCATTAAGATCGTTGGAGATCCCAATTATGACAAGTTCGAAGATGTCCTGAACTATATCGATATCAAATATGTGGATTCGGTCGATAAAGCCCAATTGCAGGAAGAAGCGATCAATGAAATGCTTCAACAGCTCGATCCCCATTCCAATTATATCCCTGCCAGCCAGTTGAGAGCGGTCAATGAGTCGTTGGAAGGTAATTTCGACGGTATCGGTATCGAGTTCAACATCATCAATGATACGGTGATCGTCGTTTCACCGATCTCGGGCGGACCCTCGGAAAGCCTGGGTATCCTGTCAGGCGATAAGATCCTGAAGATCGAAGGGGAAAATATCGCCAGTGTGGGTATTACCAATGCCGAGGTGATCAAACGATTACGTGGCCCGAAAGGGACGACGGTCAATATCAGTATCAAACGTTTCGGTCAGCCCGAATTGCTCGATTTTGACATCAAAAGGGATAAAATACCTTTATACAGCGTGGATGTCTCTTATTTAATGGATGAGCATACGGGATATATCAAGATCAGCCGGTTCAGCGCTCAAACCTATGAAGAATTTATCGCCGGACTGCAAAAACTGGCGCAGCAGGGCATGAAAGATCTGATCATCGATCTCAGGAATAATCCCGGGGGCTATTTAAATGCTGCCGTGGAGATCGTTGATGAATTATTGGACGAAAAGAAATTGATCGTTTATCTCCGGCGAGAATCAGTCCATAGGTGCTCCAACTTTTTTCTATGTACTTCGAAAG
>JANQFB010000204.1 GCA_028278085.1 Chitinophagales bacterium
ATCCGACAGATCCACTTGTGGAATAGTGGATAACTTTGTACGGTTAATCCATTAACAAATGCTGATCCCCGGATGTTCCATCAGGAATTTTTTGGCGGAGATCCGGGCTACCACCCTCTCCTTTCCCCAATAGTATCCACCTGATCAATATTATGGAAATTAGTCTTAATTTAGTGGCGCCAAAAACAGGGTTATACCCGGCCGGAAGGGCATCCGCGTAAAGGCTGCTTTACCGAAAGGGAATCCAGGCAGCAACCGGGATCAACCCAATGCCAATAATAATATAGAAGATGAGTATTAATTTTGCCGTCGTAGGATTCGGACATATCGGGAAACGACATGCTACCATGATCCAACAAAATCCCGATTGCCGGCTGGTTGCCGTTTCCGATATCGATACTTCCCTGGCAACGGTTGCCGAAAAAGATTTTGGTGTCCCTTTTCATGATTCCCTGACCACCCTGCTGGAATCGAACCATGAGATCGATGTGGTTTGTATCGCTACACCGAACGGCCTGCATGCCGCCCAGGCCATTGAATGCCTGGATCACAAATGCCATGTGGTCTGTGAGAAGCCGATGGGCCTTTCCAAGTCCAATTGTGAAGATGTCATTTTTAAGGCGTTGCAAGCCTCCCGCCAGGTTTTTTGCGTTATGCAAAACCGTTATAGTCCTCCATCTGTCTGGCTGAAATCAATGATCCATGATAAAAGGCTGGGCAATATTTACATGGTGCAGATCAATTGTTTCTGGAACAGGGACCGGCGTTATTATGAAAACAGCGACTGGAAAGGAACGATGGATCTTGACGGTGGTCCCTTGTTTACCCAGTTCAGCCATTTTATCGATATCATGTATTGGCTTTTCGGGGATATTAAGGACGTGGAAGCCCGTTTTGAAAAGTTTAAGAGTGGAAAGCTGACAGAGTTCGAAGACTCCGGGTTCGTCAATTTCAACTTTGTCAACGGTGGCATGGGAACATTTAATTATTCCACTGCTATCCATGATAAGAACCTGGAAAGCAGCATCACCATCATCGGGGAACAAGGAACCATTAAAGTGGGTGGTCAGTATATGGACAAGGTGGAATATTGCCATGTCCGGGATTATGAAATGGAAGAATTGCCGGAATCCGCCCCACCCAATGATTATGGAGCCTATAAAGGCAGCGCGGCCAATCATCATTTTATCTTTCAGAATGTGGTAGACACGCTCCAGGGCGAATCGACGATTACCACCAATGCACTCGAAGGGCTGAAAGTGGTTGAAATAATCGAACGGATTTACAATACCCGCAATTTATAAGCATCCCCTTTCCTGCGGTTTCGGGCATCCGGGGATAAGGGTAATATCATGAACGTACTCATCATCATTCCGGCAAGAGGAGGATCGAAGGGGATCCCCCGTAAGAACCTCCGACCCCTGGCCGGGAAACCGCTGCTGCATTATTCGATCCAAACCTCCCTGGCTTCCGCCTATCAGCCGGACGTTTATGTTACTTCGGAAGACGATGAAGTGTTGTTTATGGCCAAAAAGCTGGGCGCCAAAACCTATGAAAGGCCACCGGAGCTGTCCGGCGATGACATTACCCTGGATCCGGTGATCTACGATGCCTACCGCGGTATCCGGGCGATCGAAGGAAAGGATTATGACCTTATCGTTACCTTGCAGCCCACCTCTCCCCTGCTCAAGACAATCACCCTGGATGAAGCCCTGGATCAGATGGCCCGAAAACCCTCGATCGATACCATGATCGCTGCGGTCGATGATACCCATCTCACCTGGGGCGAAAAGAACGGCGAATTCATTCCGAATTACCAGGAAAGGCTGAACCGTCAATATTTACCCAAAACCTATAAAGAGACCGGCGGTTTCCTGATCACACGGAAAAGCATCATCAGCGAGCACAACCGGATCGGGAAAAACACACAATTAGCCATATTGACCCGAAAGGAAGGTATCGATATCGACACCTTCGAAGACTTCAACCTTTGCGAATTTTACCTGAAGCGTAAAACCATCCTTTTTGTGGTGGCAGGTTATCCGGCGATCGGATTGGGACATATATATAATACCCTGATCCTGGCCCATGAGATCACCAACCACCGGTTGATCTTCCTGGTTGATGAGAACAGCCGGCTGGGACTGGAAAAGATCCGGTCCAACAACTATGAAGTACATATGCAGGAATCACCGGATATCCTGGACGACATCATGAAGTTTAAGCCTTACCTGGTGATCAACGACCGGCTGGACACGACCACCGCTTATATGAATACGTTGCGATCCAGGAAGATCAGGACCCTCAACATTGAAGATCTTGGCGAAGGCGCCATGCTTGCCGATGTGGTGGTCAATGCGATCTACCCGGAAAAGAAAGCTGCCCCCAATCACTATTACGGTCCGGACTACTTCTGTGCCCGGGAAGAGTTTTTCCTGACCCCTGTCAAACCTGTCCGGGAAAAGGTGGGAAATATTTTGATCACCTTTGGCGGGGTGGATCCTGCCAACCTGACCCTGAAAACACTCGAAGCGATCTATGATCACTGTATAGCAGCAGGCATATCGATACATGTGGTAACCGGGCTGGGCTATGAAAATGCTGCCAGCCTCGAGGCCTTCAAAGGGATCGAACTGCACCGGAATATCATCAACATTTCCGAGCTGATGTCGCAGGCGGATATGGCTTTTACCTCGGCCGGCAGGACCACCTATGAGCTGGCGCTTTTAGGCATTCCCTCTATCATTTTGTGTCAGAATGCAAGAGAACAAACCCACTTTTTTGCCGATGAGCGCCATGGATTCATCAACCTGGGTCTGGGAGAACAGGTGGCTACCGATTTGATCCTGGATCAGTTCCGTCAGCTCCTTAATGATCATGACCGCCGCAGGGGCATGCAGGAAAAAATGCTGAAAAACGATATCAGGGAGGGGAAGAGAAGAGTGGTTAAACTTATTCATGAAATCCTTGAAAAACCATGAATTTATCCGATTATTTTACAACATTCCGGACAGGCGATCCGGCTATTGTGAGGCCCAATCTCATTGCCGAGGCAGGGGTCAATCACGAAGGGGAAATCGACCTGGCCAAACGGCTGATCGATGAGGCCCGGGAAGGCGGGGCACAAGCCATCAAATTTCAAACTTATAAAGCGGAAACCCTGGCCTCCCGGCATAGTCCGGCCTATTGGGATACTTCCAAAGAACCCACCACCAGCCAGTATGAGCTGTTCAAAAAACATGATAGCTTCTGGAAAAACGAATTCGAAGCGTTGAAAAAATATTGCGACAGCGCCGGGATCGATTTTATGTCGACCCCTTTCGATCTCGAATCCGCTGATTTTTTAAATGACCTGATGGAGGTTTATAAGATCTCCTCTTCCGACCTGACGAATGCTCCTTTTATCGATCATATTTGTGCTTTCGGCAAACCGGTGATCCTTTCTACCGGGGCTTCTTACTTATGGGAAGTACAGCGGGTAGTGGAACAGATCGCCGGACATGGCAATGATCTGTGTTTGATGCATTGTGTGCTCAATTATCCCACACCGGATGAAAATGCTCATCTGGGTATGATCGCCGACCTGAAAAAACACTTCCCGGATCATGTAATCGGCTATTCGGACCATACCTTGCCGGGCGATATGCAAAATCTCATCACCGCCAATCTTTTGGGGGGAAGGATCATCGAAAAACATTTCACCTTTGATAAAAGCCTGCCCGGTAACGATCATTACCATGCCATGGATAAAGATGATCTGAAAGTATTTCAACAAAAGCTCGATCAGTTGTACACCGTGTTAGGCTCCTTTGAAAAAAACCTGATCCCATCCGAGGAGATCTCCCGGCAAAACGCCCGAAGAAGCCTGGTCGCCGCCCGGGATATTCCCAAAGGAACTGTCATTACTGCCGCCGACCTCACCTGGAAGCGCCCCGCCTCAGGGATCAGCCCGGTGCATTATGCCGACGTTATCGGAAAAAAAGCTGTATCGGATATCAAGGCGGACGATGTTATGATGTGGGGGATGGTGGGGTGATCCCTTCTCCTAAAGCCTATAGCTGCTATCCTTTTTAATTAGAATTGTCAGCTTGCATTTCGTGAACATCCCAATCCAATGGGTCCCCATAGCCCCGTTCATATCACCAAGGCCACAGGAACAACAATCCATTTTTTGACGGCCAGTTTCTATTTGATATGAACCGCTCGCTTGAACAATTCTTCACTATCGACCGACAAGGTATAGATATAAATGCCGGCATTTAAATCCCTGGCATCCCAAATGACGGAATGGTCTCCGGCTTCTTGATTTTCGTCGACCAGGGTAGCCACCCATACACCCATGCTGTTATATACTTTCATCACTGCTGATCCTCCCCTTTCCAGGTGATAGTTAATGGTCGTACTGCCACTGAATGGATTGGGATAGTTTTGGTCAAGGGAATTGTACCCTTGTGGCTGATGATCCTGTTGGCAATCCATCATTTCGGCCATGCATGCCCTGAGTTCGGTCAGTTCTTGTTCCAGGTAAGCTACCTTGTTTTCCAATGCCTGTTGTGATTCGGTTTTGCTGGAAGCATTGCCAGGCATGGATATATCGATCAATATTACCTCTCCGTTGTTGTCTACGCTGAGCACTTTATCAGGATCAAAATCTCCTGGGGTCGCGGTGGTGGGTGTTGTCGCCTTAAGCTGAGTGAGTAGAAGTCCGCTTTTTCCAGATACACCGGCATCAACTTCCAGCTTATCATTAGGTGTCGATGTTCCTACGCCCACATTGCCGTTTTTTAAGACCGTCATCGCATTGGATGGCAAAGCAGCGCTTATACCATTGCCAATGGTAAAGAGTGGATCCGTAGGTACCCAAGCTAATTGGTTGCCGGAAATTTCATTATATCGTCCAATAACAAAGGAAGCATAGGCCTGAGCAGTCGAGTTTAGGCCGGAAGCTGTGGTAAAAAGTCCGCTGGCTTCGGTATTGTTTCCCATTGCGGTAGAAAAATTTCCGCTGGCCGTTGTCGAAGTTCCCATTGCTGTGGAACCTTCTCCGTCGGCATCCGCACCATTTCCCATTGCCGTAGAAAAATCACCATTCGCTTTTGTAAAAATTCCCATAGCCGTAGAAGCCTCCCCGTTTGCTTCTGCTCCAACTCCTAATGCTGTGGCAGCTTCTGCACTTGCAATGGTATTGTCTCCTATTGCAGTAGAATGATTACCACTGGCTTCCGTAGCAGTTCCCAATGAAATGGACCAGGTTCCACTTGCAATGGGATCATTACCCATAGCCACAGAATATCGTCCAATATTAATATCATCCCAGGCAGTCCCGGAAACATGACCTGTTCGGAACGCAGCTTTGTGAGGATACCACATCAGCCGAGTACCGGCCCCGTCTGTTGGGATCGGACCCGGCCCAAAACCAACTGTTCCGGTAAAGAGGACACCATCATCCGGTTCAACATGCAATTTTGCGTCAGGTGTGGATATACCGATACCCACATCGCCATTTTTTAAGACTGTCATGGCATTGGAAGGAACAGCGGCGCTTGTGCCATTGCCGATTACAAAAAGTGGGTCAGCAGCTACCCAACTGGATGGGGCACCTGCAATTTCATTATAACGGCCAATGGTCAATGAAGAATAGGCTTGTGCAGTAGTGGATAAGCCCATAGCAACAGCATTGTCTCCATCGGCAATGCTGCTGTTTCCCATAGCTACGGCAGCTTCCCCATTCGCTTCTGTATCCGTTCCCATCGCTGTGGAAATTTCGCCATTAGCCATACTACCGAATCCCATGGCGATGGAATAATCCCCATTGGCTTCTGTTCCTGAACCAGCCGCTGTGGAAGATTCTCCACTCGCAATAGTACCCTCTCCCATGGCAGTGGAAGAAGGCCCACTGGCTTCCGTACCATCTCCCATGGCAGTGGAAAACGCTTCGTTGGCCTTAGTTTGTGATCCCATTGCCGTAGCAGCAAATGCTGTGGCTCGCGTAAATTCTCCCATGGCTGTAGATGAAATCCCGCTGGCCAATGTGTTCCGCCCCATAGCAATGGCGTAATCTGCGTCGGCTTGGGAGGCAAATCCCATTGCAGTAGTATAATCTCCGCTGGCTTCTGTGCCAGCTCCTAAAGCTGTTGAAAAATCTCCACCAGCTTCATTATCATCTCCCAAAGCAATTGAAAAATCTCCGCTGGCAACGACTCCGCTTCCTACGGCAAAGGAAGCTTCGCCACTAGCTTCAGTGCCCTCAGCACCCAACGCGATTGATTGCTCACCACTGGCCGTCGTTCTATCACCCATTGCGACAGAACGGTCCCCACTGGCAACAGTGCTAAATCCCATGGCTACCGAGTAGGTTCCAACATTTACATCATCCCAGGCAGTAACGAGAAAAGGATCTGTATGTACACGTCCAGCCCGAAAAGCTGCTTTTCCAGGATACCACATCATACGAGTCCCCGCTCCCTCGACAGGGATGGAACCGCTACCGAATGTTCCTCTAAAGAGCACGCCATCATCGCCCTCAACATGCAATTGTGCTTCTGGGGTGGATGTCCCGATCCCAACATTATCTGTCAAATTTGAAGGATAAAGTTGCCCGGTTCCTGCTCCTGTCCAGTCATTATCGGCTACGGCAGAGGAAGGCTGCCATGTTCCCACGCCAGCAGCATCTGAAATTAAGACATGGCCATTGGTGGCCCCGGTCGGCAATTTAAATCCTGTCATTTGAATAGTACCCTTGACATCTAGCTTTTCAGCAGGGCTA
>JANQFB010000224.1 GCA_028278085.1 Chitinophagales bacterium
GAAAACCACATGCTGATATACGGTGATATCACCACTTTGCTCCAGTCAAAACCTTTTTTGGGAGCATAATCGGTCGCTTCGATATCATCATCCTGCGCATGTAGCGTCTTGACCGGTCCTGCCAACAGGAAAACCAACATTAATGACAGCAATAAAAAGCCTTGTTTTTTCATAACCTGCGAATTCTGAAGGTGAACAGAAAGGTGTTGGTGTGGCCTTTACTGTAATGATAACGTGCCGGTTATTACAATATTACCAAACTTTTGGGAATTCTCCGCTATGAAAGGGTCAAGAATTCGCCCTTGGTGCTTAGAAACCAAAGCAGGAGAAATTGGTTTTGGACTTACCGGATTTTAACAGTTTGCCGGGTTTTTGCCCGTTGGCTTCTTTGGTTTTGGTGGGTTTGACCCGCTTCTTCTTGAAGTAGTCTCCACTCAACTTCAGGGAGAAATAAATATCCGTACCGGTTAAGTTACCCCGGCCCAGGATACTGCCGATCTTATCGGAGCCGATCACAAAACTACCGAACCGAACCGCAGTTCCAAGCCTCGGGTAACGATATTCATATAATACGACCGGAAAAGCCAATTCGAAGTAACGGGTTTCGAACCTTGGCGTTACGGCCAGTAGGTTTGAACGGTCGATCCCGGCATTTCTTTTGGGGATGCGTTGTACCCAGGTGGCGCTGACAAAGATGAAATCCGAAAAATGATAATCGCCCTGCAGGCTTAAAGCAGTGGGTAAGCCCATGTTGAACCGGCTTGCCTGAACGGTGTCGGCTATGATCTCGTCTACCAGGTCTTCGGAATAAGTATCGATCGTATAATTCTGGTCCATGGTATAGCGGTAGGCATTCTTATTGAACCTCACCATGCCAACATCCAGCAAAGAAGCGCCGACCTTCCATTCGTATTGGACATCGCGTCCTTTTTTCGCCAGATCGGAATAGCGGCTGCGCAATAGTTTCTTGCTTTCGTAGGTAATGCCGATATCCATCCCGGCGCCTTTTCCATTCATATAATTATTGATCGAAGCCGCATTGTTGCCAACATTGCTCCATACGTCGGTATAACCCATATCGGCATCCACTTCTCCGTTAACGACCAGTAAAGAATCATTGAAGCCAATACCCGTACCGCGATTGATCAAATATCCTCCTGCAAATCCCTGTAAGTATTTAACGGTTCCCCCGATCTTCACGGCATACAGGTCCTCGTCTACCAACAGTCGGCCGTAGGTAAATCCTATTTCTCCCCAGCTCATGGCATTGACCCGAAACTTTGGCAGGTATATTTCCTGCTCGGTTAAATTGACATCCAGGGTACCGGTATAGATCATATTGGCCAATTCCGGGCGGATCCCTCGGATACTGGCGCCGGTGCGAAATGCCGTATGAAAACCGATGGCATTCTTTTTATCGAGATTGTACATGAAAGAAGGGCCTTTCACGATCAGGTTCAGGTAGCCTTGTTTATGACGATTATTCAGAAAACGCTGGTAAAAGTTACCATTGGGATTGTCGGTGTTCGTGTCTTCCCGGGGTTTCATCAAACGAATGACATTGCTGTTGGGAACATATAAGTAGTTATTATCGATATGCAATCCAACGGTCAGGATGTTGACATCCCATTTCAAGTAAGGGTTGACGATAGTGCTTGGGTTCAAGGCCAGGTTATTGGTTCCTCCGTAGTTGCTATGGCTAATACCTAACATCTCTTGCGAGAAGGCATAGTTAGTCGATAAGATCAGGAGAAGAAATGTTGTCAGAAATACCCGCATGTTCTGTGTCGTTTGTACAGGTAATCTAACGAAGGCCTTATTTCAGGGTTGCTGTTTTGGGATAAATATGAATTTAAATGTTATATATCACGGGCTTGCGGGGATAAAAATATCTTCCCCGGATTGATGATACCGTGGGGATCGAATACATTTTTAATCGACTGCATCAGGGCCAATTGCGTCGGGTTGAACACAATATTCATATAAGGTCGCTGTACATAACCGATACCGTGTTCCCCGGATAAAGTGCCTTTTAAACCGGCTACCAGGGTAAAGATCTCCCGGATACCTTTGGTAACCAGAACATCCCAATCTTCATCACTGAGCTTGCCTTTGATGATGTTTACATGGAGGTTCCCGTCGCCGGCATGGCCGTAGCAGACCGATTGAAAGCCATATTTCTTCCCGATCTCCTTGACGCCTTTCAGTAACTTCGGCAAGTGAGCGCGTGGAACAACCGTATCTTCTTCCTTGTAGATCGAGTTGGCTTTAACCGCTTCTCCAACGGCGCGCCGCAATCTCCAAAGGTCTTCCTTTTGCCGGGCATTGTCGGCAAACAGTATTTCATCACAGTCAAAGGCTTCCAGCACGGCGGTGATGCGTTCGCAATCTTTAAACAGGACATCCGTGTCGTGTCCGTCCACTTCGATGAGTAAATGGGCCTGGATCTCCTCTTTCACCGGAATATTGACTTGGTCGATATATTTTAGCGTCCAATCGATAGCATCCCGCTCCATGAATTCAAGCGCTGAAGGGGTGATGCCGGCTTTAAAGATGGCCGATACCGCCTCGCAAGCTTTTTCGGGCGACCGGAAAGGGACCAGCATCAATAGATCCTTGTCAGGATAGGGTATCAGTTTCAATACGATCTTGGTAACAATCCCCAGGGTGCCTTCACTCCCGACAAACAATTGGGTGAGGTTATAGCCGGTAGCATTTTTAAGCACATTGGCGCCTGTCCAGATCACTTCTCCGGAGGCTAGTACCACTTCAAGGTTGAGGACATAATCCTGCACGACGCCGTATTTGACCGCTTTGGGTCCGCCGGAATTCTCTGCAATATTGCCACCGATCAGGCAGGAGCCCCTGCTGGATGGATCGGGTGGGTAGAAAAGCCGCTTGTCGATAACCGCTTCCTGTAATACCTGGGTGATCACTCCGGGTTCCACAGTTACCTGGTGATTTTGTTCATCGATATCCAGGATCCTGTCCATTCTTTCCATGCTAAGCAAAACCCCTTCATGAACCGCCAGCGCCCCTCCGCTTAAGCCGGTGCCAGCGCCCCTGGGGGTAACCGGTATCCGGTTGGCTTCACATACCTTGAGAATAGCGCTGACCTGCGCCGTTTCCGAGGGTTTCAACACTATTTCGGGATAAAATACCAGGTCTTCCGTTTCATCATGCGTGTAGGGCTCGAAACTATCCTGGTCGGGCAGTAAAATATGATCCGGACCTACGATCTCCGAAAATTGCCTGACCTGCTCCTCTGTTATCTTTCCGAATTCCATGTTAATTAAATTCCGCGTTTTGGAAAGTGCCTAAAAATAGATATTTTCGTAATAGAATACCTGTCTTTTACAGGAATAGCCTAAGGATTATTTTATTTGACCAAGGATCCCGGATCCGGATCAAAATTAAACGAAACATACAGTTATCATACCATCGGATCCAGGCATAAAATCGAAACACATGAAATTATTAGCGGGCACTTGTATGCTATTTGCTCTACTGTTTTTGGGGACTGTTCAATCCTTATCTGCCGGAATGGATCATACCGAATTGACGATCGAATCGATCTACAGCAGCTATCAATTCAACGAAAAAGGTGTTTGGGGGATACGGCCCTTGAATGACGGGATGCATTTCAGCAATGTCGTTTACGATACCCTGACCGATCTGAACAATATTTTGCAATTCAAGCTGGAGAGCGGGCATGTTACCGACACCATATTCAACGGCGACTGGCTGCGACCGGTAAGAGAAGAAGACCCGCTCGATTTTGATAATTACCGGCTCAGCCGGGATGAAAATAAGATCCTGCTGGCGACTAAAACAGAGTTTATCTACCGCCATTCCACGCGCGAGTTCAATTATGTCTATGATCGTACCAAACGTACCATCGCTACCCTTTCCAAAGCAGGTAAACAGCGGTATGCCACTTTCTCACCCGATGCGACTAAAGTGGCATTTGTCAGGGACAACAATATCTTTGTGAAAGATCTCACCACGATGCAGGAGTACCAGGTCACCCATGATGGGAAGGTCAACCAGATCATCAATGGCGCTACCGATTGGGTGTATGAGGAAGAATTCGGTTTTACCCGGGCCTTTTTCTGGTCGCCCGATAGTAAAAAGATCGCCTTTTACCGCTTTGATGAAAGGCGGGTGAAAGAGTTCAGCATGCCCACTTATGGTGGCTTATACCCCGATGAGTACCGCTTTAAATACCCCAAGGCCGGCGAACAGAATTCACTTGTTTCGATTCATGTTTATCACCTGGAATCTAAGCGTACGGTCGATATGGAGACACGTTCTCACGATGATCAGTATATTCCGCGGATCAAATGGACGCATGATCCTGAAAAGCTGAGTGTTTTGCGGATGAACCGGCATCAGAATCACCTGGAATTACTCCTGGCTAACGTTGCCGATGGAAAAACCTCTTTGCTGCTGGAAGAAAAAAACAAAGCCTACCTGGAGATCACTGACGACCTCACCTTCCTGAAAGATCAAAAACATTTTATCTGGACCAGCGAAAAGAGCGGCTACAACCACATCTATTTGTATGATATGCAGGGTAAGCTGGTCCGTCAGATCACCAATGGTGATTATGATGTTACCCTGTTTTACGGTGTGGATGAGAACAAGAATAGCCTCTATTACCAATCCGCCGAAGTTTCACCCCTTGAAAGACATATTTATTCGATACAATTGGATGGGAAGGGTAAAAGCCAATTGTCCAAAGAAAAAGGTATGCACCATGCCCAGTTTACCGATTCATTTGCCTTTTATATCGACCAATTCTCCAACCATAAAACACCTACAGTTGTTTCGGTATATAATAATGAAGGCGGCCTGGTCCGGGTGATCGAAGATAACGAAGAGCTCAAGGAGCGCCTTACCGGCCTGAAACTGTTGGGAAAGGAGTTTTTCTCCTTCAAAACTTCCGATAATGTCCAATTAAACGGCTGGATGATCAAACCGACCAATTTCGATGAAAAAAAGAAGTACCCGGTATTTATGTTCGTATACGGAGGGCCCGGCAGCCAGACGGTAAAAGATGCCTGGGGTGGCAATAACTACCTGTGGTATGAATACCTGGCCCGTCAGGGTTATCTTGTGGTATCGGTTGATAACCGCGGTACGGGCGGCAGGGGAGAAGCCTTCAAAAAGGTAACTTACCTGAAGCTTGGGGAATACGAACTAAAAGATCAGATAGAAGCTGCCAAACACCTGGCTTCATTAGATTATGTCGACAGATCAAGGATCGGTATTTTCGGTTGGAGCTACGGTGGGTATATGTCGAGCCTGTGTATTACCCGGGCTGCGGAAATTTTCAAAATGGCCATTGCTGTTGCGCCGGTAACCCACTGGAAATTTTACGATACGATCTACACCGAACGGTATATGCGTACTCCGCAGGAAAATGAATCCGGTTATGAAAACGGATCACCGTTGAACTATGCCGGTTCGCTGGAAGGTAAATACCTGCTGATCCACGGTACTGCCGATGACAATGTCCACTTCCAGAATTCCGTAGAGATGGTGACCTCCCTGACCAGGGCCAATAAACATTTTGATCTCTTTTTCTATCCGGATAAAAACCATAGCATCAGGGGTGGGAATGCCAGGATGCATATCTACACGAAAATGACGGATTTTATTTTAGAGAATTTGTAAATGATTTTATTATATTCGCTTTTCATTCCTGATCCCTAAATACCCTTAGATGGCCAATCAAACTATTCCCGGAACCCTCCAACAAAAGGAATTTTTGGGGCATCCGGTAGGACTCTATATCCTTTTTTTCACGGAATTGTGGGAAAGGTTCAGTTACTATGGCATGCGGGCCATTTTGGTGTTGTACATTATCAGTGAAGCAAAAGCGGGCCCCCTGGGAGGCCTGGGTTGGACCAACGAAGATGCCCTGGCGCTTTATGGCTGGTATACGATGATGGTATACGTTATGTCTATACCCGGCGGACTACTGGCTGACCGGCTGTTGGGACAGAAAAAAACAGTGATGCTCGGAGGCTTCCTGTTATGCGCCGGGCATGGTATCCTTGCCGTTGAAGCTTTATGGGCGTTTTATACCGGCTTGGTATTGATCGTACTGGGCGTGGGGGGGCTCAAGCCCAATATTTCCACGATGGTGGGGGGCTTGTATAAAGAAGGCGATATCCGCAGGGATATGGGCTTCACCATCTTTTATATCGGTATTAATATCGGCGCTTTTATGGCCGGCCTGATCGTCGGTTATGTCGGCGAGGTGATCGGCTGGCATTATGGCTTCGGCCTGGCCGGTATCGGTATGTTGTTGGGGCAGCTCGTGTTTATCGGCGGACAAAAATATTTGAAAGGCGTTGGAGATTATGTTGAACCGGCGAAGATAGAGGGATCTACCAAGTCGAAACCGCTGACCAAGGTAGAAAAAGATCGCGTGATCGTGCTGTTATTGTCGTTCCTGATCATTGTCGTGTTTTGGGGTGCTTTCGAACAAGCCGGTGGATTGATGAATATCTATGCCAAGGAAAAAATTAACCGGATGTTTATGGGTTATGAGATCCCTGCCAGTTGGTTCCAATCGGCTAATCCTTTGTTTATTATGATCTTCGGAACGGTCGTGGCCAGCTTTTGGATCATGATCAAGCGAAAGAACAAGGAAGCTTCTTCCTTATTTAAAATGGCCATTGGCACCATAATTATGGGTTCCGGCTTCCTGCTGATGTCGGGTGCTGCTTTACAGGCTGACGCTGCAGATTCGGGAAAAGCGGCGATGTTTTGGCTGGTGGGCGCTTATTTGTTGCATACCCTCGGCGAACTCTGCGCCTCTCCGGTAGCCTTGTCATTCATAACCAAACTGGCGCCTGTAAAATATGCTTCCCTCATGATGGGATTGTATTTTGCCGCAACAGGATTCGGTAATAAGATTGCCGGTTTGGTGGGTGAAGCTGCTCAAAGCGCCGGAGAATTGGAGATCTTTACCGGGATATTTGTATTCTGTGCCCTATTCGGAGTATTGTTATTGGCCTTCCTCAAAAAATTGAAAGATCTGACACATGGGGTGGAAGATGCCGAAGGCCTGGAAGAGATCCCCAAACCGGAAGCAGCCGAGAATTAACTAATTCAAAATAACCCCCGGACTTAGCTAAACATGGATTTCACGCTGTATCTGCTCATCTTCTTCTGGCTTTTTGCCCTGGTGTGGATCCCGATCGTGATCATCTCCCAAAAGAAGGTCCATCCCCGGGCCTTATTCACACTGTTCTTTGCTGAAATGTGGGAGCGCTTTTCCTTTTATGGGATGAGGGCTTTGCTCGTTTTGTTTATGACAAAAGTTTTGTTTGTGAAACTGGGGGCCAACGCAGCCGATGAGCGGGCATTGGGGATATATGGCGCTTATGGCGCCCTGGTCTATGGTATGCCCGTTTTTGGCGGCCTTATCGCCGACCGGATCATGGGTTTCAGAAGGACGATATTACTTGGCGGTATCCTGATGGCTATGGGTCACTTCACGCTTGCCTTTGTGGGGCCTGCACAGGGCTTATGGCTGTTTTTTACGGCCCTGGGCCTGATCATTGTGGGGAATGGCTTTTTCAAACCGAACATTTCCAGTTTTCTGGGTACCTTTTATGAAGAGAACGATCCCCGGAAAGACGGGGCTTTTACCATATTCTATATGGGTGTGAACCTAGGCGCCTTACTGGCTTCCATCACCTGTGGCTATATCGGCGAAAACTACAGTTGGGACCTCGGCTTCGGCCTGGCGGGGTTCGGGATGTTGCTGGGGCTGATCGTTTTCTGGCAGAGCATGAAAGGATACGGAGATAAAGGCCTGCCACCCAATCCCGAAGACCTGAAAAAACCGGTATTCCTCGGATTAAACAAACAGACGCTGGTGATCATCGGTTGTGTCTTAATTATCCCGGTATGTGCGAGTCTGTTAAATGTTAATGAAGTAATGGCCTGGATTTTGCTGGTTCTGGGTGGATCGGTGATCGGGTATTTGCTTTACCAGTCTTTCACTAATGAGAATAAGGCGGAAGGTCAAAAATTATTGGTCGTGGTGGTATTATTCTTTTTCCACACCTTGTTTTGGGCTTTGTTTGAACAGGCCGGCGGATCATTAACCTTGTTTGCTGACCGGAATATCGACCGGGAGGTATTCGGATCGGTTATTCCCGCCTCTGTTTTTCAATCTGTCAACCCCTTTTTCATATTATTATTTGCGCCATTCTTTTCCTGGTTGTGGCTAAAATTGAACAAAAGCGGCAAGGAACCCAGCACACCGATGAAATTTGTATGGGGACTGCTGCAACTTGGCTTGGGGTTCGGTATTATTGTGCTTGGAGCCAAGATGTTCGGCAGCAGCGGAATGGTGCCCCTGGTATTTTTGATCCTGATGTATATGTTCCATACCACCGGGGAATTGAGCTTATCACCCATCGGACTTTCGATGGTAACGAAACTGTCACCGGCAAAAATCGTAGGATTTGTGATGGGAGCCTGGTTTTTGTCCATCTCATTTGCCCATGAAATTGCCGGACAATTAGGAAAACTAACTGCAGCACCCGACGATAGTGCAGATGCCCTGACCACCCTTGGTATTTACAGTGATGTCTATTTA
>JANQFB010000319.1 GCA_028278085.1 Chitinophagales bacterium
GGGCCCTTCCGCACTCGTATAATAACCTTCGGCGTGACCATAGTTGGCACTCACCTGGGTACCAAATCCTTCCGCATGGGCGGCATCTGTTGTCGCAGAAGTGTTACCGCCCTCCGCGTGGGCATATCTACCCGATGCGATCGTGTTGGAGCCCTCGGCGTGGGCAGCTTCATTGGCGGCCCTGCTGCCGGTTCCTTCCGCATGGGAGTAGAGACCGGTGGCCTGCGTAACCTGCCCTTCTGCGTGGGCGTAATCTGCTGTGGCAATGACGAAATTACCCTGGGCAAAGGAATTGGTCCCAATAGCGCTTGCATTCCGGTTGCCGATCGTTATACTACCATCGACATGGAGTTCCGTTACCGGGCTGGCGGTAGCAATACCGACATACCCCTGGTTGGAACCGGTTTCCCCGATCACCCGCATCCGTTCCGCATTGGCTGTATAAACCACCAGGTCTTTGGCTTCCTGTTGGTTGATACGGGCTTCCGCATCTGCTTCAATGCCGACTAACAAACCATCCGTGGGCTGAGGGGTGGAAACCTGGGTGTTCCTATTGGTGAACTGCGTGTACACATCTACCCCGCCCCCGGTGGTATTGTACAAATGCAACTGGTGATCGGCTTCCGAACTTCCGATGCCCAAATGACCGTTATCATGTAAGGCCATATGAGTGCTGCCGCCGGTATAGAAATGGATGGGACGAAGGGGCTCTTCTATCTTGATCAGGCCAACGCCATTGGCCCCGATACCAAATTTAAAACCTGCATTGTAAGGACCACCGGCGGTACTTCCGGAATTGGTGGCCACCAGGTAAACATCGTTCACATTCCCCACCACCGGATCATCCATATGGATCTTGGAGCCTGGCATAGGGTTGGTCGTCCCCACACCCAATTCGCCCGTGCTTGATAACCGGATATGTTCGGTGTTATTGGTTTTGAATACGAGGTCCTGGTTATCGGTCGTCCCAAGAAAATTTGTACCTGCCGTAGTGCCTGCATTACCTGTCAACGACCAATTCGACCCGGAAAATAAGCTGGCCGGATCCGCCCAAACCACATCTCCGTTCCCATTGCCATCATCGGCAAGGATCCAGTTGGCCGTGGCGCCGTTAACCACCTTTAGCTGATCTGTTTGTGTGGTGCCAATGATCTCCGCATTGGGCATGTACACTTTATCCGCATCTGTAGCGCTGATACCGCTACCGCCCAAAACTACCGAACGGGGCGCGCTGCTTTGTACTTCATTGTCGACACCTCCGAGGATAACGGAATTATCAGCATCAGCACCTGATCCGGTATAGGTGGTTGTGACCTCAGAATGATTAAAGGAGGCTCTTTTAGTGGCCCTTACCCATGGGGCAGGTGTTAAACCTATTCCGCCGGTATGTGATCCAATACCGTCAGACCAGGTAGAGATCCCTTGGGCATGGGCTGCAACGGCTTGAGCACGGGTCCTTTCTCCTTCTGCATGTGCACCCCTGGCCGTGGTAAAAGTTCTATAGCCTTCTGAGTGGGAGGCCAATCCCTGGGTTGAACTTTGATAGCCTTCCGAATGGGAATAGTCGCCACTGGCCGTTCCGTTGTATCCTTCCGAGTGTGCCCCGATGCCGGTTGCCAAAGTATTGACACCTTCTGCATGCGCTGCATTAGCTCCGGCATATGTTCCCTGACCTTCGGCATGAGAATTCGTGGCTACTGCCCTAACCATAGAGCCTTGTCCGAAAGAATTGGCACCTACGGCAAATATTGAATTACGCGTTCCTACAGTTGCAGCTCCTGCTACATGTAATTTGGTTTCCGGCGTGTTGGTCCCGATCCCGACATTACCGGTATTTTGATTGGCATTGAGGATAGTATGGGCCGTAGTCTCTTGTGGCGATGATTGCGTTCCGTCTGTACTGTTGATAAACATATCCGAACTGCCGGCTGTTGTATAGATATGGTTACCCACACCAGGCGACAATTGTTCGATAACAATAGAGCTGGCGCCTACTTTCAAACGACCTGTTACATCCAGGTCAACGACTGCGTTGGGTGCAGGTGCCGGTTGCCAGCTAGCGTTTCCGCTTCCATCACTGGTCAGGACATAGCCTGGCTGCTGTGTGCCGTCGTCCAGGCGGAACGAACCCACGACGTCTAGTGTTGCATTGGGCGCCATTGTGCCGATGCCAACCTCACCACTCTCCGTGATACGCATGCGCTCCAGATCGTCCGTATAAAAGAGCATGGGCACACTTTCCCTGAGCCGGATAATACCCGGCCCACCTTGACCGCCGTTTAGCCCCAGTACAAAGCCTCCATTGGTGGAGTTACCATTAACGAACTTTAGATGAGCATCTTTTGGAAGCCCGGTATGGCCTAGTCGCAGGATACCTTTGGGTGTTAATCGCATCCATTCTTTATTATTCGTCCGGAAACGGATAGGTTTTCGATTGGTCGTACCCAGGAATTTGCCTGGCCCGATATTGCTATTGCCGGAAATCTTCCAGTTTTTCCCCTGACCAAAGGCCGGTATCGCCACAGACAGGCAAAGGAGTATTGTTAAGCTAGTGGTTAATCCCTGATTTTTCATCGTTCGTATTTAAACTTTCAAAGAAATATGCTGCCGATAAATTTAGATATGCGGCGGAAGTGAACGGAAGCTATCGGGGACTTTGTGACGAACTACCCTAAAATCCGTGATGAATTTTAAGGGGGTGTTCCCGGAATTGGCTGATGAAGGTTAAACGCCGGCCAATTCCAATCGCTTTCGCAGGTCTTTGACCAACTTTTGGTAAGAGATGCCGATGGGAATTTCATCGGGGCCGATCATCAAAGCATTCTTATAAACGGTATCCACCTTGTTGATATTAACAATGTAAGATCGATGGATCCGCACGAATTGTTCTTGAACCAATACCGGTAATTTTTTTTCAATGACTTTGATCGTTGTACGGATAAGATAGGGTTTGCCGCTGGTAACGATATTGACGTAATTGCCTTCCGCTTTGATCCATTTGATCTGGTGACAATCGATCCTGGTCACATCTGCATTTATTTTAACCACCAGGTATTGCGTGGGTTTGATCTTGCTGGTAAAGCGCAGCATGATCTCCCGTACCACATCGCGGTTATAGGTCAGCACCCGGATCCTGAAGAACCCGTAAACGATCATCAAGATGCCCAATACCATCGCTGTTCTGAACCACCATGTCTGCCAGAAAGGAGGCGTTATCACGATGCGTATCGAAGCTCCTTTCTCATTCCAGACCCCGTCGTTGTTGGAGGCTTTGACCCGAAGGGTATATTCACCCGGATCGAGGTTGGTAAAGGTGATGAATCTTCGGTGCCCCAGGTCATTCCAATGTTGATCAAAGCCTTCAAGGAGATAGGCATATTGATTCTTACCCGGATTGGTATAATTCAGTGCAGCCATTTCGAAGGAAAAAACAGACTGATCATAAGACAAGGTAATCGTTTCAGTGTTGTTGATGTGTGTACTCAATGGATGATCTTTGCCAATGGGGACAGGCTTATTAAAAACCTGAAAACCGGTGAAGACCACCGGCGGGATGTGGGTATTTGCCCGGATCTGCTCCGGGATAAAACTGCTGAATCCATTACTGCCGCCAAAGAAAAGCCGGCCGTTTTTATTCTTATAATGCGCCCCATAGTTGAATTGCTTGCTTTGAAGCCCATCGGTCTGATCATAGGGTTTGGATCGTCTGGTATCCGGATCATAATTAAACAATCCGTTCGTGGTGCTGATCCAAAGTTTGCCCTGGCGGTCGGCCCTTATCCCGCAGATCGAATGTTCGCGGAAACTATTTTCATTAACAGGCCGGAATTCTCCGGCGCCCTGCGGCATTTTCTTTAAGCCCTTGTCCTTCGTTCCGATCCAGATGTTTTGGTTGCCATTTTCCATCAAAGCGGTGATATAGTTTACCCCGAATCGGCTATTCTCCTGATCTTCGGGCAAAGGGATATGGGTGAATTTTCGCGTATCCGGATCCAGGGTAAATAATCCCCGCTTGGTGCCGACCCACAGCTTTCCGCCGGAATGGACCAGTAATGACCGGATCCGGTCGCTCCCATGTATTTCCCGGTTCCAAAAAGCAACGGCCTTACCGGTTGCGGGATCAAACCGGTTCACCCCATTATTGGTACCCAACCACAAAAAACCGTCGCTGTTTTCGGCGATCACAAATACGGAATTATTGGATAAGCTTGATGAATCCGCAGGATCGTGCATAAATGTTGTGAAGTCCTTGTTTGATGGGTTATATTTACTCAGGCCCAACCAGGTACCTGCCCAAACATTTCCCTGCTTATCGGTACGCAGTGCCAGGATCACATTCGACCGGATCGTGGAGGTATCGTGGGTTTTAAACACCTCAAATTTTCCGGTTGCCGGTTCATAACGGTTCAAGCCGTTCCAGGTACCGATCCATAAATGCCCGGCGCTGTCTTCGGTGATCGACCAAACGGTATTGTCGCTAAAACCCCCGGAACCATACAACTGCTGATTGTAGGTATGAAAAGGTTTATTCCAAGGGTCGATCTTGTTTAATCCATTGTTGGTGCCGATCCATAAGGTACCGGCAACATCCGGCAACAGTGATTGAACAATATCGTTGCTCAGGCTATTGGGATCCCCGGATTGCGGTACGAACCTTCTAAAAGTTTCCTGACCCGGATCAAACCGGATCAATCCTCCTCCGCGGGAAGCCAGCCAGAGATGGCCATCCGGTGTTGAACAGAGGTCATAGAAAAAGCTCTGGCTTACTTTTAAGGAATCGTTTTCGGGGACCGGGTAGTGGGTGAACTCGTTTGTAAGGGTGTTCAACTGGTACAATCCGCGTTCCTGGCCGGTAAGCCATAGGATATCGGGCTGAGCAGTATACAGTGCATAAACCGCCTGACTGCCCGGGCCATTTGGGTATTGGGATTGATAGGAAGTAATCGATCGGGTGGATAGATCCATTTTATTCAGTCCGGCATAAGTACCGATCCATAGGTTATTGCCGATGGGTAATAATGCCCGTACCGAATTCGCATTCAGCCCCTGTTTGGTCGAAAAGTGAACAAAGATCTTCTCGACCCGATCATAGCGAAACAATCCTTGCCCATACGATCCTACCCATACGTTACCCTTGTGGTCCACGCAAGTGGTAAACAGATTCTCGTGTCCGCCAGGTTTAATATCATTGCTCCGGCAAGGTAAGCGGGTAAAGGATTCCTGGTCCGGGTCGAATTTGTTCAATGTACTTCCGGCCGTTCCGATCCATAAGATACCTTCCGCATCTTCCGCGATGGACCAAATGGTGTTGTTGCTTAAACTATTGGTATCCGCGGGAATGTTGCGATAGGTGGTAAACCGGTAGCCGTCATACTTTTGCAATCCGCCATTTTCGGTACCCAGCCAAAGGAAGCCCCGATGGTCCTGGATCATACAAAGGACGGAGGAGCTGGCCAGGCCGTCATCCACCGTCAGGCGCTCAAAATGAACAGGGTTTTGTTCAACGGATTTGGGGAAAAGAAACCCGGTACACGATACTCCGAAAATGATGGTAAAAAAAATCGTTCTGATCATTTTTAATGATTGAAACCGGATAAAATTACCGCGTACAATAAAAATAAGTATATCGGTGCTGGAAAGCAGGTACCCAAGCGTAATTTTTCATTTAAAGTCGTGGTATATTCGAATGCTTCAAACACCTTGAGTTTTCACAATGCACCCCCTTTTTATAACTTTTGTACCCCCTGGCCTCTTGACAAGACTTATCAAATCACCTATATTTGTAAGCATATTCTACTCCGGAAGCAAATCATAGATTCCGAAATAGTTCTACCCACCTTTTTGGAAGTTTGAAGGGATGTAAACGGTGATTAAGAAACACGGTTTTGGTGAAATTCATTATAGGCGGTCATCATTTCCGGAATAACAATCTATGATTATGAAAAGCGCGTTCGTTTATATGCTTTTATGCTTCCAAATTCAAGTGCTGGCGAAGGAAACACCGAAGATCGATAGTTTAAGGTCCGAACTGGCAAAAACCACCGATGACCAAACCAAGGTTGACCTGTTAATACAGATTGCGGAAAGTCACCTGGTTCTCCTGGCAGAAAGTTACCAGGTTTCCAATTCCGATGAAGTATTAACTCACAGCACCCAAGCCATTGAACGGGCCGAAAAAATCTCCTATCAGCCCGGATTGGCTAAAGCGTATTTTATCCTGGGGAGATATTATTATTCCAAAAAAGCTTAGCAAAAGGCCAGGCACTACCTTAAGCAAGCATTGGCCTACTTTGAATTGCTTGATCATAAAATAAAAGTAGCCGATGTTACCGGCTTAAATGCATGGGTTAAAGCGCCTTTTATTATTGATCCCGGTACACCACTATCCGTTCCTAAAATAAACGGGCATGCCGATATCCCCTTGCCTCAAATGGAGCCCCATGCTTTTGAGAGAACCTATTCCACATTCTCCGTCCCGGATTACTCGGTTACCGTCATCCCGGATGAGCATGTCGATCTTATCATTGGCACTTATTGTGATGTTACTTTGGGCGGAGATACCTTCGGCAACATAACGGTTGGGATGAATAGCAACCTGACCTTTTTATCCAATGACATCTATATCGAGCGCCTTCATTTTGAAGGAGGTCAATATTGGTGGGACAAGAAACGTGTAAAATTCCCGGAAAACACTACCCTGCATGTAAAAAATAAGATGATTTTCGGGCAGTTCTTCGAATTCAATCCTGACCTGCATCAAACGGTTGTTTATATCGGCTCGTTGGATGCTGCCGGTAATGAAATTCCGGGTAAGCTGGAGATCACCGGTAACTTTTTTGCCTTCAATGCTCATGTATATGCCAAAGATGGGACCATAGATGTCAACCGGTCTACCGCGGTGTACATACCCCCGGGTAGGGATGATTCGCCACCGCTTCCGGTGATTGATATCATGAGAGGGAAATTTATTGCCGGGGCATTGCTGAGTGTGGGCCAGGACCTGGAGTGGTATGGTGATCTGTGCACGGCTCAGCCTCCGTCTTCCAAACAAGCTTTGGGCCAGGCTTTTGCCAATGGTGTAGATGAACCCACAAAGGAAGGAGACTTGTTGGTCTTCCCTAATCCTAATAAAGGCTCTTTCAGGATCCGGTACAAGGTTAAAGATAGTTACAGCCCTGTATTTATACACATCTATAATTCATTCGGACAGCTTATTCAATTAGAAAAGTTCCATGAACCGGGATTAATGGTGAATTATGATTTTGATAAGAACGCATTAAACAAGCAATTAGCTGCAGGTATGATCTTTATCAAGGTTACCAATGGTGGTCATATATACAGCTCAAAGGTTGAAATTATCGGGCATGACTAGGTAATTATTGATTGCCTTCACAGCAAAGTTAAATAACCGAAACACCAGAGTTCGGGCGCTCAGGATGGTTGGTATGCATCATGTGGACTGCATGCCAACTTCTTTTACCTATTCATCATTAGTTAAGAATAGCTATACGCAGCTTCAACATTTCCTTATAGGCTTTTTTCGATTCATCGCTGATGAAACCTTTTTCTATAAATCCTACCATTTCATCTGACGCTGACCGGATCTTTTGATAAGCATTTTTGGTTTGTTGCTCGTTTAGCTGGAAGTGTCGGGCTAAAATATCGAAATCGCTTTTCTTAATTCTTTTTTTCTTGCCATTGATCGTTAAAGCAGACTCTTCATCATCTGCCGGATTCACGAGGTTGACATTTAAAAGGTCATAAGCAGGCGATAAGTGCCACTGTCCTTTGTCATTGATCAGACTGAAATTTTTCAGGTGCATGTCGTTATTTCCGGTTACAAAACAGAACAACGTCAACTCGAACAAGTTGACCAAGTCAAGCCCGGGGACCTGGCTGTTTGCCTTCATTATTTTACCGACCCTTTCCATGCTCGATTTATATTTATCCTCCGTTAGTAAACCGGCAAGTTGACAAAGATCTTCCATGTGGATCTTATCATTCCTGATCCTGTCTATTCTTTTCGTAATATATGCTAATTCACCGCTCGCTAAAGGGATCAAAGCATGAGGCACGGTTTTTATACCTGCCATAGCAGCAAGATGCATCGTGAGGTCTTCCATTTCGGGCATCTCAGGGAATCTTTTGGCAGGAGGCTTTAGGATATAATCGCCTGTCATTAGGGTTAACCTTCCTTTCCCTTCTTTGGCTTTTTGAAGTCCTAACGAGATTTTGGGTTGAACGCCTGTAATGCCAAATTGCGTACGCACAATTTTTCTGGCAAGTTCCTTCATTTCATCTAAAGTGTACGCTATCAGCGGTGCTTCATTGGTACCAAATACCTTTCTACTGCAGCCCTCGTGATAAAATAATCCGGCTTCAAGATCATTATCGTAACATATCAGACACTTATTCATCAGCTACTACTTTTACCGCTCCAACACAATCCTGACATACCGTTAACAACAATTTCATTCGATCGCGTGGATCTATTTTCCATGTTTCGGTTGCTACATCCAGCAACCATCCCTCGGGGATCAGTCCGTCAAAGAACGGAAACATCGTATTGCTGTCAAACGGTTCCGGCTGTAGCGGCAAGGTTTGGCTGATCGGGATTGGATCTGTCATATTTAAGTAGTCGGGATGATAGGTAAACCGGTAGCCTGTATGGGTTTGTTCAATTATCCCTGCTTTAAGGTTTTTGAAGTAGACGATTCCTTGCATCAATAAGGGATTGCTTTTAGAAGAAACTAATATCCTGTATAGCAAACGTATTTAATTCAACTTCTTCACCATTATCAGGATTCGCACCATCTCTTATCTCAAAAACAAACTTTACCGGAACTACAAAAGATTCTTCGATGTTGTCTTGCCGCTTTACAGGAACCCTGTCTTTAATGACTTTTTTGATCACTCCTATATATGGACTAGCGGTTCCTGCTATGGTTATTTTAACTCTATGAGCAGCCTGGTGGTATTTCTCAGCCATATTTGAGACTCGTTCCAATGCTCTTTTGGTTCTTTTTTTTATGGCTACCTCCCTGAATTCATCAACATTCACTACCCCCAATTTTGCACCGAACAAACCAAGCACCTGGTTTACTTTGTGCATCTGTACGGTCTTTTTTCCCTGCTCAAGGTTTCTTATGAATGCATATGAAACCCCTGCTTTCCGGGCACATTCAAGCTGAGTTAATCCAAATTCTCTACGTTTGTTCTTAAGAAATTTAGTTAAATCTCGTTCCATTTTGCCTATGTTCATATGCAATATAGTAAATAAACTTAGAATTGCCTACGAACGTGGGTTATTTTTTATTTCAAGAAGGAATTGCCTACGATCATAGGTAATTTGTCTCATCTATTGTTGGCGTTCGCTTGCCATTAGATCGATCGTATGAGGAATAGCATTTTTTCCAAACCGGCCAGTTCAACCCTATCGCCGGACCAACTCACTTAACTTTTGTACGGCAAAATAAGCAGTCTCCATGGCTCCGTGGATGGAAGCGTTATGCCCTTGATGGTGAGCAGCTTCTCCCGCAAAAAAGATCTTATCCGACACGGTTTCGGCTAATACCTTCCGGGCATTCCCGATATGTGGTTTGGCGTAACTGTAAGCGCCCTTGATAAACGGATTTTTGTACCAATCTGCAATGTGAGCCTGGTCGAAGGCTTTGGTGGCCGCTTTGTTGCCAAACATCCTGTCGAGTTCCTGTAAACAAGTTTGAATGGCTTCATCGCCTTGTTCGCTCAGGATCTCTGCCTGTTTCCCCATGGTATAGGCGATATAAACATTAGGCACATTATAAGGCGTCCAATATTGCATCACCAGTCCATCGCCGTAAATGGTGGCGGCATCGTTCCAGAAGTTTTCCTTGAATTTAAGTACGATCTTCATGCCTGCATCCATACCGATCTTCGATATGGCCTCGGTTTTGTCTTTGGGCAGGGCAGGAAAAAAGGTGATATCACCATCCTTCAAAACCGTGATGGGGACCGTAAGAATGAGCTTGTCCACTGTTTCGGTTTCCCCCTTTTGATTGGTGATCGTTATACGGCTGTTGGCATAATCCACCTTTTTAAGCTGCCAGTCGAGATGCACGTTTTTTTTCGTTAAGGCTTGCGCATAGGCTTTTTTAAACACCTGGATGTAGGAGTGTTGGTCCAGTGAAAAATTATGATTGCCGGAGGTCCATAGGTTGCTTTCTTCAGCGGGGCCCCTCAACCCAAAACGATCAATGGAAGTGCCTACATCAGCGCCAATTAATGCATCCAGCAGATAGTGATAGCGTTTGGGCAATTCTTCGGGATGTTTATTAGCGTATTCCAGCAAGGTCATGTCCGGTCCTTCGTAGTAAGCCATTTCATCATAAGCCCGGAGCGTATTTTTGAGACCTCTATTCATTACAATATCATTTTCATACTGCAATTTACCGTCGAGCATGACCATGGTGGAGCCATCCATGTGGTTTTCATTGGTAAATGGAATGCGCTGCTCCTTCATCAGCCTGAATAAAGGACTTCTTTTGCCGTCCATCGACTCCCCTCCTAACTCGATAGGTTTTTCGCTGAAACCCATCAGGTGTTGGGTCCTTCCCCCAAGCTGCCGATCGGCTTCAAAAAGCTTGTAATCGAAGCCAGCCGTATGGAGCAGATGCGCTGCCCGTAATCCCGAGGCGCCACCGCCGATCACCGCTACTTTCCCTTTCCAATGGGTTATGGGAATAGCGTCTTCTTTCCAAAGCGCGGATAAATGTAAGGGCGGGAGCAACAGGCCTGCAGTACCAAGGCCTCCGTACCGGAGAAAATCTCTGCGTTGCATGATAATGGTAATTGTTTACACAAATATACAAGACAGGAGCGCATTATGCTGAAAGTCTAATCGATAATAAACCGCGAAGGCGGCCGGTTAGTTAAAGGCCAGGTAGCCATACGGACATGACAAATATCATTGTAATTAGCCAAATCCCATATTATTATTGTGGCGATAAGATGAAAAAGGTATTTGCATTTTTTATGCCCTGCTTGCTGGTGGTATCGACGATGGGCATAGCCATCAACAAGCATTACTGCGGGGGTAAACTGGCTGGCGTATCATTATATGTTGCTGCCACCTGCGGCTGCAACAGTGCAATGTCTGCCAAGTGTTGCAGCCAGGAACAGGAATTCTATCAACTGGATGAAGATTATTCCCTCGTTGCCTTTGATTACCCATTCGAAACAGACCAGGTTGCCGTTGTGGTCACCTATCTGAAAACAGCAGCCACAGATCCCGACCATCCTATTGCTGCCGATTACCTGAACTACAAACCACCCTTGATAAAACGGAACATTCCGGTACTCGTTCAATCCTTCCTTATCTGAAAACATAGCTTCCCGGAGGAAACCTCCGGCGGTGTGATCGGTCACACCATTCTTGTCATTAATGGCTGATTCAAATCAGGAAGTTATGTTAAATCATCTTATTCGATTCTTTTTGGAAAATAAGCTGGTAGCAGTTTTGCTGCTGCTGGTATTTACCTGCTGGGGCATCGCTGTTGCTCCTTTCGACTTGTTGCCCCAAGGCTTGAACAGCGACTGGTATCCAAGAGACCCTGTGGCGGTGGATGCTATCCCCGACATTGGCGAGAACCAACAAATCGTGTTTACCCGGTGGATGGGGCGCTCCCCACAGGATGTCGAAGATCAGGTCACTTATCCGCTGACCACTGCGCTGTTGGGTCTGCCGGGCGTGCAGACGATCCGCAGTTCATCCATGTTCGGCTTGTCGAGCATCTACATCATTTTCAAGGAGGATATCGACTTCTACTGGAGCCGGTCGCGGATCCTGGAGCAGCTCAATTCCTTGCCTTCAGGCACCTTACCCCAAGGGGTGCAGCCTGCACTCGGGCCGGATGCCACGGCCCTGGGACAGATCTATTGGTACACGCTCGAAGGGCGTGATAAGACCGGTAATCCTGCCGGCGGATGGGATCCACAGGAATTACGGAGTATACAGGATTATACAGTTAAGTATGGCCTGGCTTCGGTGGAGGGTGTTTCGGAAGTGGCAAGCATCGGAGGTTTTGTTAAGGAATACCAGGTAGATGTCGACCCGGCTGCCATGAAGGCGCATAACATCACACTGCCACAAATAATCATGGCTATTAAGAACAGTAACATCGATGTAGGCGCCAAAACCATTGAAATTAACCGTGCGGAGTATTTGGTGAGAGGATTGGGTTATGTGGCATCCATCAGTGACCTGGAAGAAAGCGTTGTTGCGGTCCAGGAGAACGTACCCCTGCGCATAAAGGATGTGGCGGTGGTTGCGCTAGGGCCGGCCCCAAGAAGGGGCGCGCTGGACAAGGGAGGAGCCGAAGCTGTCGGGGGTGTAGTCGTGGCTCGTTATGGCGCGAATCCTTTGGAGGTGATCAATTCTATAAAGAAACAAATTGATCAGATTGCCCCCGGTTTGCCGGAGAAGACCTTGGAGGACGGTACCGTCAGCAAGGTTACGATCGTACCCTTCTATGATCGAACCACACTTATCCGGGAAACGCTAGGTACCCTGGAAGAAGCGCTCACCCTCGAAATCCTGATCACCATTATTGTGATCATCCTGATGGTGATGAACCTCCGGGCATCCCTGCTTATCGGTGGAATGTTACCGGTAGCCGTGCTGATGTGTTTTATTGCCATGCGTTACCTGGGGGTAGATGCCAATATTGTTGCGCTTTCCGGGATTGCGATCGCTATTGGAACAATGGTGGATATGGGGGTCGTGCTTTCGGAGAACATGCTGAAACATTTGGATGAGGCAAGCGCTGGTGGCAAGCTACCGGCAGACAGGCAACCCAAACTGGAGGTCATCTACCGGGCCGCTACCGAAGTGGCTCCTGCAGTCATCACGGCTGTTGCAACCACCATTGTCAGCTTTTTACCTGTTTTTACCATGGTAGCCGCTGAAGGTAAGTTGTTCAGGCCATTGGCATTCACCAAAACATTTGCCTTGTTAGCTGCCATTATCGTGGCGATTACCTTGCTACCCCCCTTT
>JANQFB010000355.1 GCA_028278085.1 Chitinophagales bacterium
CCTCAAAACAAGGGCGCCGTATTTGGCCTCCACCGGGGAATGGACTCCCTGGGCGCAGCTATCGGCCCTACCGCTGCCTTAATTTTCCTGCTGCTTTACCCCGGGCAATATGTCTGGCTTTTCGCCCTTACCATCGTTCCCGGTTTAATAGCCGTGGGCCTGACTTTCTTCATCCGGGATAGCCCGAAAGATTACCCTGAAAACGCCGAAAAACCTTCCCTGAAGATCGTATTCTCCTATTGGAAACAAGCGAGCGCTTCTTATAAAAAAATACTGGTCGGCTTATTGGGTTTTGCCTTGTTCAACAGCTCCGATATGTTTTTGTTGCTAATGGTGAAAGAAGCCGGGTTTGCCGATCATCAGTTGATCGGCTTCTATATCTTTTTTAACCTGGTATATGCATTGACCGCTTATCCGTTGGGCAGTCTTGGCGACAGGATCGGCCTGAAGAAGGTCCTTACCTTCGGGATCGGCGTTTTTGCAACGGTATATGCCGGGATGGCTTTTGCAGATAATTTTTGGTGGGTATTAGGGTTATTCACCTTGTACGGGTTGTTTTGGGCGGCCACCGACGGGATTGCCAAAGCCTTATTATCCGGCCATTGCGCCACGGCCGAAAAAGCTACTGCCCTGGGCTTTTATGCAGGATGGAACAGCCTCTTCAGCTTGTTATCCAGCACCTTAGCGGGATGGGTGTGGCTGCAATGGGGGGCTCAAACGATGTTTTTGGTTACGGCAGGGGGCTCCGCGATCATGTTGCTATATTTCATCTTCCTGAAAGAAGCCAGGCGCTGATACGCAAAGGCTATCCTCAGTATTGCTGGAGGTGGATATCCGATAAGGCATAACCCATGGATTGCAGTTCATTGGTCGTTTGAGTGATCATCTCCTTCGAACCGCAGAGGTAAAAGTCGGTGGGAGGCCGTTTAGCGAATTTCTGCCGGTAGATGTCATGAACACGGCCATGCTCCCCTTTCCAAGCCTCCGGGCTTTCATTCGAGAGAACCGGATGGTAATCAAAGGCCGGATAGGCTTCGCTAAGCCTGGAAAATTCATCATAAAATGCCAACTCCCGGAACGACCGGGCGCCCTGGATGAGACAGGTTTCGCAGGCAACATTTTTGTTCAGCCATAGGCTAAGCATCGACCGAAAGGGAGCAATACCTGTGCCGATACAAATAAAGCACTGGCCCCTGTCGAAGGACTCGGGCCGATAGAAGGAGCCTGCCGCATCACTGATCAACAATTCAGTCCGCTCTCCCGATTGCAGGATATGGTGCAAAGGGTCCTGCTTATCTGTCCGGATCAGCAATTCGAAGGTATCACTACCATCCGGCGCCGATGCGATCGAAAAATAATAGGGTTTTTCGGAAGGTTTACCTTGATCGGGTATGTTCAGGATCACATATTGGCCGGGATCATAGTCGAAGCTTGATCGTCCGGCGACTTCGATACTCACCTGGAAAAGCGTGTCAGCAAGACTTTCGCTTGCTGCAATAGTTGCGGGGTTCCAGTTGATGCTCATTCGCTGTGATCGTTTGCTTCGGGATGCTTTCCTGGCCAAAGAAATAGATTCCGGTTTTAAAATACAAATTATCGGCCGTGAAAAATGTTCTGGCCGGTGGTTCTGTTTACGTCCGGCTGACTAAAAGTAACCGGGTTTAATTGTAATTTTGAGCCAATTATCTCCTTCATTTTCATGGCTATGAAGAAGTGGTATATACTATCCGGATCTGTGCTGCTGATCCTGCTCTTGTTATGGGTCTTCAGGTTTGCTCTCCTCAGGAGCATCGGATACTTTCTGATCGCGGAAGATCCCCTGGCAAAAGCATCGGTGATGTTTGTTTTAGGTGGAAACGGATATGACCGTGGACTGGAAGCTGCCAGGCTGTACCGGGATGGTTATGCCGGAAGCATCATTTGTACCAGTGAGAATATCCCTTCAAATATCAAGATCCTGCATATGGATCAACCGGAAAGTGAAATGACCCGGATCCGGATTATTCGGGAAGGGGTTCCGGAAAGCGCAGTAACCGCCGTTCATACCGGGACCAGCACCATGGAAGAAGTACTCTTTTACCGGGATTATTGCCGCAAACACCGGATCGATAGGGCCATTATCCTTTCCTCCAAATTTCATACCCGCCGCGTTAGATATGTGATCAATAAACTCTGGGAAAACGAAAAAACAAAGCTGATCATCAGGGGGGCGCCAAGCCTGAAGTACCTGGAAGACAAATGGTGGGAAAGTGAACAGGGCTTGTTGATGGTTAATAATGAATATGTCAAGCTAATTTATTATTGGTGGAGGTATTAGTTTTGAGTGTGAGTTGGAGAGTGAGTTTTGAGGGGGTCCTCCACACTCACTCTCACACTCTTCTCTGTTCTTTATGTCGTCCGGGTACTTTTGGCCGTCCAGGATAGGCTGAAAACGCACAGGGCCAGTAACAAGGCCAAACTCCACACAATGACCGAACCGGGTCCGGAATCGTCGTTCGGGTTATCGGTAAAGCCGAATCCGTAAAATGTATTCTTGTTGTTGAAGTCATTTTTGATCCATCCACCGCCATCCGGCTCCACTTTCATGGCCACCTCTTCCGTGTACCAGTCGAATTGCCGCGGATCCCAGCCGGTCAGATGGGCAAGGGTCTCCAATTCCGATTCTCTCCGTTGCAATACACCGTTATAATAGGGTTTGGCTTCTTTACATTTCAGATCTCCTTTGACCATTCTTTGCAGTACATAACGCCCCTGGAACCTTTGCTTATTCGGGGTCAATTGAAACTGGAGGTCCTGGGGAAACTGCTGGCGATTGTAACGGACATGCAGGCGTGTAAAATGCAGGTTCCCGGCATAGTTGCTGGTACCTCTGCGACTGGGCGTTTGTTGGCTTACCCAGAAACAGCCGGCCTCCCGGAGCATCGCGTAGTCGGGCGGGGTGGAGGCACAAGGGTCACATTTGACAAAATTCGAGGAGCTGAGATCCCAGGCATATTCCAGGAAAACGACGTTACGGCCTTCGCGTTCCCAGGAATGGCGGAACATATCCCGGTAAAAATCATTGAATTTGTTATCGATAAATTCGGGCAAATTCATGTTAGAAGGCAGGTTAACTGTCCGGTAATTCGCTGTTTCGACCCTTCCGGTACGAGTAAAAGCATAAACGATCATATCCTGGTCTCCGTTGGCATTGGCCATGCCTAAGCGGATCGGCAGCATAAATTTATCCGACTCGAAAGCTATTTGCAGCGGGCGCAGATCATTAAAACCGGACCGTTGATGATTTTCAAGGTTCACTTTAACCACAAAAAACTTCATCTGGCTTTTGATATATGGCTCCAAAACTTCTTCGGCCTGGCTCGGGATCTGATACTGGTTATCGATCAGCCATTCCTTTAAGCCGGTTGATTCTTTAGCTGATAAGATCAGGATATCATATTCACCGACATTGTATTTGGCTTCGATCGTTACACCATAGGCTTTGTCTTTCCGGCTTTCCGTTTCGTTATCGGCATCCTCCAGCGCTATCGTGGCACTTTTGGTCAGTGATATGCCATCCATAGGATAGATCCTTTGGCAAGGATTGTGATCAAAATATTCTACGACTCTCGGAGAAGAGTAGGCATCCAGCTTGGCAAAGACCTGTGGATCGGCAACCCTGATATTTTCACGTTTCAGTACTTCCGGAACCGGAACCACCATGGCAAAATCCCTGATATCTCCCTGGAAATCGTTGGACATCGTGATCACACTCCGCTGGCCATCCCTGACCAGGATGATCTCGGATGATTGGTTAAATATCCGGGAATCTGTTTTGGCCACATAAAAGCCGCAAAAGGCACGGGCATTATTACTGCTGATCGCCAGGAAAAGCAGGGCAACTAACATTTTTAAGGCATTCATAGTTTTAAGATTTATCATTAATAAAAATTCAATTCTGGTTGGCTTGAAGGTCAACATTGATGATCTTATAATTTGGACTGACAGCTTTACGTGGTTGCAGGTGTAAAGCATCGGAAGTTTGGGGCTTTGATCGTTGCGGCTTCAGCTCCGGAGCCTTGAGCCAGGTAAACCGTTTATGCAAGAATATCCTGTCGAATAACGGTGTGAAAAACGAGAAGATGAATAGGGCCCAGATAGGAGCCGTATGCACATAAAACCAATTGGTCAACCCGAAAGCCAGTATACCGATGAGTGAAGCCCAGATGATCCGCGCCTTTGGAGCATTCGGTGTGGTTACCGGATCGGTGATCATGAAAAAGGTGAATAACAATAAGGTTCCCGAACTAAGCTGGTGGAAAAAATAGTCCATTCCCCAACCGAGGTACCAGACATTCCTTATCCATTGCAAGCCGGCGAAAACCAGGAGGAAAGAAAAGCTGGTATCCAGCCGGCCTACGCGGAACAAAACGATACAGCCCGTTATCCCGATAAAGAATAGCCAGATAGCGTTGCTGCCCCATTGCCCGGGAGAGATCCAGGCGTCACCGGACAATAATATCGCTACGATGATCCCGAAATTGGTAGGATTAAAAATGTGTTTCTTTTGATAGCGGATCAGGTACTTGCTGCCGATGGTTAAAAAGGCTGCCAGCACAATGGTGTACCATTCATTGGCTTTAAACATCAAACAAAGGCTGAGGGATGAGATAAGGGCGCTTTTTAAGCTCGTAAAATTCCGGGTAGTTAAGGCAATACCGATGGCCTGGAATACGAGGCAGGCGCCGATCGCTATGCCGAATTTGAAGATCTCGGGTTCCCAATCCAGGAAGAATAAGCCGTATGACAGGAACAGGACCAGGTAAATGATCTGGTAATGCCTGCCGTCTTTGCCGAGAAATTCAGTCAGCGGATTTCGAAGTCTCCGGGAAAAACCGTTTGCCCGGGATCTTAGGAAATCTATTCGATCGTTCAAGGTTCTCATGCAATGGAGTTTTGGCGTTTTCCCCCGGTTATTGCGGAGATTTTTATGCTTTTTTGTTCAAACACACATAAAGTAGATGATCAATCAAATATTATTCCATAAAATAAACCGGAAAAAATTCAAGGCGGGTAAATACGGGAGGGAAATATCAAGGGATCAATCCCTGTAAAATATCCAGAACCTGATCCGGTTCGGGGCGGATCAACAAGGTATCTGCCAGGGCAACCACAGGGATGCGATTATCTTTAGCTCAGGAAAAAAGGAAAATTACAGGAATGTCGCTGAAAGAAAAATAGAAACAATGATCAGTTGGTACCATCATCGTCGTCGGGCTCGGGGTCGGTACCTGAGATACCCAATTGGTTACCGCTGCTGATATCATTTTCACCATCCATATCCCCATCGTCATCATCGCGGTCGGTTACGGTAGGATCTTCTCCGTCGAGATCGCCGTTATCGCCATCGCGGTCAGTTACGGTAGGATCTTCTCCATCGAGGTCTCCGTCATCATCATCGCGGTCGGTTACGCCCTCATCATCACCATCGGGATTAAAGCCGCTGTCTCTGGCATGCTCATCGAGACCACCGGTTTTACCTCTCATTTGATGATCGTTATCGGAATCGGGCGCCGTTACCGTAGCACTATCGGCGCTTGTCCGGGGTACGATCAGCTCTTCTTTTTGACAGGCTGAAAAAATGGTGATCCACACCAACACAAAACCTAAACGGAGGATCATATTAAAATAATTTATCATTCGACTCGATTTGAGACTATTACCTAGCTGCAAATATAGGCCATTTTCCGTCGTTTTCCAAATTTTTCTCATCATTATCCACATTTAATTCAAATTATACGGTAAAATTATCTCCACTTTCGTGCCTTTGGGTTCATTTTTTTCATCTTTTATTTCAAACGGCCCGTTGATGAATATATTTTGTTTGGTAATTTTTCTTAACAGATCGATACGGCCTTTCGTTATACGCATTCCCTTGGAGATATGTTTTTGTTCTCCCTTATTTTTTATGCTGGTTTCAATGCCGATCCCATTATCTTCAATGGCAAATACCAGGCTTTTCTCCTCATCTTTACTGATATCCACCGTTACTTCTCCCGGATAGTTCATCGGTAAAATACCATGCCAGATACTGTTTTCAATAAAGGGTTGCAGTAACATGGAAGGTATCTTTACGTTCTCGACATCGATAGACCGGTCGACATTTATTTTGTACTTGAATTTATCCGTAAACCGCATATGTTCCAGTTTCAGGTATAATTCCAGCCTTTCCAGCTCTTCGGACAGGAGGATCAGGTTATTTTGGGAATCATCCAGGTTTTTTCTGATGAGCCTGGCAAAACTGGTCAGATACAGGTTCGCAGCTCGTTTGTCCTGCTTGTTGATATAATATTGGATCGAATTAAGGGCATTGAACACAAAATGACGATTCATACTGGCATTCAGGGTTTGCTGTTCCAGGGTCAGCAGTTTTGATCGCTGAATTAGGGTTTTGGTTTCTTCTTTCCGTTTGCGGACCAGGCTTCTCCACCGGTAGATGATGCCCCCGATAGCCAAACCGAACAAGCTGCAAAGCGTGTAGAACCACCAGGTTTCCCAAAACGGAGGAGCGATCTCAAAGTTAAACCTGGCGGGTGTATTGCTCCAAACACCATCTTTATTCCTGGCTTTTACGACAAAGGTATAATAGCCATCCGGTAAGTTGGAATAGGTAGCAAAATTTTCCCCGACCTCCGGCGACCAGTCGCTGTCAAAGCCTTCGAGCATAAAGCGGTAGCTTACTTTTGCCGGGTTGGAATGATGCAGGCCGATAAAATTGAAGGTAAAGTGATTGTTATGATGCTTGACTTTCAAGCTTCCCGGCAGTCCGGTGGTCAGATCAACGCTATCGGTAAACTTACGCCAATCGGTTTCTTCCAGGAAGAGCCTTACTTTGTTAATATGCACGATGGGCGGCATGCTTTTATTATTGGCCGATAAATTGGCCGGATCATACCTCACCACGCCTTCACTGGTGCCAAACCATAAATAGCCTTTGGTATCTTCATAGGCTGCATTGAGGTTGCATTCCCGGCTTTTGATACCGTCGAGCTTTGAATAATGGGTGTATTTGGATTCACCGGTTTCGTAATAATAGGCCATATCCAGGTTATAAATACCGTTGTTGGTCCCTACCCATAGCCTTTCCTGGTCGCCTAACTGGGTGAAATTGATGTAATTGCTCTTATAATTATCGCCGATCTTAACGGGCGTAAAGGTTGTGCCGTCGTAGAGCGCAAGCCCTCTTTTGGTGCCGAACCATAAATTGCCTCGCTTATCTTCCAGGATATTATAGATCGTATTATCAGGGAGGCCATTCGACTTATTATAATTGATAAATTCTCCGCCATTGAATTGATACGCCCCACTGGTGGTACCGAACCACAAGTCACCGCTTCGGCCTTCCAGGATATACCGGACATTCTTTCCGATGGTACTATCCTGGCTGGAATAATTTTGGAAAAGATTGCCAGGTTTTTGGCTAGCTTCCGGAAGCAATTGGGATACGCCTTTTCCCGTACCGAACCATAAGTTACCCTTACTGTCTTCCAGCAAGGCAGTAACTTTTTTATCGATCAAACCATCAGACGTATTATAGCGGGTAAACCGCTGTCCGTCGTACATGGTTACACCGGAGGAAGTGCCAAACCATAGGTTTTGGTCTTTATCCATAATGCTCGACCAAACCGTGGTATTGCTGAGCCCGTCGCGGGTGGTATAATGCACCACATATTTTCCCTGTTCGGGATCCATAACATATTTGGTCAATCCGCTGCCATAGGTTGAAAACCAAAGGTTCTGGTCTTTATCCTCGACTACCGACATCACAATGTCATTGCTCAGACCCTCAAAGGTGTTGTAGATCACGAATGATTCTCCGGTAAATTTCAGCACCCCTTTCCCGTAGGTACCCAACCACAGATTACCTTCCCGGTCTTCCTTGATACAGCGGATATTATTGGGACTCAGGCCTTCTTTTTCCGTGAAATTCTTGAATCCCGATCCATCATACTTGCTGATCCCGTTTTTGGAAACAAACCACGTATTCCCCTGGTTATCCTCTTCCATTGACCGGATCCAATCGCTGATCAAACCATCCTTGCTCAGGTAATTGACCACCACATGCCCGTCATATTTAAATACCCCGTTTCCCAAGGTGCAAAACCAGAGGTTCCCGGTATGATCAACCTTGATCTGGCTGATATTTTTATTAGCCAGGTGTTCTTCCAGGATGGGCTCGAATCGATCACCCCGGTAAACACATACTCCTTTACGGGTTCCCACCCAAAGCTTTCCGTCTTTGTCCGTAACGATCGATCGAACAATAGGATGCGGCAATCCGTCTTTTACATGATAATTGCGAAAGATCTCTTCTAAAGATGCCACCTCTTTCCCGGGGGCAGTAGCCTTATCGAAAGCCATCAGCTTTTGCGGATCGACCTTGCTGATCCCTTGTCCATTGGTAGCCACCCAAAGGTTTCCTTCCCGGTCTTCCATCAGGTCATTTACGTTATTATAAGACAACTCTTTGTACAGGTCAAAGCTGGTAAAGGCAATGCCATTAAACCGTGTAATACCTTTTTGTGAGCCGATCCATATATTTCCTTTGCTATCTTGCATCATACTGTTGACCTGGTTACTGATCAGGCCTTCTTCCGTCGAATAATTCGTAAAGTTTTTGCCGTCAAAACGACTGATCCCGCCAATGGTACCGAACCATAAATAGCCTTTTTGATCCTGGAAGATCACTTCGACCTGCGACTGAGCGAGGCCTTCTTCAATGGAATAGTTGATAAAACTGTATTGTTGCGCCCACCCGGTGGCCGGAATCAGGTAAAACAAAAAAAGCAGGGTAGAAAAACGAATGACTTTTAAAGAGAGCATACCGGAAGGTAATATCCTATGATTTTACTCTAAAATACCGGTTTTGTTGTTGATTCGACTTCTCTTTGAGTGAAGGGTATATTTCATTGAGTAACTGGTAGTTTCCATTGATTCCGGAGTATATTTTGGATTTCCCGGAACCTTTGGGAAGCAAGATAAGGTGTCTGTACAATGACAGGTCAGGCATTCCCGGAATAGGACCGGGCAAGGTTTAAGAACGCCGGCAGACGGTTCCTGGAAACCTGAAGCCGGCTTCCGTCTTTCATGACCGCGATATTTCCCTCGCTCAGGTATTCCTGCAGATAGCGGATATTAATGATATGTGATTTATGGATCCGGCAAAAGGCCATTGGATCGAGCAGATCTTCATAGACCTTTAAGGTCCTGGTATCGAGGTATTCGGTTTCTTGTTCGAAAAATATCCGGGTACAATTACCACTGGCTTCCAGGCGGGTGATCTGATCAATATCCACCATTTTAAAGCCTTTGGCGTGATTGATCGTGATCCTTTGTATCGGCAGGTTTTGCCGGATCAGCCTGGTGAGGTGTTCCAGCGAATTTTGGTAGGCGCCATAACTTTCCGGATCGTGGATGAACAATTCCTTGCTTTTCACCAGCTTAGCGACCGCATTTTTCAGCTCGTCGATATCAACAGGCTTCAGGATATAATGGATGGCATTGGCATTAAAAGCCCGGATCGCATAATCTTTGAAAGCGGTTACGAAAATTACCTGAAAATTCTTTTCCGGCATGGATTCCAGGAGTTCGAAACCCTCCGTACCGGATGGCATTCGAATATCCAAAAAAACAACTTCCGGTTTCAGCGCAGTGATCATGCTTGCCGCCGCATCAACCGATCCCGCATCACCCAGGACCTCGATCTCCGGGCAATATTCATCCAGCAGCATCCTCAGGTTTTCCCTGGCGAGGGCTTCATCATCAACAATAACTGCCGTCAATTTTTTCATCTATTCCCGAACGACCGGAAAGAAAGGGATCACCTAATGAAAGGGCCGGTCGTAAATTTATCCCATCGGGCGTAGATTTCAAAATTAATTTATGATCCATCACCCTATTCGGAGCTTCCTCGATCAACATCAAATGATTTGCCGATAATGGGTGCGATCATATCATAGACCTGGTTGGCTACCAGGGCATGCCCGGCATCACTCAGATGATGATCGGCATTCCAATAAAGTGGCCGGGTTTCGGCCTTCATCCGGTCATAGGGATCGATAGCAGGGATATTCATTCGTTCCAATGCCTGTTTGAGCTGTGAAGCCAGGTGCCGGTTACCCTGCATTTCTTCTTCCGATAGATCGAGCGCATCCATGATCTGATCCAGATCAGCCATGGGATCGACGTCAAATTTTGCCGGCAACAGCACAACCCATAAGGATATCCCTTGCTTCCGGCATAACTCCCCGATAGCGGATAACCGGCTTGTGGCAATGGAAACTGCCGCATCACGCATTTCCGGGAAAGATCTAAAATAAACCAACTGGGCCAAGCCCTGACTCAACCCCGATGGAGGGGCCTGCCACCGCAACCACATCCGGTTATAAAACCTTTTGAGGGATCTCATGACCTGGTAATTCCGGGTATCTTCTTTAACCGCCTCGATGAAGTCATTACCGGTGAAAACCGTTACGATATATACATCCGGCTGAAGGGAGCTCCATTTTTCCAGAAACCCCTGATAGTGCTGAAAAGTATAATAGCCGGTGCCGCCATTGATAACTTCGAAGCTCAGGGCTGCCGGATCCCTGTTCAGCTTTTCCTCCAGGCGGTTGATAAAGGATTCATGATTGTTGACCACTCCATCGGTATGGGAATCACCGGTCGCCAGTATCCTCAGGGTATTCGCCGGTTTTTCGATCCGGGTATCCCGGTCTTCGCGGAAGCCCAGATTATTGGTGATCATCCGGATCTCGCCTGTGGGGTGCTCATTCCAGCGTACGACCCGGTGCACAAATGGCTGGTGAATATGCCCGGCCTGAGGATCCGGGCGATAATAATCAGATTCCCGCTGTAAAAAATGATGTTGATGTTCCCGGAGTTTGTAAAGACCGAATCCCGTGATACCGAGAAGGAAAACAACCAGGAACCCTTTGAAAATTGTGGTTCTCAAATCCGAATCAGATCTGCCGGTTGATCAGTTAAATGACTCCCAGATCCTTCCCTACACTGGTAAACGCATCAATAGCTTTATCCAGGTGCTCTTTTTCATGGCCTGCGGAGATCTGTACCCGGATACGAGCCTGTTCTTTGGGTACCACCGGATAATAAAAGCCGATCACATAGATGCCTTTTTCCAGTAATTGGTTGGCCATTTTTTGGGATAACACGGCATCATAAAGCATGATCGGTACGATCGGATGGACGCCTTCCTTGATATCAAAGCCTGCCGCAGTCATTTGTTGCCGGAAGTAGCTGGTGTTTTCTTCCAGCTTGTCTCTTAATTGAGTGGTTTCGCTCAATAGTTCGAACACCTTGGTGGCCGCCCCCACGATCGAAGGGGCCAGGGAATTGGAGAACAAATAGGGCCTGGATCTTTGACGCAGCATATCGACGATTTCTTTTCTGCCGGAAGTGAAACCGCCCATGGCCCCGCCAAGCGCTTTACCTAAGGTACTGGTGATAATATCCACCCGGCCCATGACCTGGTTATGCTCATGCGTGCCTTTCCCGGTTTTTCCGATAAATCCTGTAGCGTGGCTATCGTCGACCAGTACTACGGCATCATATTTTTCCGCCAGGTCACAGATCTGATCCAGCTTGGCAATATAACCATCCATGGAAAAAACACCGTCGGTAACGATCATCCGGGTACGAAGGTTTTGCGTTTCTTTGAGCTTGGCTTCCAGGTCATCCATATCGCTGTTCTTATACCGATACCGCTGGGCCTTGCAGAGCCTGACACCGTCAATGATAGAGGCATGATTCAATTCATCGGAAATGATCGCATCTTCCGCCTGTAACAAAGGTTCGAAGACCCCTCCGTTGGCATCGAAACAAGCCGCATAGAGTATGGTATCTTCGGTACCTAAAAATTCCGATATCTTTTTTTCAAGAGCGGTATGGATATCCTGCGTTCCGCAGATAAACCTAACCGACGACATGCCGTAACCATGGGTATCCAGGGCTTTTTTGGCTGCTTCGATCACCTCCGGATGCGAGGAAAGGCCCAGGTAATTGTTGGCACAAAAATTCAGCACCTTTTCACCGGTGCTCACGGATATCTCCGCCCCCTGGGGTGAGGTGATGATCCGTTCATTTTTATACAAGCCTGCATCTTTTATTTCCTGCAGCTCTTTTTCCAATCTTTTTTGAAGGGTATGATACATAATATCGGGATCTGGTTAAATGGTTGTAAAGGCTATGCAAATTAAACAAATATCCCCTGAAAAAATAACCTTAAATTTGCAGGGTATCTGCTTCATTTTACGCGGCCTGAAACCGTATCAATGAACCGCTTATGGAAAAGTATCAAACCTTATTGTACTATAAGTACACGTCAATCGAAGACCCCGAAACTTTTACCCGGCAACACCTGGATTTCTGTAATAGCCTGGACCTGAAAGGCAGGATCATCATTGCCTATGAGGGTATCAACGGAACGGTATCAGGCCTCTCCAGCGCCTGCGCCCGGTATATGGAAGCTATCGAAAGCGACCCCAGGTTTGAAGGAATTCACTGGAAGATCGACGATGTGGAAGAACCTTCATTTGCCAAAATGCACGTTCGTTTTAAGCATGAATTATGCCATATGGGCATCGAAGACCTGGATCCCAACGAATTGACCGGCATCTATTTGAAGCCGGAGGATTTTCAGAAGATGATGGCAGAAGCCGATACCGTGATCCTGGATGTGCGAAACACGGTAGAACATGAATTGGGAAAATTCAAAGATGCCATTACCCTCGACATTGAACATTTCAGGGATTTCCCGGCAAAAGTAAAGGAGCTCGAACCGCTAAAAGATAAAAGAGTGCTCGCCTATTGCACCGGTGGGATCCGCTGCGAAAAAGCCACCGCATACCTGATACGAAACGGTTTTGATAACGTGTTCCAATTGGACGGTGGTATCGTAACCTACGGGAAAGAAACCGGTGGGAAGGATTTTGAAGGAAAGTGCTATGTATTCGATAAACGGATCGGTGTGAAAGTGAATTCGGTGAATCCTTCCGTTATCACCAAATGCCATATTTGCGGGACCACCACTGACCGGATGATCAACTGTGCCAACCCGGAATGTAACCAGCATATTCCGATGTGTGAAAATTGTGGCTGGGAATATGACGGCGCCTGCAGTGATTCCTGCCGACAACATGACCGGAAAAGAGCCTACAATGGTACGGGTTATTATATGAAAGGCGACGGAACGCTGGTGAAATAGTTTATTTTTGAGGGCATACATGCAAGCTTACAAACGGAATCATATGTTTAGATATTTATTAGTTTTTGCCGGTTTCCTGTTAACCGGATGTACCATTGAACAGCAATATGAATTTGAAGAAGATTTTTCCGGAAAATACGGGCTTCAGATCGATCTATCGTCTGTATATGCGCTGATGGGCGACAGCGCCGAATCTGCCTCCCCGCTGGCGGAAGTCAATGTGGATTCCATGATCATGGAGTTGAACAAGCTGGAAGGCATCTCAGGCGCTATGATCAGCGAAAAGGAAGGTATGTTGGACCTTACCTATCAATTTTCCAGCATGGAAACGTTGAACAAAACCATGGTCGACCAAAATATGAATAACCTGATCAACGATAGCGCCTCGATGAAACAAAGCTCTCCTCAATTCAGCAAAAAAGGTAAGTCGATCTATTATCATTGGGAAGGCTTTGACAAGGCAACGGTCGACTCCTGGGAAGAGTTCAAAGGCATGGAAGAAATGATCCGGTACAAATTGACCATGCGCTTTCCCCGGCCTATCAAAAAGATCGACAACAAATCCGCCACCCTGTCTGCTGACAACAAAACCCTGACCATCGAAGGCAGCCTCATGGATTTCATCCAGAACAAGATCGACCTGAACATGAAGGTTAAGCTTTGAGAACTCCCGGCCTATGGCTTATTGACCTAACAACGGCTTCCCTGGCCCCCAGTCCAAGCCTGCGT
>JANQFB010000379.1 GCA_028278085.1 Chitinophagales bacterium
GCTCACGCCGATCAAACAATCATAGGGCTTGTTTTTTCCTTCCGACTTGATCCGGTCGACGATAGCGGTTAATTTTTTTTCGGCCGCCTCGCCTGTCAACTGCAGCCGGGACAGTTGCGCTTCATAGCCATGGCAGTGATTACAAACCCCCTGCTCGTCGAAGCGGATGCCCGGATCATCGTTGGTATCCAATACACAATGGCTGCATTGCCGGTAGGCATGATCTTCATTCGTTGCAGCGGTGATCTTATGGTCCGGTTGGATATCCATCACTTGAGGGCTAATATATTTTCCGCAAATTGCTGATAATTTGAAGCGGCATCGAAATTTGACCGCCAGTAGTCTTTTACACCCTTCCGGAAGGCATCGCTGTTTTGATCACTGTTCCGGAAGGTCCTGATCTTTGCAGCAGCATCCGTGGGATCAAAGTCCTTTTCGATCAGGAAACCCGTTTGCGAAGTAACGATCTCCTTCACCCCTCCTACATCGGTTCCCATGACCGGGATCCCAAAACTGATGGCCTCCATCATTGACACCGGCAAGCCCTCGGTTTCGCTTACACTGATCAACAGATGCACCGGGTGCTGCCGGTACCAGGACATCAACGCCTCATTGCCGATCTGTCCCTTGAATTCATATTGAACATTCGGTGGGAAGGTCTTGCAAGACTCCAGTAGCTGTTCCTTCAAACGGCCATCGCCGAAATGAATCCATTGCACCTCAAGATCCAACTGCCTGAGGATCTCGACGATCAGGTGGATCCGCTTAATGGGGATCAGGTTAGCGACGGATACCAGTACCAGCGGGCTGCCGGGATCCCATGGATTATCACCATGATCCTTAACCCCCAGGTAGCTCAATTTTACTTTTTCCGGCCATCGTGTTTTTCGGGTCAAATACTGCTGTCCCATCCTGGAAACGGTATAGACCTCATGGACCATTTTCATTTGAAAATGGCGGAAGGGGATATAATTTCCAGCTCTCCGGTACTCGTAAAGATCATAGCCGTGAATACGGCTGACAAATCCCGGGATCACGCCCTTTTTTTTCAGGATGGCAAAAGTTGTCGCACCACCTTCCATCCAATAGCTGTAGCAATAGGGTCGCATAGACTCATGGGTGGCCATTAGCCGTTCGACCATTTCGGCCCTTCTCATATTAACACCGAGATTGCCGATCATTTGCCGGATATTTTTCAGGTAGAATATTTTGGCCCGGGTAGCCAGAAATTCCGATAGCAGGATCCCTGCCATCATCCACCGGTTTTGCCAGTTCAATTTCCCGGATTTTGTATCGGGCGCTTGCCATAGCGAATCCACCACCTCCACCTTTTCACCGGTATCGACGACCGGTTCACTGTTCTTGAATAAGGGCAACAAAACGATCTTTTCGAAATACCGGGCCAGGACATCCAATTCATTGACCAGGAAGATATCCCCGAAACCATAGGGAAAGTCAACGGTGATCAGGTACAGGGCTTTATGGGCAGATGAGGGGTTCAAAAATTTATGGTGAATGGTTTCTATGGTGAGGGTTGATCAATACTAATTTAATGGGCCGGCATTATCACTTTCCCGGATAACAGCTTCATAGGCTTCAAGAGGTTTTTCCACGGCATACCGGTGAAACCATTGCCTGGAATCCTCCCCGGTTTTTTGAAAGGCCTGCGGATCTTCTCCATATTCCAGTAACCTTTGGGTAATATCGGCCGTGGTATGGGCATGATACATCGGGTAAAATTCCGGGTAATCGTCTTTGTATAATTCGTCGATACGGTAATGCATCACCGGTTTGCCCATCGCCATAAATTCATAAATGGTGCCATAGGTGAACCAGCTATGGCCGAACTCCCCGGCCCCCAGGTCGCATATCCGGATGCCTGCCATCAGATCTTTCCTCGACATCATCGGAAACCAACGAACATGGTCGGTAATACCCAGGGATCTTACCAATTCCTGGCTGGCCAGGTAGTCAGTCCCGTACTCGAGCATCACCAAACAAGCCTTGCTCCCTTTTCTCTTGTCCAAAAATGAAGCAAAACCCTTGATCAAACGATCGTTGGCTTTATAATGCAGGCTTTCCGGGTCGAGCCTCCATTCATGACGGCTGTGATGGAATAATACAAAATCGAACCCTTCCCTGATCTCACGAAAAGCTTCATAATGCGTGGAGTTTTTAAAAGGATCGGGTGCTCCGTTCAAGCGGTATTGCGGTTCATAAATAAACGGACAGGCTACCGGCAAGCGCTTTCCTTTAAACCTGATCCGGTCCAGGGCAGCTTCGAAACCTTCATTCGTCGTACCCAGGCTCAGGTGCCGTGCTTTTTGAACGCCTTTTCGCTGATGCCAGGCAAAGGCATAGCGGTAAATATCCGATCGCTTAGGAATGAGATGATCGCTCTTGTAGAAAGGATAGATAAACACATCCGATCCGGCCGGGGTGAAAATATCGATACGCCGTCCGGCTTTGTTGATAAAGGCCGGAGAAATATCCGTGGCAATGATAAAATCATAGGGCACCAGGTCGGCTGCCAGGGATTGCTTCGTTTTACTCCAATGATTGCCGTGCTTCCAGTCGAGCTGCGTGGTATAGGCTTTATAGTCGTCGTTATAGCTGTCTGTTTCGGGCAGAAAATGGTCGAACTCCTGGAGCAATAACAGATGCGCATCATATCCTTTATCTCTCAAAAACCGAGTAACACAAAACAAGTTATTGTTCATATTACCTATACAAGCGATCTTCATATATGGCATCAGGGATTTTGTGGGATAATCAGCTCTTATCTTTGGCGGTGTATTTAATATAGAAGCTTTTGGGTACCAGGTTCATCTTATACATCACGTAAAACAGCGGCCGTAACCGTTCAAAAGCTTTTTTATAGGTTTTGTAATCTTTATAGGACTTAACCGGCAGGTTCATGATCTTCTCAAACTCGGCTTCATCGATCCCCAGGCGCTTCAGGAAATAGTCCATCAGTTCGGTTTCCAGGAAAGGAGGCTCCTGCAATTTGGCGATCGCATCTTCGCGGTCCATCTTACCGGACCTGACGGCAGCGCCCCAGGCATTTTTGCGCTGGTCCATTTTATATTTCCGGGGCAGTAAATAGGAATGCGAAAAGGCGCTGATCCGGTTTTCCAAATGATGGCCCCCGTAATATTCCCAGTCGAACTCCTTTTGAAGGAAGTCGCGGGCGTCTTTTTTGGAATAATCCAGGTACCACAAAGGACGGATCTTCTTGATCTGACGGATACCGGTCCACCACAAAAACTTCATCAGCTTCATCTGGGGGATGGTATTGATCTTCATGGACCCAAACCGCTGTTGAATATCGGCTATTTCCCGGCTGTCCATATACGACCAGCCCAGCGGGGCGACACCTTCGGCCCGGAACGAATGGCCTTCGATCACGTATTTCAGGCCGAATTTTTCCGCAACCTGGTAAAGCATAGCGGCATAGCCGATATCGGTGCTGGCATCGAATTCGGGAACACTGGCATAGAGGAAGGAACGATATACATCGTCCTGTTCCTTATTATCGACCACATGGGTGTACAGGTCGACCTTGAGTTTGCCCAATACTTTCTTGATATTTTCGGTGGCAATGGTCGTGCTCCAGGTATTGTCGTAATGAACAGCCAATGGACGTAAGCCCATTTCCACAACCTTATGGATCAGGTAAGAGGAGTCGGTACCACCGCTGACCCCTACCAGGCAATCGTATTTCTTGTTTTTTCCGGCTTTCTTGATATCATCGAATATAGCATTCAACATGGCCAAACCCTTTTCACCGGTTGGATATTCTTCACACAACTGATCATGGAGCTTGCAATAATTACATTCCCCTGCGGCATCGAATTCGATTCCCGGCGTTTCCTCATCATACACACAACGCACACAATATTGCTTATCGGGATTATCGTGGTTCAGGTAGCCTTCCGTGTTCTCACGGATCTGTGGTTCGGCAGCTTTGGCGGAATGTTCTTTTACGTTTAGCATAAGTCGACTTTTAGTTAGTTTAATACAGCTTGCAACTCATCAGGCGCAGGGAAGTTGATCAGCACTCCCAGGTCCTTGCCCTGGAAGAAAAACATACTACCGGCAGCCACGGCGGAAGCACCGCCTTCTTTGACCGCTATTCCGAGATCTTCCACAGATCCGGCGCCGCCACAGGCAATAACCGGAATGCTCACGGTGGAGGTGATCTTTTTGATCAGCTTGGTATCATATCCCCCCCAGGTACCGTCTTTATCGATGGAGTTCACAAAGATCTCTCCGGCACCGGAAGATTCCATCAATTGGGCATAAGCTTCCGGGTTTTTGTGGGTATTTTTCCGGCCGCTTTTGATGTATACCTCATATTTCCCAAAAAAGTTTTTCATCACATCGATCGAAACGATCACACTTTGGCTGCCATAGATCCCCGCAACTTCCCGGATGAAGTCGGGATTTTCATAAGCATAGCTGTTGATGATCACTTTCTCGACACCCAGCCTGAAGATCTTTTTAACCTGTTCCAGTGTGCAGATACCGCCACCGTAAGCAAAAGGCATAAAACATTCCGTGGCAATATCATTGATCAGTTCGTAGGGCGGATCCTTTTGCTCGTTGGTTGCCGTAATATCCAAAAAAACCAATTCATCGACCTCCATTTGGTTAAAGATCCGCACCGTATTGATCGAATCCCCGATATAGTTGATCTTTTTAAACTTAATGGTTTTGACCAAGCCTTCGTTTTTCAACAATAATGCCGGTATGACTCTTGTTTTTAGCATGGGGGCGTCGGTAAGGCCAACAAGCGGTTCGGGCGGATAGCCGAACTGCCGTGAGTTTATTTCATCTATTGCAACGATACAACTTTATGTTGGGATAATCACCGGTTTTTCGATGAAACGCCCGTATAAAGGCATCAAGGTCGGCTTTTGGCTTATTAACCCATTTGGCCAAC
>JANQFB010000111.1 GCA_028278085.1 Chitinophagales bacterium
CAGGATACCATCATAAGCATCGGCATTCATGTCCTTGTAAGCCAGATCGCTGATAGCCGGAACACCGTATTTCCCTATATACTTTTCCTGCGCCTTTTCCCCGGCCAGCTTAACCACTGCACCCGCTTCACGAAGCCGGATCACCGGGTACCATAACTCCAGGTCTTCAAATTCATGATGGATAAGGTTTAGATATTGCTTTCCGTTCAATGCCATAATTATTCGTGATTAATGGTTAATTTTTCCAGGTGAGTGTTGGGTCGATGATCTCCGGCCGCCGGATCGATAACCTGGAACGCTGCGTGAAGATCCGCACAAAGACAGGAATGTACAGGGATCACCAGGACGATGTCGCCGATTTTGATCTTGCTGAGGTGATCCGGGCTGACTTTTACCACCCCGTGTTCTTGTGATATGGACCGGATAAAAGTATTGTCCAGCAGGTTTCCCCACCCTTCTCCTTCCGGCATGGCAATAGCGCCGAAACTCCGCTCTCCCCTGTCGTTGGTCAGAAAATCTTTGGATAGGTGGACAGCGCCGCCATGGATAACGATCTCCTGCCTTTGTGGTTGTATCGATACGACCGGACAGGCCAGGGCAACCGAAATATCGTCCGCCGAACAGGATCCCAGGTTAAGCTGCATCAGGTCATAGAAAACAAAATTTCCCGGTCTGATCTCATCGACATCCCCGAATTGATCCACCAAACTGCAGCTCGGGGTGTCGCCCAGCGAAATTCGAATATCGCTATACCCTTTTTCTCCTAAAAAGCTTTTCAAACCCTGCATGATCCCGAGGGTTTTTTCGTAGATCTTTTTAATGTCGGAAACAGACCCGGCCCGGTAGGTATAGCCACTATGCGTAAACAATCCTCCGAATTGAAGTTTTTCCGAAGCGGTGATCTTTTGAGCCAGTTGCAGGATCTTTTCCCGGTCTTCCCACCAGACCCCGGAACGGTTGTCGCCTACATCGATCTCGATCCAAAGGTGAACGGTTTGTGTAAGCTTACGGGCTAAAAGATCTACCGACCCTTCGTTATCGGCGATCAGGCTAAGCCGGATGCTGTGTGCCAGTTGGTCGATCCGCCGGTATTCCCGGATATTGACCGGAAAGGCCAGGGTAATGTCTTTCCATCCATGGGATTCGAAGTAAACGGCCATATCGATGGAAGAAACGGTAATTTTATTGACCCCCAATTCCCGGAACCACTCCCCGATCCCAGCCGATTGATGGGTCTTGAAATGAGGCCTGAAAACGGTCGGGGTTCCCTGGGTTTTCGCAAGCATGCGCGAAATATTTCGCAGGGTCTTCTGCCGGTCGATAATTAATACCGGACTTTTAATAGTAGCTAAATCGATCATAGTTTGATAACTTGCAATTTACGAAAACCCGCTTTGTAAACTTTTCCATTTTCCCGCTTTCCGGTCAAAAATTCCCGTTTCCGGGTGAAATATGACCGAATTCAAACGCTGAGAGGTTTTTTTGCCTCTTTTGGGTTACCTTTGATAAGATTGGAAAACAGGTCGCCGGGAAGCACTGGCACAGGCTTTCCAAACAAACAAATCTTAATACGAGAGCCTTATTTATATATGGATTAATCATTAAATTAGCGGAAACATCAATTGCACAACTCCATAAATAATTCGACAATGAATAAATTTTTTACGGTACTGTTTGTCAGCCTGATGCTGACTGGTTTTAATGCGGTTTCCCAACAAGCGGATGCCGGCAAAAGTGGTTTTAATTATCAGGCTGCCCTTCGAAATGATGATGGTAGTCTCCTTCGATCGGCGTCGATAAATTTAAAGATCAGTATTCGCCAAAACGATCCCGAAGGTCAGGTGGTTTACCAGGAAGGACATACGACCGCAACCGATGATCTTGGAATGATCTCCCTGGAGATCGGTAATGGTATTGTTTCCCAAGGTGAATTCAATACAATTAATTGGGAAAATGGCACTTATTGGCTGGAAGTTGCTTTGGACAAAGGTCTGAACAATAACTACAAAGTCCTGGGGGCAACGAAGATCGGGGCGGTTCCTTTTGCCCTGCATGCGCAGCAAGCCAGTAGTATCACCCCCTCACTTTACAATGAATTAAAAGGAACACAATGGCATGAAGGGATCACAGCTCCGGACCATCATACCGAGGGAATTCCGGGAGATTATTATATGAATATTAATACGGCAAAAGTGTACCGGATGCTGGATAATCATACCTGGGCTTACCGGGGCATCTTAACTGGAAATGTAAACGGCGAAAACCGGAGTGATCCGAATGACTGGACCACCAGTGGAAATGCCGGTACAAACCCATCGACGAACTTCATCGGTACCACTGATAATAATGGCCTGGCCTTCCGGATCAACAATACAGAAGAAATGCGGCTGACCGGTAAAGGATTGGTGATCGGTCAGGCATCCGTTCCCAATAATCACCTATTTACGCTTCGCCAGCAATCAGATGATAAATTCAGTGGTATGAAGATCATCAATGCAGCTAATACACGTTCAGCCAGGTTTTTTGTAGGCAGCAATGGAACGGTATTCGATGCGCAAAACGGCACCTTTATGCTTCGTAATTTTAACCAGGATCGATTTTTTGTGGATCTGAATGGATATGTGGGTATTGGCACCAAAACACCGGCTAAATTACTGGATGTAGACGGAGATGCCCTGGTGAGTGGTTCTTTGGAAGTGAATACTACCACAGGGGCATTGACAGTACCCAGACTCACCACGTCGCAAAGAAACATTCTGGCCGCAGAAGCAGGTAACATAATTTTTAATGTGGATGACAATAAATTTCAGGGATTTAAGGATAGTACACATCTCAAGGATCAATTCCAATACTACATTAACAGTATGTTCTGGATTGATAATTTGGGATCACAAGGCCAGTCCTTCACAGCCGGAATGACTGGGGAATTGAAATCCATAGCCATTTTTATTTCGGACTCCGCACAATTAAATCCCGGAGATTTTACCCTTAAGATCTATGCGGGAGCAGGTACCGATAGCAATGTGTTGAGCAGTCAAACAGTCAATATCACCGCCAGCGGCTATAAGCTCATTAATATCAGCTCAACAGTAAACATTACCTCGGGAGCGCCATATACCTTTGAATTTTCTACAGCCACTTCAACACTGTTTAACTGGGCAATGAGCAATTCAAACCCCTATGGGGGGGGCAAACGTTGGGCAAATGGAACTCCTCAGTCAGGGGATGACTTCTATTTTGAAACCTATATATGGTCGTCAGGCCAATGGGTTGATCTTCATTAACCTTATTCAGCAAACCATCAAAACCTTTCAATAGCCGGTATTTTTATTAAATCCGCCAGAATGTTTATTCATAAAAAAATCTTAGCCATGAAAGTCTTATCTACCATTATGTTACTCTTGACGGGAGCCTTATTGTTTGGTCAGCATGCACGGGAAGAAATGGAAAGTTTCAACTATCAGGCCGTATTACGTCATGCTGATGGGGAATTGATGAAAGGGCAAATGGTTAATGTACTTTTGTCGATCAAAAAGGGGGGCTCCGGTGGTCTGGATGTCTTTGCCGAGACACATAAGGTGGTTACGGATCAATATGGCTTGATCAGCCTTGAGGTTGGCGCAGGAGATGCGGTTATGCATACGCTGTCTGAAATAGATTGGTCACAGCAGGACTTTTGGTTGAATATATCCATTGATACGGAAAACGGAACAAATTATAGATCAATCGGGGCCACTAAGATCATGAGTGTTCCTTTTGCCTTGCAGGCAGGTAAAGCGGCTGAAGTAACCCCAGCTTTATATCAGGAATTGAGGGGAAATCAATGGACCGAAGGAACAACAGATCCGGCGAATGGAGCCATAGAAGCACTTCCGGGGGATTATTATCTGAATGTTAGCACCGCAGAAGTGTTTAAAAAAGAGGAAAACGGAACTTGGGCTTACCGGGGGACATTAAATCCGGAAACTGGCGGGGATAACAGGGATGACCCGAATGATTGGACAACTTCCGGAAACTCAGGTACAGATCCCGCTTCAAATTTTATAGGGACTACTGATAATAATGGCCTAGCATTCCGGATCAACAATACAGAAGAAATGAGGCTTACCGGTAAAGGATTGGTGATCGGTCAAACATCCGTACCCAATAATCATGTTTTGACCTTACGACAACAGGCCGATGACAAATTCAGCGGAATGAAGATCATTAACGCCTCCAATACACGTTATGCCCGGTTCTTTGTCGGAAGCAACGGAACGGTGTTTGATGCGCAAAACGGTACCTTTATGCTTCGGAATTTCAACCAGGACCGGTTTTTTATGGACCTCGATGGCAACGTAGGCATCGGTACCAAAACACCGGCCAAATTGCTGGATGTTGACGGAGATGCCCTCATCAGCGGTACATTGGAAGTTAACACCACGAATGGCGGCGTGTTATTCCCAAGGCTGACAACCGCAGAAAGGGATGTCATTATCGCAGCAAACGGGACGGTGATCTTTAACAGTACCGATCAAAAACTCCAGGGTTTTGTCGCATCGGAAGAAGTGGATCAAAGTATGGAAGAAGGTACCGGATCATCCTGGTTTGTCAACTCTACCAATTCTCCTGCTCAATCATTCACAGCCGGTATAAGCGGCGATCTGACCAAAATAGCGATCAATATCGTCGATTTCCCGGGCTCCACTTATGGCAGTATCACCATGAAGATCTTTGACGGCGATGGGGTAGGTGGAACGGTACTGCTGACAGATACAGTCGGTATTCCGACCTTCGGAGAATATGAGTATACCTTAAGCAGCAGTGTGGCGGTTACCTCGGGGAATTCCTATACTATTCAGTTGTCCACTATCGGAATTGAATCGGTTTATTGGATGTTAGAAACCGGCGATCCTTTGCCCGGTGGTATGCGTTATGTCAATACCACAAGCTATCCGGGTCATGATCATTGGTTTAAAGCCACAGTGCTGGCCGATCGCTGGAAAGATCTCCATTGATCAGATCATAGCAGGCAGCTTGCTTTTGGAAAGTTTCCTGCTAATACATTCTTCTACCCGATCAAGGCCAAACACCAAATTGTGTCAAATTTGACATAAAACTCAGTTAAAATTAACGCAATTTTGACACAATACGTCAAGAGCTAGTTTTTCACCACCAGCTTAAAACCGGTGCCGTGGACGTTGATCAGTTCAACTTCGGGCTCCATTTTCAGGTACTTCCGGACCTTGGTAATAAAGACACCCATGCTCCGGCCCTTGAAATAA
>JANQFB010000436.1 GCA_028278085.1 Chitinophagales bacterium
GATCAGTTCAAATCGGTACTCGAAGACAAGGGTGGTTTTATAAAGGCCCATTGGGACGGAACCGACGCTACAGAAGAACAGATCAAAAAGGAAACCAAGGCCACCATCCGTTGTATTCCTTTGAATAATGTCAAAGAACCGGGAAAATGTGTCTATACCGGGAAGCCCTCCGAACAGGAAGTGATCTTTGCAAAAGCCTACTAAGCCGCAGGAATGAGTCATATTAAAAGCGGCAAGGAGTTAATATTAGAGGCATTAAAGGAAAAGTCGTGCTATAAGCAAAAGATCTTCCGGCAAACGATCATCCTTTTCGAGCAACTCAAGAAACGCCTGAAAACCGTAGGAGAAGAATTGTCTAAAGAAACGGCTGGCTTCGATGCCGACCTCGATATCGGCTACCAGGATAAAGGCAGCTTCGAAGCGGAATTAACCGTAGCAGGAGATGTGCTGATCTTTTCCATGCATACCAATGTATTCAATTTCGACGATACGCATTTCGTCCACAAAACTCCATATGTCAAAGAAAATGCTTCCCGTTCTTACTGCGGGATGATCCAGATCCATAATTTCCTCTCCGATTCATTCAAGTACAACCGTTTGAACGATATCGGTTACCTGATCGCACGGATCTTTATCAATTATGAAAAACACTTCTTTGTCGAGGGAAAGCGGCAACTGGGTTTTTTGTACAATGATTTCGACAATATGGTGATGAACGATGTGTATATGAATGCCATCATAGAGTCTGCTATATTATACACTGTTGATTTTGACCTGCTGGTCCCACCCTACCAGAATGTGAAAGAGATCAGTGTAATGCAAAAGATCCAGGAAGAAGGGAATACGGCCATTAAAACCGGCAAACGGCTCGGTTTCAAATTCCAGGCCGACTCCGACCGGCTGCTGGGTTGAGAGGGGTTTGTGCGGGGAAAAAATCCTAAATCAAAAATCATACATCGTACATCTTAAATCTTAAATCTTAAATCATTGGATTTAATTGATTTATGATGCTTGATTTTTGACGTTTGATTTTTGATTTTTAAAGCTTCTACGTAAGGCATTAAATATTTAGCCGCATTAGCAGAAACGAGTGGATATCACCATAAAAAAAAAGCCCTCCCGCAGAGCAGAAGGGCTATCGCTGTATTGACTATTGTTTTTTTCGATTACCGCCGCAGCTTGATCGTCCGGGTTTTACGCCCTACGGTTACGGTTGCTTCATCATCACATACGCCGCTGCCATAGTCGATCACGCGTTTTTTCAGATCATCCGGTTCGATCTCGATCACGCCGGAAACGATCCAACGGCAATCCAATTCTATTCTCAACGGAGTGGTGGTCTGAACGGTATAAGCCCGGCCTTCACGGTTAACACCGCTGGCATTACCGGAAATGGAGTAGACATCGTCAAAGATGTTGAATATGGTGGAAGCGCCTTCGATCCATTCCCTGGTCCGGTGTGATTCCCAGGTGATGGTTTCGTTGTCGGGCGTCGTTATTTTCCCGCCGGTAACATCGATATTGAATTCGGAGTTTCCAGCACTGTTAAGTCCGCTATTGGTAACGGCCCGGGTACCCTCGACCTTATGGTCATCTACAAAATAATTATCCGTCGTGTAGGAATGAACGCTTCCGACTTCCCTGTAGCGTCCTGTCCGTTCCAAGATAATCATTCCTTTCCTGGTTATACTATCTTTTCCGGTATAACCACTGCCAAAATCAATAGTCAACCTTCTGGGCCAGCCATCGGTGGTATCTAAAACTTCCCGACAAATTATGGGAAGTTTCTTAACGGTATCACCAAAGATACAGGTATCTCTTAGGGAATCACCGAAAGAAGATCCGGATCCGTTCTTGCCACGCTTATCACTTAAGCCGTTTTCCGCATCTGCTTCTTCCATCACACTAAATACGTCGTCAAACAGATTTTCTGCCAGGGCGTTATCTTCCGAAGTAGTGGTCGCACGATTGAGCTTCCTTTTCTTACAGGAAGTGGTGGTTAAAATAAAGCCTGCAATTCCTAGAATGACAATGGCTCGTAGTGGTAATGTTCTCATATGTAATGTTTAAGTTAAAAATCCAGGTTACGGATATTTAGACAAGCGGCTTGTACGAAGGTTTAAACACAAGGTAAAAAAAAACTCAAGAATTTTTTATGATCCTTTCCAAATGCAGGAAGGTAAAGGGATAGGCATGTTTTTCATCGGCAGGATGATGGGTGCTTTGGCTAACTTGCCATTCCGAATCTTTCCATTCCGGGAAAAAAGTATCGCCTTCGAATGCCTGGTGAATGCGGGTAATATATAAGCGATCGGCCAGGGGCAAGGCTTCCCGGTAAATTTGTCCACCGCCGATCACGAAAGCCTCTTCTTCTCCATGTGACCGGGCAATATCGAGCGCCTCGTTCAATCCATGGACCACCTGGACCCCCTCACGTTGAAAATCCCTTTGCCGGGTGATCACGATATGGGTCCGGTTGCGTAAGGGTTTGCCGAAAGAATCCAGGGTTTTTCGCCCCATTATGATGTGGTGGTGTAGCGTTGTTTCTTTGAAAAACTTAAGGTCGTCCGGTAAATGCCAGGGCAAGGATCCCTCGCAGCCAATAACATTGTTTTCCGCTACCGCTGCAATGAGGGAGATGATCATACGGCAATCGGCGCCTTTATGTGCGGCTGGGGATGATAGTTGACCAATTCAAAATCTTCATAAACGAAATCAAAGATCGACCTGACGGAAGGATTGATGATCATGGTGGGGAGCTCGCCCGGCGTCCGGGAAAGCTGTTCGCGGGCCTGGTCCAGGTGATTGAGGTATAGATGTGTATCCCCCAAGGTATGGATAAACTCCCCCACTTGCAGGTCGCAGCATTGGGCCAGCATCATGGTCAATAAGGCATAAGAAGCGATATTAAATGGAACGCCTAAAAAGAGATCGGCGCTCCGCTGATATAGCTGGCAGGACAATTTGCCATCCGCAACATAGAATTGGAAGAGGCAATGACAGGGAGGCAAGGCCATATGTTCCACATCAGCAACATTCCAGGCGCTGACGATCATCCGCCTCGAATCCGGGTTATTTCGGATCAATTGAACCACGTTACTGATCTGATCGATGGTGCCTCCGTCCGGTGTGGGCCATGACCGCCACTGATGCCCGTATACCGGCCCCAGCTCGCCGTTCTCATCCGCCCATTCATTCCAAATCCTGACCTGGTTATCATTCAGGTATTTGATATTGGTATCTCCTTTTAAGAACCACAATAATTCATGGATGATGGAACGCAGGTGCAGCTTTTTGGTCGTCAGCGCCGGAAAGCCCCGGGAAAGATCGTATCTTTCCTGGCATCCGAATACGCTGATGGTTCCGGTACCTGTCCGGTCTTCTTTCCGGACGCCGTTTTGCAGCACGTGATCCAGTAAATTCAGATATTGTTGCATGCTTGGTTGTTTAACGATCGGCCATAAAATTACCCCTTTTCAAAGCGTTAAAAAAAAATATTTATCCACTTCTTTTCTACACATTATTATAGCTTTGCGCTATGCTGCATTTAACGTATAACCGTCCGGTTATCCTGCTTTGCCTGATCCTTACCACTATCGCAG
>JANQFB010000444.1 GCA_028278085.1 Chitinophagales bacterium
CGAATGCTTGGGCTGGTGAATGATCCGGGGCTATCAGGTAGAGTAATCATATCGATAAAGATCTATGGGTACAAAATATGGTTTATTTCAAAATACGGACCAGGTGTTTGATCCGGTCGGTTTGGATAAAATCGGGATTTTTTTCGATCCCACGGATATTATCATTTTTGGAGTGAACACCAAATATTGTAACCCGGAGTCCGTTATCATGGGCCATCTCGATCTGGGCTTCACTTACATCTTGTGTGGAGATCGTAATTCCATAAATGCCCAGGGATGTTGCCACGGTAAACCCCTTCTCAAAATGACCCGGATAAATAAACAAAGGATAACCTGGCCGGAGATCCTGTACAGTCCTCAAAAATGAAGAATCCTGTGATTCAATGAATACTTGGCCTTCCATTTCATAGGCCTCTATGAGGCGAACGATGGCCCGGGCAAACTGTTCACGATAAAGACGATGGCCATCCGAGGGGTGAAAGAGTTTACAATCAAAAGTGAAAATGAACTGATCGCGGTTCTGTGTGTTGACCATTAAGTCATCCAGCGATAACAGCAGAGGATCCTGGTAAACCGGCAGATCGTAGCTGCAAGCTTTCAGATCATTCCATAAATGACTATGAATAGCACCGGAACAATTGGTAGTACCACTCAGGTCTGCATCGTGAAATGCCACCAGTACGCTATCCTTGGTTAATTGAACATCCACTTCTGTTCCATCAGCATTTTGCTGCAGACAGGCGGTGATCGATTCGAATGAATTGGTGGGATACAGGTATCGGATCCCCATACCACCATGTCCGAAAATACCTATCCTGTTATCATTAAGATTCCGGATGTTAGCGCCATAATCGTTTTTCCCGCAACCGGTTGTCAGCAGGAACAGGCAAAAAATACCATAAATGTTGTACGACGAAAAGTTGCTCATCTTTAATATCCTCTTCCGTTAAAGGCTGTATCCGATCCCCAGCCCTGCCCAGTGATGCCATTGCCGGAAATGTTCCAAAATTGGTGTATACACGAGCTTAAAAAAAAGACCCTTAGCGGGTTTTTGATAGCGGTATCCGATACTTCCCATACCATGGATCCCCCATTTACGCTCCGGCTTTCGCGTATCATTGGATGCCCCTACCAGGCTGGTAAACATGAATCCTGGCGCCGTTTCCAGGAAGTGAGGGGATTTCCCGATCAGCGACGGAACACCCAGGGGGAGTAACATCGACGGATCCCATTGTCCCCCGAAATTTTTTAAACCATAGGTGGATAGGCCTATCCTTACGTAAATATCAGCAATCCCGAGACTTCCAATAGCTCGTTCAATATTGGCCGAACCATAGATAGCCGTACCCCCGGCTTCCAGGTAAACGATCGTTTCCTTTTGAACCAGCTCGATGGAATCCGCGGCCAGCGCAAAAGGACTTATCAGGCATAAACCTAACCCAAGCCAAACAAGCATACAAATGGATCGATACGACATGGCTATAACCTCCCCAAAGATAGGAACTGCCGGCTAAACTAATTCCTTACACAGCTTTACGCCAAGCCTATCCCGTAAACCTTGATCCCTTTGTTGGCCTCCTCTTATCCTAAATCGGGAAAATAGTTCTTTTTTACCTCCGGCCACTCCCGGCGCAGGATGCTATAAAAGATTGAATCCCGGCGCCGTTTGTTGATCATCAGGGTATGACTCCGTAAGACTCCTTCTTCCGTCGCCCCGATGTTCTTCAATGCTTTTCGGGATTGTTGGTTCAGCACATCGGTCTTAAATTCCACCCTTTCCATGTTCCAGGTTTCAAAAGCATATTGCAATAACAGGTATTTGGCATGTTTATTCAACCCTGTTCCCTGGAAGGCTTTTCCCAACCAGGTCCAACCGATCTCTACGCGCCGGTCGGGTAGAGAGAAATTCGCAAGGCTGGTTGATCCTGCCAATTCATGGGTGGTTTGATCGATTATCACAAATGGAAGGGCCTGTCTGGCATCATAAGCCGATAAGCGATTCTTTAGCCATACCACTGCTTCCGATTCTATGGAAAGATCGTGGGAATAATAAGTCCAATCCAGATCGATGGCCGCCAGCCGGCAGAGGTCACGGAAGTCTTCCTGACGCAGGATACGAAGCTCTACGCGCCGGTCTGTTAACACAGGAACTTGGGAAAAAATATTACCCAGCAACACTTTTTTTTAACAATGATACGAAAAAAGGCAGGCGATGGGGTGGTGGATGACGAATAATTCCCATAAAGCGCTTAACCGGGCAAAAGCGCAAATAAGCGAAAGGACTTTGAAGGATAAGTGCCCTGATCCAAAATCCCCTCGCCTACAGCCTCAAAAGCTGTCTTGGAATTGCTGCGATCAAAGGTGTTAAAGCAGTCTTGAAATTGTTTTGCTGACCCGGCAATACTTTCGGAAATCGATTGAAACACCGGGTCTTTGTATTTACTGATTATCGGCAGCAATTCATTTATTTATTCCTTCCCGGTCCAAAAGGTTACCATTTGATTATGAAGCTCCGGATCCTCGATCGAAGGGGAGAATATTGGTTCAACTGTCAGTATTTTGAGTCGAATAATGGTATATATTTTTATATTTACAGTCAAAGGGAATTGCACATGATGAAGCCTGCCGAAGGATCTTTTTCCAAGCGCATTATTCTTGTTATTGGCCTGACAATCCTGTTTACCGGGAGTATTTTCAAGAACCTGTCTTACCCCTTATTTTGGAGTGATGAAGCCGATACCGCTATCTACGGCCAACAGGTGTTGAAATATGGCTTGCCCACCATCCACGATGAAAAAAATTATATCTATAACGGGGATCCCTACAGCCTTCGGATCATCCACGACAACAAAGAAGTTTCCGTATTCAATGGCTGGGCTATTTATTATTGGGCTGCCCTTGCCGTGAAGTTTGCCGGCGCTACCCAGGATATATATGCCAAAACGGTAATTATCCGGGGGATGTTTTCAGTGCTGGGCATTTTGGGGATCATTATATTGCCTTTGCTGGTACTTGGCGCTTTCAGAAAGCATCTGCGCTTGTTTTGGCTGATGGTCAGTGTGTACCTCTTGCTGGAAATATGCTCCACCAGTCTGAGCCTTCATCTGCGGCAGGCCCGCTATTATCCGATGGTCATATTATGGGTCAACCTCATCCTGGCTTTATATATCCGGCAAGTAATGATCAAACCTTTAGGGACAACCACCTATATGATCCTGCAAGTCTTGTTATTGGTTGTTTTGTACAATACATTTTTCCCGGTTTTTTACCTGGTGATAGCCGGCTTGCTTGTATTCGAGGTCCTGCTGCTGGTGATGCGATTCCCCTATCAATATCAACCCGGTGCCTGGCAGGAAACCGCGCACCTTACGCTGAAGGACCGATTGACTGCTTTGGTCGGACGGAGTTGGGTGCTGGGGCTGGCATTCCTGTTTTGTATTCCCCTCGGCCAATTTTACAAAGTATCGGTCATTACAGATAAAATGTCGACCCAACTGGGGTTTGACAGTGCTCAATACCTGGTCAATCTACAGGATATCATGACTTTTTTTGTTAAACAAGAGTTTCTATTGTTAGCCATTTGCCTGAAGATCCTGGCTTTTGCCAGTTGGATGAAATGGCCGGCGAACCGTGATCTTTTTGCCCACCGGATCCGTGCAATGGCTACCCTGCTCCTTTTGATCGTAGTCGTGAGTATCCTGGGAATGGCACGGTCACCCTACCTTTACGAACGGATGTATATCTATCTTCAGCCGCTGTTGATGCTTATGATGCTATTGGACGCTGCTTTGATCTACACGATGCCTGGAAAGGAAAGAAAGACTGTTTGGGGGAAAAAGCTACAATTTGGCGCTGCGATCTTTGCTGCCTTGCTGGTGATGCAAAGCCTTTGGTTTAAGGCGCCACATTGGAAAGGTTATTGGCATGAGCTTACCCACCGCTACAAAGGCACCCTGGACTATATCATCCCTTTTATTCAAAGCCACTATAAAAACCCGGAAAAGCTCATCATCGCGACCAATTATGAAGAATTTACCTATATGTTTTACCTGGGCTGCCGCACCATCATCGGTTATATCAATCGCCCGAATTCATTGCAGGAAAACCCGGATATTGTGGTCTACCGGAAGGGCAGGGGACAAAATGAGAATTCCACAACCTTTGATAATATCCTGCAGCGGGATCAATACAAGCGAATAGGTTTTCCGGTATTCGACAATCTGGTTAATAATATCCCCCAACTGTACCCTTCGGATAAGTTCCCGGAACATCATCTTTACCAAACCCGATTGGCCACAAGCGCTCGTGAGGAAACAAACATTTTTGTGGATTATGCTCTTAACATATCCCCGGGTAGGGATGTGGAGGTGGGCAGGGATCCGGCGCTTTCCGTGATGCCGCCTTCACGGCAAAAAATGATCGACAAAAAGATCGGCCGGATCAGGTATTCGCTGGATTCCTTCAACGAAACGGACTTGCATCTCGAGATTAGGGGCTGGGCTTATGTACCCGGTGCTGACCATGAAAAAAAGCCTGTTCATCTTTATCTTGAACGTGAGGATACGGCTATTTACATACCCATGATACCGGTTAACCGGCCGGATATCAGGCGTTCACATCCCGATTTGGAAACAGACGCTGTCGGTTTTAAAGGCTATATCGTTAAACATTTAATCCCGCCGGGCTTGTACCAGGTTGGATTATATGTGGATCATGAAGGAGGCATTGTTCATCATTTGAACCGCTATGTGCAGATCACGGAAATATCGATGGACCGGTTCCGGCCTTCGGCTACCGGGCGTCGGGTGATCCGTTATGCCATTGACCAATTCGAAGACAATTATTTTTATATTTCCATGTCAGGTTGGGTACATCCGGAGGGGTCCGTAAATGCAGCAACCGATTCCACCTTTATCCTCCTTTCATCAGATGACAACAATTACTATTATTATTTGGATCCCCTGAAAAGGGCTGACCTGGCAGGTGAGCCCATGGAAAATGCCGGCTTCATGTCCAATATTTATAAAAAGGATATGAAAGAAGGGCTTTATAATATTGGCTTTTATTTTGTCCCTCAAAACGGCCGGCCCGTCGTACAGTATCTCCCTTATAATATAGTGATCAAAAAGAAGATGGTTTCTCCCCGTGTCAAGCTGGAACTACCGAAAGAAAGCGCACCCATGAACCTGAGCATCGATAAGTTTACCGATCCGGATAAGGCGGCAGAAGTGATGGGCTGGGCTTATTTAAAAGGTTTTGATGCTGCGGGCAGCAGAATTTTTATTTACCTTCGTTCGTCCGTCCGGAATTATGCTTTCGAACCGACCCCGGTGGCCCGTCCTGATGTAACTAAGATCTACCAGCGGCATAACCTTGACGAAAGCGGATTTGCCGGATTAATTGATAAAACGGCGCTCGAACCCGGCAAATACCAGGTTGGTATTGTTATTGTCAATACCCGCCTGGGTAAAAATGCCGTTGCTTTTACGGAACATATTATAAATGTTAAATCCCCATAGCCCATGTTAAACGGGGTGAGATCCGGTAAGCACCTGTTACTGTATGCGGTCATCTTTCTGGGTGGCCTTTTTGTTGTCAATGTCTTCAAGCACCTTTCCTATCCGTTGTTATGGAATGATGAAGCCGAGACAGTGATGCATGGTAAACGGGTGCTGGAATTCGGTTATCCCAAGGTCAGTGATGGTAAGAATAAGGTTTACCCGATTCTTCATCCCGATAAAACCCTTGGTATTCACCCGGAAAATGATGCCTATATCGGCAATGCCTGGGCCATGTTCTATGTGGCTACCATCGGTATTAAGCTGGCCGAACAGACCGATGATATTTATACCAAAACCGCCTTGCTGCGATTACCGTTTGCCGTCCTGGGATTGACCGGTCTTCTTTTATTTGCTATAAGCTGCCTGCCTCTTTTCCCGGATAAAAGATCGAAGCTATGGTTCCTGTTGGCCTATTTGGCCCTGCTGATCATGGTGGTTTCCCTGGTTCTCCATATCCGGGAGGCTCGCTACTATGGTATTGTGATCTTCCTGGCGGGGGCTATTTTTCATATCTATATCCGCTACAAGATCCTGGAAAAGCTGAAATTCCTTTATTTCACTTTGCTCATGATCGTGTTAATGTGGTTGATGTTTAATGCTTTCACACCGGTATTTTTCGTTTTCTTCGGTGGCATGGGTTTACTGGAGATCTTCGGCTACTTTTCCCGCGGCCGTTTACTGCCTCAATACGGGAAAGATGGCGAAGGGGCACTGACACATTCTCAAAAGCTCAAGGTCTTTGCCCGCGAGATGATCCCCTTTGCCGGAATATTGATCACGGTGATCCCATTGCTCGTGTTTTTCCGGACTTTTTACTTTTCCCAACAAACTTCACAATTATATAAATACGATTGGAGTACCTACCTCGAACACATTGGAACGGTTTTCCATTACTTTATCAAATTCGATTACCTGATCCTGGCTGTAGTACTGAAGATCATTACAATTATCCTGGCTTACCGCTTGAAAGGTCAAAAACCTGCCGGTATAGGGCCAGCAGAACGGGTCTCTTATCTATGGGGGGCTTTCTTTTTGATCTACCTGTTTGTGATCCCGCTGATCCCACATTACATGTACACCCGGTATTTCCTGGCCCTGTTGCCCTTGCTGGCCGTTTTGATCGCCCTGGACCTGGTTATGATCATCAGCATGCTACCCGGTATAGAAGCCCTTTTTGCTCAAAAACCGCAACGGCCCCTGGTGATCATCATCCTGCTGGTATTCCTGGGCACCAGTATCACCAAATGGGAGCACGTTAGTGGAAGGGCTTATGAATTGTTCAACCGCTACGAGGGTCCGCTCGACCTGCTGATCCCTTTTCTGCAGGAAAACTTCGATGACCCGGAGAACCTCGTGATCGCAACGAACTACGAAGAGTGTGTGTACATGTATTACCTGGGTTGTAAGGTTACCATGGGATATGTCTATAACAACCTCGAAGAAGATCTCAAAATACAACCGGATGTGGTCATATTCCGGGAATCATGGTGGCACGATCCGGGGCCGTTCAATAATTTCATTGCCAAAGCCGAGCACAAGCGGATCGTCTTTAATATTTTCGATTATCCGTTTAACAATATCCCTGACCTCAACCTGGAAGCCCCGCATTTATATAAAACCCGTCTGCCGGAAGATCCGGAAGAAAATGTCGTATTATTCGCCAAAACACCGCCCTACAAACCCGGCCGGCAGCGGTTAAGTAGCCTGGATTATGAGATCAAGGAAAATCCTACCAGCGCAGAATCCTTTCATGAAAGGGGTAATATTTATTATGAGTCGGGGAAATATTATTCTGCCCTGGTTGATTATAACCGGTCCATTGAGATCAACCCGAATATTGCGGAAAGTTATATCAACCGGGGGATCGTTTTTTACAAAATGAAAAATTATTCCGAATCTATTACGGAATATGATATTGCACTGTCTCTGAATTCCAGGTCTTTTGAAGCCTATTTTAACCGGGGCTTATCAAAATATCAGGTAAGGGACTATCCCGGAGCTTTACAGGATTTTACCACTTGTACCCAATTAAATCCGGCATCGGCGGTTAGCTATTTCCAGCGGTCGATCGTTTATTACAAATTAAAAGATTTTAGCAAAGGCTATGAGGATGTGAAAA
>JANQFB010000457.1 GCA_028278085.1 Chitinophagales bacterium
CCGGCTCGGGTAAAATCCAGCCCGTTAAAAGTATATTCGAATCCTTTCAAGGAAAGATTATCGGTAGGCTTCCCGGATCCGTATAGCGGAGTGATAGACGTATTTGCCGCTGACGGAAAACTCGTCTATTCTTCCCCTTTTGATCACCATACCCGACTTTTGGAGATCCCAACAACAAACTGGCCGCCGGGGATCTACTTGATGCGGATCAGGGGGGAACAACATGCCGTTAAGCTTGTAAAAGGCGGGTACTAGAAAAAGTAAGGGGTGATCCCGATCATCGCATCCGGTTGATCACGGGATGCGTGGCCGGTTCGAATTGAAATACGACCACTTCCGGTTCACCCTTCACCTCAACATGCAGTTCGGCTTCCCCATTCAACAGGTAATACTGATCACAGGCGGATGTTTCGAATTTCAAGGGTAACAGTATCTCATCCTTACTCCTTCCATAGGGATAGTTGCTGATGATCAGTGTATCCTTCCCGCTTTGGGTAAGTTCGACCGCTTCCGGTGGGTCCATGATCTTATAACAGCTACACCCGGTGTATCCCGGCACTTTCGATCCGATATGGATGTCTTCCAGGCAGTAAACAATGTGTTTAACATGCACTTTTCCTTTCACTTCCACCACCAGATGCTGGTAAATCGATTCTTTGGGGCCGCTGAATCGGGTTACTTCCAGCGCTTCCAGGATCTTTACGGATCTTGATCGTTCGGCAGCCTTATCCTTCCAGGTCATGACTCTTTTCGTTTGCCCATCCCATTTGATCCGTTTGATCTTTTTTCCGGCTTCGAAATATTCCTGCATTACGATCCTGCCCGAGCTGTCCCAAAGGGTGGCTATACTGTCGCGCTTATTGTTTTTCCACCATACCTCGGAATATTTGCTACCGTCTTTGGACCACCGGGTTTCTTTCCCTTCCCGGAGCCCCTGGTTATAATATAGCTCCCGGGCCATTCTGCCGGCGCCATACCACTGGGTAGCTCTTCCGGATTTCTTACCCCAATGATAATTCGATTCCAGTGTTTTAGCCCCTGCCCTGTCCCAGAAGATCGTCGGGCCGTGCATCTCGCCATCTGAGTAGGAACGTATGGATTCGGCCTTTCCACTCGAGTACCAGGTCTTCCAGGTTCCGTGGATCTTACCGGCTTTAAAAGGTTTTTCATCCTGCAACTGCCCGTTATCATGATATACCAGGGCCACTCCATGCAGCAGGCCATCCTGGTAACGGCCCGTAAATTTCAGGGGCCCGTTGTCATAATGATCCATCACCATTCCTGTAAAGGGCTCGTTATCCCGGTAACGAATACCATTTCGGTGAGTTAATTGATTGGAGCTGAGGGTATCCTCATTCGACCGGGTGGGTTTTTCAATCATAGCGGCGCTGGAAAGGGTACTTTGGCTATATGCACCATAGCACCATAGCCCGGAAATGAGGATGAAGGAGATGATGGTCAGGCGTTTCATGTATTCAGGGCGGGATGGTTTCTGGTAGTTTTTCCGCTATTAGGTCCCTTGCTTTCAGGATCAGGATCAATCATGATCGATCATCAGATCCAATCGCTCCAATACATGGAACAATTTTATTCTCTTGCTAATATAATCTTTTTCCAAATATTCTACTCTTCTGCGGATCTCTTCCTCGTATGTAAGCTTATTCGGATCAATTGCTTTGGCCTTTTCGAAGGATTTTAGATGTCTTTTAATGGTTTTATCCGTCAGCAAGCCTAATTTGGATCTGCAGGTGGTACAGATCGTATATCCATGTAGCTTCATGTTTTCACTGCCATGGATCCCGCCACATCGATAACATTCCTCGTTCTTTTTTGTCATGGTGTAATCTGTAATTTATCACTTTTTAGTCATCCGGTCGGCACCCGCCTGTGCAAACCTTTTAACTTTTGTTAGCTGACTGGCTATTATTTTTCTTCTTTTGGATCAGAACCTGGTGGCTGTAACATCGTTATCACAACTTTTCCCTGGTGTTTACCTTCGCCAAAATACTGAATGGCCCAGGGCGTTTTTTCCAATGGATACGGACCGTCAATGACGCATTTGATCTTTTGAGCTTCGAAAAGTTCGTTGACATCCTCCAGATCCTTGTTTGATTTCAGCCCCAGGATGCGAATGTTCTTTTTACTGAACAGTGAAATCAACGGGCCCAGGCATAAGGCCTGCAAAAGCCGCGGCAAGTGACCGCCCACCGTAACGTAAGATCCTATGGGTTTTAAAGCGCGTGCATAGGCAAAAGGCGAACGATTGGTTTTGGCGTCGAGAATGAGGTCGTATTGCCGGCCATTTTTGGTGAAATCTTCTTTTTTATAATCGATGATGTAGTCAAAACCCAGGGATCTCATCATCTCCAGCTTTTCACCGCTATCTACCCCGGTAACTTCAGCGTTGTATAACTTGGCCATTTGCAAACCAAAAGTGCCTACCCCTCCGCCAGCGCCATTGATCAGGATCTGTTGCCCTTCCCGGATCTTGCCGATATCTTTCAAGCCCTGAAGCGCCAACAGTGACGCATGAGGAATGGAGGCGGCTTCCTCAAAACTCATGGTTGCAGGCTTCCGTTTTACGGCATTTTCATGAATACAGATATATTCGGCGAAACTTCCAAAGCCATAGGCGGAGATATCACCATATACCGCATCTCCAACCTTAAATGCCGTTACGTCGGGGCCAAGCGCTTCAACGGTGCCGGCCAATTCCATACCCGGAATAGGCCGCTTGGGTTTCCGTATACCGAACATTAAACGGTATATATAGGGCTGGCCTCTCACCATGCTCCAGTCATAATCGTTCACCGCGGAGGCATGGATCTTAATCAAAACCTCCTGCGCTTTGGGCGTAGGTTTTTCGACTTCCCGGAGTTCCAGCAGCTCAGGGGGTCCGTATTGTGTACAGACGATAGCTTTCATCAGTTCCATCGGGGTATCCGGATTACCATCGTTCAAAGCTACAGAGTTTCATGCATTAATTGTTTTCCCGCGGCTATTTTAGATGTATTAACGTGATCAAAACTATTTGTGCATGCCTAATTTTTGTCGCCCGAATATATTTCTGTTTCTTAAATGAGCGTTAATGGATTAAATTTGAAGATGATCCACGAAGAAAAGGTCCTGACCTATAAAGGGGAAGTTGTTTTCCATAAAGTGGCATTAACAGCGCCCAAACGGCAGTTGAAGCCGTTCAAGGAAAACGAGGCTTGCTTTACCTTCGTGAACAAAGGCAAATTCCGAATTCGCTCACCGGAAGACCTGATTTCCTTTGAAAAAGGGAAGGCCTTGCTGGCCAAGTGCTCCAATTTTTTCATCGAAACCACCGGAACGCCGGACCTTAGGGCTATGGACATTATTGGAGTATACCTCTTTCCTAAAATGATCGAAGAGGTGCTGGACATAGACCTCTCAACCTCTACACACCGGGTGAATTATAATATGACACAGTTGCCGGTGGATCTCTTACTGGAAAATTTTATGCAAAGCATAGAAGTACTGATGGATCATCCTGAGCTTGCTGATGAAAGCATGGTCAAAACCAAGCTCCGGGAGTTCTTACTCCTGCTGAGCAAAACCCAAAGCGCCTCACAATCCGATTTTCTGGCAGCCCTTTTTAAAACCAATGCCGTTGAATTCAAAAGCACCATTAGTAATAATTTGTATGCCAACCTAACCGTAGAAGAATTGGCGCAACTCTGCGGCATGAGCACCTCCTCGTTTAAGCGAAGGTTCACCGAAACCTACCGGGAAAGCCCCCAGAAATATATCTCCAAGAAGAAAGTAGAAAAAGCTGCCGAAATGCTCCGGAATGGAACTAACCGCATTTCCGAAATCGCCTATGATGTGGGCTTTGAAACCGTTTCCACCTTCAACCGTTTGTTCAAAGCGCAATATGGACAATCGCCTTCAGCCTACCGCATGGCCCAAATTGCGCAGTAAATGAGCTAATCTGCAAATCCTTGCCGGATCGCATCCCCTAGCTTTGTCGGTATCATTAATCCTTAAAAAAGCTATGATGCATACAACAGCAAACTCAAACCACGGAACAGCGCTGGTAACCGGCGCTAACTCCGGTATCGGATTCGAAACAGCCTACCAATTAGCCAAGGCCGGCTATAACAAGGTTATCTTAGGATGCAGAAGCCTTGCGAAGGGCGAAACGGCTCGCCAACAACTGATCGAAAAAGGATGTGCCGATGTTTTTGAAACCCTGGCCATCGATACCGCAGAGGTGGATTCAGCGGTTAGGGCTGGTGAGGAACTGGTATCGGGGGGGCATTCTATTGACCTGTTGATCTTAAACGCCGGCATGAGCACGGGCAATAAGATCACCAAAAATTCGACGGGTGTCGATATGACATTCGCTTCAACTTTGGTCGGCCACCATGCCCTAACCATGTACCTGCTCGAGCATGGCGGTATAAGCGATCAGGCAAGTATTATTATTGCCGGTTCCGAAGGGGCCAGGGGCGATGTTCCCGGCATTAAGATCCCTGACCTCGATCATGTAGCACGGAATGATTTTAACGGCAATATGCATGATACTTTAAAGGCGTTTGCAGAAGCCAGGTATCCCACCAAATATGTACCGATGAATGCTTATGCCATGGCCAAGGTATTTGTAGCGTGGTGGGCTTCAGCACTAGCGGAAAAATTGCCGAATGGCCAAACAGTATATGCCGTATCCCCGGGAAGTGTAACCAGTACCGGGTTTGTGCGCCATCAATCATGGGCCATGAAAAATATGATGGTTCCTTTAATGACTATCCTGGGACCCATGATGGGTATGGCCGGACCCGTTTCTGCAGCAGCCAAACGTTACCTGGAGGTTTCCGGCTTTGGTAAGGAACAATCCGGGAAATTCTTTGCCTCGCCACCGAAGAAGCTGGTCGGTAAATTGCAGGAGCAACAGACCAACTTAATCGCTGATAAACCCAAACGAGCGTTAGCCTATGAACTCATTGTCGAGCTGACCAATGGCATGGATTATCAATCCTAAGCGTGGCGGCGGAGCAATGAGCAACAACAATGAGGACTTAATAATTGGGGCGATGTACGCATCACCGGCCAATTCCACATTTATTTGATCCACTTTTTAGCCGTACAAAAATGCGCCCACCAAATGGCAAAGGCTCCAAGCAGCACTATCAAAACCGGCATTA
>JANQFB010000494.1 GCA_028278085.1 Chitinophagales bacterium
CAATGTTCTTTATTGGCCCAATAGGTAGCCCGGGGAAAGGTTGGAACTAAGTCTCCATTATCATACTTGATAGCGCCTCCGCAATGATCGAAATGAAAATGGGTATGAAAAACGTCCGTAATATCATCTACGGTGAAGCCGAGATCTTGGAGCGATGTTTCAAGGCCGGGTTCCCAGGTGGGTTCATAATAGCCGAAGAATTTATCGGATTGCTTATCGCCCAGCCCGGAATCGATCAGCACCAGCCGGTCGCTATATTCTACCAGCAAACACCGCATTGCCCAGGTGCAAAGATTATTTTCATCCGGTGGATTCAGGGTCCGCCATATCGTTTTCGGCACTACCCCGAACATCGCTCCCCCGTCGAGCTTAAAGGTTCCCGTATCGACAACATGTAATTTCATCGGTGACTGATCATTCATTGTTTTTTCCCGGCCAGGGCAGCCATCTTTACCGCCGTAACCGCTGCTTCAACCCCTTTGTTGCCATGCTCCCCACCGGCCCTTGCATGGGCCTGCTCCATGGAATTAGGCGTCAAAACACCAAAAATGAAAGGCTTTTTATAGGTGATCGTAAGATCCATCAGGCCATTCGCTACCGCCTGGCTGATATATTCGTCGTGTTTGGTTTCGCCCTTGATGATGCAGCCGATACAGATAATCGCATCGACAGCATGTTGTTGGGCGATCAGTTGGGCGCCGGCCACGAGTTCAAAACTTCCCGGCACGATCAGCTCATGAATATTTCCTTCCGAAGCACCCAGGTCCAGCAGGGTTTTGAGGCAACCTTCCTTTAATTTGGCAGTAATGGGCTGATTCCAGGCAGCAGTAACCAATCCAAAAGAAAAAGGGGAGGCGTCATCAATGGTTTCAGCATCAAATTCGGAAAGATTTTGGGCGGATGAGGCCATGTGTCTATATCTGGGCGGAGACCCGGTAGATATACTTCTCTATATCCCTTCCCTGCTGCGTATCGGGGTAATCGTTTTTGATCCGTTCATAGGCTTCCTGGGCTTGTTCCAGGTTCCCATTCATTTCAAGGGCCATGCCGTATTTGAGCAGGAAGTAGGGAGCGGTGAATTCATTATCGCTGTGGTTGGCCGCTTTACCATAATATTTGATGCCTTTATCCGATTCTTCCATTTCCATATAGGCATCACCCACGGCTCCCAAAGCCATGGAATTGATCACCGGGTCATCACAGTTAAATCCATCCAGGTAATCGATAGCGGATTCAAAATCTCCTTGATGGAGATAGGAAATTCCCGCATAATAATTGGCAAGGTTGCCGCTTTTGGTCCAGGCGTATTCATCCATGATATCGATAAATCCCAGGTAATTGCCGTCGCCCTCCAGGGCCAGCCGGAAAGAATCCATATCGAAATATTGCTGAGCCATGAACATCTGAGATTGGGCTTCTTCTTCCAGGGGTTCGATATATAACCGGCTGATCCCGAAATATCCACCGATGATCAGCGCTATGGCAACCGTGATCGATGTGACCACGTTTTGATTTTCATTGATAAAGCGTTCTGTCTTCGAATACGCTTCCGTTAGATCTATATCGACCGGTTCTTTGGTTTGCTTTTTAGCCATAAGTAGGGTAGGGTTTTTTCGTTCAATCAATCTTTAATAAAAGGGTAATCCGGCTGCAGGTAAACATCCTCATAAAGCGCCTCTTCCGTAGGGAAGGGTGATTCTTCTGCAAATTTCACGGCTTCGGCTATCTCGTCTTTTATCTCTTGATTGATGGCTTCGATCTTTGCTGGAGTAATGTATTTCTTTTCCAGCATGGTATTCATCACCAACTGGATCGGATCCCTGTCCTTATATTTCGTCAGCTCTTCTTTGGTCCGGTATTTGGCCGGGTCCGAAACGGAATGCCCTTTATAGCGGTAGGTCCTGACTTCCAGGAAGTAGGGCCCATTACCTTTGCGGGCATGGGTTACGGCCTTTAGAACACCGTTATGAACCGTTTCACACTGCATGCCATCGATCGACTCAGAAGGCATCTCGTAGGATAAGCCGAGTTTATGGATGTCGGTGACATTGGAGGTTCGTTCCACAGAGGTGCCCATGGCATAATGGTTGTTTTCGCAAATGAACACCACTGGCAGCTTCCAGGTCATGGCCATGTTGAAGGTTTCGTGCAGGGAACCTTGCCGGGCAGCGCCATCTCCGAAAAGACAGATACATACATTGTCAGTACCCCTATATTGCTCTGCCAGCGCTATACCCGCACCCAGGGGGATCTGTCCGCCCACAATGCCATGACCACCGAAGAAATAATTTTCTTTGGAAAAGAAATGCATCGATCCGCCTTTACCTTTGGAGCAGCCTGTCGCACGGCCGAATAACTCAGCCATACCTTCTTTGGCCGAGATCCCTTTCGCCAATCCCAGACCATGATCGCGGTATGCGGTGATTACCGGATCTTCTTTGCGGATAGCCGAGTTCAATCCGGCAGACACCGCTTCCTGCCCTATATAAACATGCAGAAACCCACGGATGTATTTACCGTAATACTGCAGGGCTTTTTCCTCGAATTTCCGCTGTAGTAGCATCGACCGGTACCACTGCAAATAGGTTTCTTTTGTTATTTTTGTAGGCAGTTCCTTCTTTTTAGCGGGTGTTTTAACCGTTGCCATCACCAGATTTATTGAGCACGCTAAATTAGTGATTTTTCGTTTATTTTTAAATAGGTTCACGTGTTTTTACAGCGTTTGCTGCTGACAAATTTTAAAAATTATCTCCGTGCCGAGCTTGAGTTTTCGCAACAACTGATCTGCTTTGTCGGAGAAAACGGCGCCGGCAAAACCAATCTTTTGGATGCGATCTACTATTGCTGCCTGGGAAAGAGCTATTTCAATCCCACCGACAAAGCCAATACGAATCACGAGGCTAGCTTTTTCAGGCTGGAAGGCGATGTCGATAAATCAGACAAGCGTTTTGACATCGTTTGTAAGATCGCCCGGCAACAAAAAAAGCAGGTCCTGTGCAATGATATTGTGTACCCAAGGCTATCGGAGCATGTGGGGAACTTTCCGGTAGTGATGATCGCACCTGACGACGCTTCCCTGATCAAAGGCGGCAGTGAAGACCGGAGATCGTTTTTGGATAATACCCTGGCTCAAACCGACCGGTCCTACCTGGAAGATCTGATCGCCTATAATAAAGCGCTTTCCCAACGTAATGCATCCCTGAAACAGTTTGCTGAAAAATCGACGTATGATGAAACCCTGCTGGCCGGATGGGATGAAAAGCTGATCACCCATGGCCGCCCGGTATTTGAGAAACGCCTGGCGCTGATCGAAAAATTTACGCCGATGTTCCAACAATATTACGACCTGCTGGTGAAACAAAAAGAAGCGATCGATTGTACCTACCGGTCGGAATTACTGGAGAACGACTGGCGTGAACTTTTGCATCGCCACCGGGAAAAAGATCGCATCCTTCAAAGGACCACCGCTGGCATCCACCGGGATGATCTAATCTTTCTGATGGACGGATACCCGGTAAAGAGATTCGGCTCCCAGGGACAACAGAAATCCTTTCTGATCGCCCTGAAATTGGCTCAATACGAATGGATCAAAGCAGCCAAGGACTGCAATCCCTTGTTGCTGCTGGATGATATCTTCGAAAAGCTGGATGAATCCCGGCTGGAACAGTTGCTCCATACCATCGGTAGCCGGGATTTCGGACAAATATTTATTACCGACGCCCATCCCGACAGGGTTCAGCAAATATTTCATAAATTTAAGATGCCTTATCAGCAGTTTATGATCAGGGATGGTCAGATCCAGGGGGAAGATACCTCCTTAAAAACCAAAACTTCGAAAAAGAAAAAATCAAAAATCAAACGTCAAAAATCATAAATCATAAATCATAAATCATAAATGTTATAGGCATATCCTCAAGACTGTTGAAATAATAAGTAACATGGAAAGCCTCATGCATAAGAATAATGAATGTAAAATGATGAATGATGAATGATGAATGAGGAAGTTACCTTCATCATTCATCATTTGTAATTCATCATTCATTATTCTAAATATTAGGTTTTGATCTTAGGAAATCAACATGAATAGCGAAAACAACGAATATACCCTGAAAGAAGCCATCGACAAGATGCTCGAGGCTTATCGCCTGAAGCCGAAGCTGAACGAGACCAGGATTGTGGAGCAATGGGAAAAACTGATGGGCCAAATGATCGCCAGGCATACCCGTCAGATCTACATCCACGACCATAAGCTCTTCTTAACCATCGATTCCGCTCCCCTTCGGAACGAGCTGCACTATGCCAAAGATAAGATCGTGCAAGTGTTGAACGATGCCATGAACGACGAAGTAATTACCGATGTGGTTATCCGTTAACCATCGCCCGGCAAGCCGGAATTCGATCAACGAATGATGGATTATTGCGACAACAATGGTAACGATCCGCATACATATATATTCATCGGGATTCGGTAAAAATCCCTAATTTTATTCCTGGAACAAATGATGATCTGATCAAACGAAAAACATATGGAAACGACAACATTAAAATATCCTGAAGTCAAAAATTATGTGGGTGGTGAATTCGTGGTCAACGGCCAGAAAAAAATGGATGTCTTCAGTCCTTTGGACGGAAGCACCCTCTCCACCGTCCCCCTCTCCGGTAGCAATGACCTCGATGCTGCCGTCAAAGCTGCCGAAGCGGCCTTTCCCGAATGGAGCGCCATGCCGATCAAGGAAAGAGTACAGGTTTTTTACCGGTATAAAACTTTGCTGGAGAAGCATTTAAAGGAACTGGCAACCCTGGTTCATGAAGAAAACGGTAAAACCATGGGGGAAGCCATCGCGGAGGTGGAAAAAAGCATCGAATTAACCGAGTTTGCTTGCTCCTTGCCGCAACTGGTTGGCGGGGAAATTATGGAAGTAAGCAAAGGCGTGGAATGCCGCACCGAGCATCAACCCCTGGGAGTGGTAGCCT
>JANQFB010000522.1 GCA_028278085.1 Chitinophagales bacterium
AAGTTACCGGGATCTTCCCCTCCCCTGGCAATTACCGCAACACGGCAAGCCTGTCGGCATCCAGTTTTACCAAAATAAACAGCAATATGGTGAACGACCACAAAGAGGATCCGCCATAGCTGATAAAAGGAAAGGGTATACCGATAATGGGCGCCAGACCTATCGTCATTCCGATATTGATCGTCAGGTGAAAAAACAGGATCAGCGCAACGCCATAGGCATATATCCGGGTAAAGTCCGACCGTTGCCTTTCGGCAATAAATATGATCCTCAGCAATAGGGCAACAAATAAAGCGATGACCACAAAGCTGCCCAGGAATCCATGCTCTTCACCGATCGTGCAGAAAATGAAATCCGTACTTTGTTCCGGCACAAAATCGAATTTGGTCTGTGTGCCGTTGAGAAATCCCTTCCCATAAAAGCCTCCGGAGCCGATGGCAATTTTGGATTGATTGACATTATAGGCCGCCCCGTGGAGGTCCAATTCCTTCCCGAAAAGGACATTGATCCTTTCCTGCTGATGGGGTTTGAGAATATGGTTGAAGCCATAATCCACCAGAAAAACATAGCTTCCGGCAACAATAAAGGCAATGGAAATAAAATAGGAAGCCGACCGGTTTTTCCGGAAGTTCAGGAATGCCAGCAAGGCTATCATGAAGATGGCCGCCAGCAACATGAATTTGTTGATGAGCAGCGCGCTGACCGACAACACCAGGAACAGGAATCCGTATATCAGGACCTGGGCGGAATAACCTTCTCTGAATAGTACTAGCACGAATGCCACAAATACCAAGGCCGATCCAGTATCGCCTTGTAAAACGATCAATAAAGCCGGGACTAAAAATATGGCAAAAGCGATCAATTGGGTTTTCAACTGCTTCAAGCTGACATTCAAGGTGCTTAAAAACTTTGCCAGGGCAAGGTTGGTCGCGAATTTGGCAAATTCCGAGGGCTGGATCTGAAAGCTGCCGATCACAAACCACGACTTTGAACCGGCCACTTCCTTCCCGAATATCAACACCGCGACCAATAAAATGATCAACGTCCCGTAAATGATGGTGGAGAAAGTGGTATAAAACTTACTGTCGATGATCATAATGATCCCGGCAATAACCAGGGCAGAAATGATCCAGATGAATTGCTTGCCATAATTTCTTTCGGTATCGAATATGCTGGGGTGATCCGGATGATAATCCGCGGCATAAATATTGACCCAGCCTATCAATACCAAAGTGAGGTATAAGAGAACGGTCAGCCAGTCAACGCCTTGTATGAAGCCTTGTTTTCTCATGAGGGGTCGATCAGGTTAGCTTCCAACATTCTTTTTTCCAGCCACTTCCGGGAATCGGCGATAGAATCGGTCAGGTACTTTTCGATCATCAGGCTGGCTATGGGCGCCGCAAAGGTCGATCCGAAGCCCGAATTTTCCACAATGACCATGATCGCTATTCGGGGATCGTTTTTAGGGGCGAAGCTGGCAAAAAAGGAATGGTCTTCCCCGTGCGGATTTTCTGCGGTGCCTGTTTTACCGCAAACGCTGATGCCCGGAATCTGTGCGATGCGTCCCGAACCTGCCAATACCACATCTTCCATACCGTCAATAACGATGGGGAAATAGGCCGTATCGATCGTGGAATAATGCCTGGCCCGGAACCGGTCCAATACAGTGGTATCTCCGCTCACTTCCTTAACCAGGTGAGGCGTATAGTAATAGCCCCGGTTGGCGATCGCAGCCATATAGTTGGTCAGTTGGAGGGGCGTTACGCCCAATTCTCCCTGCCCGATCGCCAGGGAAATGGTGGTGGAGGATCTCCACCGGCCTTTTCCATACATTTTATTATAAAGATCGACCGAAGGGAGCAAGCCTTTACCTTCGTTGGGGATGTCGATGCCCAATTCCCCGCCCAATCCGAAAGAAAGCAGGTGGTTCCGCCAGTGCTCAAAGCCTTCCTGGGCGTTTTTGAACTTATCCTGGTCGATGATCCGGCGGTAAACATTACAAAAGTAGGTATTACAGGATCTCTGGATGGCTTTCTGCAATTGGAATGATCCCGGTGACAAACAGCCCACGGTCAGGCCTCTCATATGGTAGCCACCATTACAGTGAAAAACTGTTTCCGGGGTAATAACCCCTTCCTGCAAACCGATCAGCGCCATAATTGGTTTGAAAGTGGAGCCCGGTGGGTATTGCTCCGCCATGATGGCCCGGTTGAACAAAGGCTTCAGGGTATCCCGGTTCAATCTTTTGATGCTTTCCCCTCTTTTCCGCCCCGACAGGATGTTAGGATCATAGGTTGGGCTGCTAACCATCACCAGCACTTCGCCGGTTGTCGGTTCAATGGCCACAATGCTGCCTCTTTTTCCTTGCATCAGTTCTTCACCGTATTGCTGTAAATGAACGTCGAGCGTGAGTCGTAGGTTTTTGCCGGCCACTGCCAGGGTATCGAAGGCTTTGTTCAGGAAGGGGCCCTGCTCCCGGTTATGAACATCTACCAGTACATGTTTGATCCCCCGCTTACCCCTCAGGTTTTGTTCATAGGCTTTTTCAATACCGCTGATGCCGATATAATCTCCCAACCGGTAATAAGCCTTATAGGTTTCCAGTTGATCCTGGTCGATCTCTCCGATATATCCCAGGACATGTGCAGCGCTGGTATAGGGGTATTTTCTTACTGTTCTGACCTGCCGGTAGAAACCGTTGAACTGGTAGAGGTGCTCCTGGAATCGGGCATATATGTCCATGGGCACCTGTTTGACGATAGGAGAGGACTTGTATACCGAATAATCGGCGGCTTTTTTGAAATTCTTGTGAAAATGTTCCGGGCTTACATCCAAAAGCTGGCAAAAGGCTGCCGAATCAAAGGCCTCTACCTTCGACGGAACAGCCATGATGTCGTAAATGGCCTCGTTATAAACGATCAATTCCCCATTCCTGTCGTAGATCTGGCCCCGGGCAGGATATACGGTGATCTTTCGGATAACATTGGTATCTGCCAATTTCTTATAGGTATCATCGAAAACCTGCAGGTAAAATAAACGGACCAGGTAAATGAAGGCGACCAGGATTATCGAGCCCTGGATTACCCGCTTTCTGGTTTGATAACTGTCCATTTATCTTTTGGGGAAGAACAGATAGTGGTAGATAATAATTAAAGTTAAGGAAACCACGGAACTTAATAAAATCTTACCGGTGATGAAGAGAAAGGGTGTAAAGCTCAGGAATTCAAGCAGCATCAGGCTCGTATGGTGCATGAAGATAAGTATGGCCGTATAGGGCAGGATCCAGGTGATGCCCAGCGACCTTAAATTGGGTTTGTCCTCGAGCTCGTATCCTCCCGTGGGTGTCAGCATATTGATAACAAAGGGCCGGATAAAGGCAATAAAGGTGCTCGCGGCCGCATGGATCCCGATGGTATAGGTAAACAGGTCGATCCCGAGTCCCAGGAGGAAGCCCAACAAGATCGTCAGCCATTTAGGCGTATCGAAAGGCAGCGAAAAGATAAACAAGGGGTAGATATAAGGATTGACCAGCCCATGGAGGGTGATATTATGCAGGATAAGGACCTGGAAAATGATCAACCCGAAGAATCGAAGGATATGTGGCAGGGCGTTATTGATCATTGCTGTTCCGGTTTTCCAGGTCCAATTGTTCTATTTTCATCAGGTTATTCACCACATATACATGGCTCAGGTTCTCAAAGTTGGTGGTTAATGAAACACTGATGTTATAAAAATTATCGCCTTTTTCCAGGTCAAAACTTTCGATAACCCCGATAGATATGTTTTCCGGGAAAAATGCCGAATAGCCGCTTGTAGCGATGGAATCGCCGACAGCCAGGGATATGTTTTTGGGAATATCCAGCAAGGTAGCCTTGCCGTGGTCGATACCTTCCCAGACCAGGGAACCGAAATAATCGTTTTTGGTCAGCTTGGCGCTGACGTTCATACTCCGGTGAAGCAACGACATGACCGATGCATAATTGGCGGATACATGTTTGACGATCCCTACGATCCCATTGGAGGAGATTACCCCCATTCCCTTGGCAATCCCCTGGCGCGAACCTTTGTTCAAGGTCAGGTAATTGTTCGTATGTCGGAAGGAGTTGTTGATGATCTGACAGGGGATATAGGTGTATTTCTGCCGGAAGGCCGTATCTGTTACGCTTCCCAGCTCGAATTTGTTGTTAAAATAGGCTGCCTTCAGTTGCTGCCGCAGAAAAGCGTTTTCCCGGGCAAGCTCTTCGTTAACTTCCCGTAGCCCCAGGTACTCCGTAAAAACATGGTAAGCGCTGTATATACTCCCGGTCATGGAGCTGGTGCTGTTCAGAAAGCTCGACCGCTGAAAGCTATTGTTGCGGACAATCAGCGAAAGGCATATAACTTCGAAAAACAGGAAAAAGAAAAAATTGTGGAAGCGGGTAAAAAATAAAAGGAGATTACGCATTCATTCAGGACTTGTTTAAGTCATCAGGAAGGAAAACTTTCCAATATTTTTCAGGGCAATCCCGGTACCTCTCACCACAGCTCT
>JANQFB010000523.1 GCA_028278085.1 Chitinophagales bacterium
CATTATGGGATTTTCGCCTAACAGATTAGGATCACTAGGATCAAAACTGAAATACTGCAGACTTTTGTTTGTGTGAACCAGGTCTATCCCGTCAAGAATCCAGTCATAAAAACTATGATCCAATTGATCGGCAGGTTTGAACCGACTTACTTTCATTTCTAATTGCTGTATGGTAGTGTTATTTCCGGTTAATAAACCTTCGTAGTGAATTGCTGTGCCTTCTGTATGTTCATGAATGGTATGCTCCCAATGGGTTTTTAATTCTTCATCTTCATTGAAATCTCCATCTCTTAATCGCATATAGTATTCTTCCAGTAACCAATCCATGGCCCATTCTCCCCACTGATCATACCAACCATTGATGCCAGCTTTGGATTTTAACAAGGCAAGTAAATCCACAACAATTTCATGTAGTTGCTCGTTCCTGGCTTCCAGATCAGGAAGGAACGACAAAGGAATTGCGTAGTAACCGGTTTCACCAGTATCATATTCGTGGTAAATAATGACACTGTACTCTTGTTCATCATTTAGTTTAGTAAGTACCCAATTGTTTTTGCTGTCTACAAACCGGTTCATTTGGTCTATTAGCCATATCAATATTTCCCGTACATCTGTTGACTTACACCAATCATTTCTATCTTGAAAATTGGGGTGCTTCTGGATAATCGGGTATAGACCGGCCACCACCACAAGATGTAGTTCCTTGTCGTGTAAAAACTCAATTTCCCGGCCCCTATGAAGATCGACCTGATATTCACTTAATGGCCTTGCTTGATCTTTTAGGTCAGGAAATCCAAAGTTGGAGAAAGGGGCAACACCCTTTCGGATTGATCTATGACCAATGTGCTGTTGCTGCCCCCTTGTTCTTCGGCGAATATCTTTCCGATTTGGCTGTGGAACTCTAATAGCTGATCTTTCTTTGCTGGTTTTCTGTATTGTCGTTTGCATTTCTTCTTGTGTTTGATGAATTCTATGGTATTCATAGGTCAGCCTTTAGTTCCGATGGTTGGTTTAAACCAAATGACTACTTGGTCATTTTCAATACCTTTATTCTGAACGGTGGAATTCACCAATTCAGGGTAGGTATCTTCATAGTAGGACATAACTCTTTCAGGTGGCCAATCCGGATTCGGATCCTGGATGGGTATTTCTTCATTCCGATTTTTCAGGATGAATGTCCTTGAAAGTCCTGTAACTTGAATTGCCATTGCTTTAATTGTTTAAGGGTTAGTTAATGGTTAAAACAAAGTTGTTTGATCCTTTGGCTGCTGTGCTATTTCATCACTGTTTTCCTTTCCCGGATCACTTGCCTTTTCGCTGGTAGGAGTTGCACCCTTGACAGAATTAGTATCGCTATTAGGAGCTGGTTTTTTACGCTTATTCTTTGCGTCCAGCTCTTTTTGCTTTTTGTCTTTAATGGAGTCCAAGGCATTTTCGTACCACTGGATATCAGCAATTACTCCGGTGGCTTTTTCCAATGGTGTTTTGATAGCCTGTATAAAGCCTTCATCTAATTCGGCTGCTGTTCCTCTGATGGCAAGGGGTGGAATTTCTGTTTTGACTGTCCCGCCTGACGTGCTGGCAGGTTTCTTACTTGATTTAGGGTGTACCAGGACAACTAAGCTATTGCCTGTTTTACTTACTTTGATGTTAAGGTCAGTGTCCTCATTCATCATATTGAATAATTGTTGAAATAAATTCATTTTCTAAGATTTTATGGGTGAATTAAAGAAATGAAGGCCAAACGGTTTTTAATACCATGTAATCCCTTGGGTTGAATCCAAATGTGGTTTGAACCGGTCCCTATCATCAGGCCTTTTTTTTCTGCTTCCAAATGCAGGGAGCTATATCCCTTTTGCTCATAGACCTTGAATAATTCTTTTATGATTGGTCTATACTTGGTGTATGGCTTATCAAATATTAGTTCTAGCTTCATCGGGTTTAGATTTTGTACTTGTAATTCTTGCTACGGTGAATCATTAGATTGCTGGAATTGTGGGTATTACAGGATCAGAAGTGAATAATGCTCCCGCGTTGTTTCCTTCATTATCCTGTGAAGGAAATATATAGCTACCATCACTAAAGAAAATGACGAGGGCTTTGTTGTACCAGCCTAAATCATTCATTTCCTGGTCGGTTAAATACCGTACTTCAACAATGGTTTTCCCTGTTAGGAATTTGGTGGATTGAATCTTCCACATTGCGATTGTTTGATTACTCATGCTTTAATTGTTTATGGGTTAAGAATTGTTTTAGAATAAATTGAATTGTGTATCATTATCCGGTTTAGGTGCTTGCTGTCGGCCAATGCACCTTATCAGAAAGTCTATTGCCTTTTGTTTTTCGGCAAATGGTCTTTTTGCCTGGACGATCTTAGATTGAGCAACAAACCCCTGCTTTTCGCTTATAGTTATCGTGCCGATCATTTGCTGCCCAACATGTATTTGTAACACGTTTCCCAGGAACATATCCTGGCTGACGGTATAAGGTATCATAATGCCGGGTTTAATTGATAGCAATGGAACACCTGTCAAATTTTTCTGCGAACTCCGGTGCTGTAAGGTATAGGTTGCCGAAGGTGTTTAGATGGTAAATGATCGTTGAATGATCTCTTTTAAGTTGCCTGCCAATAGCCTTTAAGGGCAGCTTTTTCTTTGTTCTTAGCAATTTTGAAGTAATAAACCTGGCTTCTGCAATGGGCCTTTTTCTGCTCTTACTTTTCAATTGTTCTTCTGAAACTTCAAGTTCTTGGCAAACTCCGTGAATGATAGATTTAATGGTATTCATGCTTTAATTGTTTATGTTTAAGGGTTAAGAAATTGTTTTATCAATTAGCGTTAGCGGTATAATGCTCTTGTTATGATGGTTTGTAAATAATCGACTAGTTCGATCAAGTTGATTACCGTCCTGTTTTCTGCCAATATTATAGCCGGATTAATCAGTCTTATCAAATCAGGTAATTGGTTTGACTTTTCTCCTGTTTGCTCCCGGATCAGGACAAGAAAATGTTTCCTTTCACCTTCATCCAGTAGGTTGTATTTTGTGATTCGCATGGTCAATTTTTTTTCATGGATTCTTTGACATACTTTCTTCTTTGCTCATAAATCCATTTTCTAAGTTTCTTTAACAGGGATTGCTCGTATTCGTTTAACTCACTTGGGGCTGCTATTTCCTTCAAATCTTCATCCGTTTTCCTCTTGGATTGCTTCATGTATTTGGCAGATGCCCATAGGTAAATATTTGTCCATTCACGAGACATTGGGGCCTCATAGGTTCGAGTTATCATATATGCCACTACTTCTGGTATCGTGGCGGTTTCTTCTTTCTTCAATCCGGCTATCAAACGGGCGCCTTTAATGGCCTCTTTCAATTCCCCTGGAATACCATCTGCCCAACTAGCGGAATAGGTAATTATGGGTGCTGCCAGAAGGTCCAAGAATTCAAATACAAACATGTCTTGTGCCTTACTGGATGGTTCCATTTGAGGCTCGTTTATTGTTTTTATCGCAATAGGTTGGTCAAAGTCGAATTGTAGTTGTAATACTTCCATGATTGTTGAATTAGAATAATTAAAGTTGTCCCTGTTGGTTTGGCTTGGTTTTGTTCTCTGTGTTTTCATAGTATTTGAATGTTGTAAATCTTTCTTGCCCTGTCCCGGTATTCAGCACAATTAAGTTTGAACAGGCGCTTGTGGTTTTTCTGAACAAGGTGATCGATAATATTGGCCTCATGTGATGAGTAAACCGTTTTGATAGTTTCGATGAACTCGAACTTTCCCCCAGGTTTAAGCCTATACAGGTCTATTTTCCATTTGGTAGTATTTGAGGCCCTACTATCCCTTTGTTTAATGTTGGTTGCTACTATTGTTATCATTGCTTTAATTGTATAAGGGTTATTAAATCGTATTTTGATGTTTAGCCGGAACGGATTAAATAATATCCGTTCCTAGACCAAACCAATAGGGGAGCATTAATAAATATCCGTTCCATACATTTCCATACTCCGTTCTGCGTCAAGCCCTCTTTTGATATCCTGTCCGCATTCCTTATGATAGGCTTTGCGGTTGTTAGGATCGTAAATAATATCTTCACCCTTTTTAATGATTGAATTACAACCGGCGCAAGTGCTCGAAAATTTGGCTTTCATCTCTCTTGCCCTTGCTGTCGAAACGTTTTGTTGTTTTCTGTACCAACTCATTTTGTTTGTTTTAATTAGTTAATAAATTCACTACCTGCCGTGAAGTATCCGCCGGTGGGCGGATTACTTCACGGCAACGCTCAGGGCTTAAAGTGCTGTTTATACCTGCCCTGACAGGTTAGGCTGCTACGGGTATCGTTTCCGGGGTTTCGGTGGGCTGTGTGTTGACCTGCTTGTTCAGGATAAAATCGGTGGCATTTTGAGCCCTTGCGCTGGCATACACAATGAACTTTTTATCATTGCGTAGCTTGTTCAGCCAGCCTTGGATATAGGCTATATTGTTATCAAAATGCTTTTCACCGATACCGGCATGGTTGGTAAGGTAACATGCGCCTATTTCAGCGGTCAATTCCTCTTTGGAATATTCATGCGAGCCGAAGAAGGTAAAATCTGTTACTTCGGGTCGGTTTAGCCTGTTTTCGTGTCCAGTGCTATGAACCAACTCATGAAACAAGGTTGCATAATAGCTTTCACTATCGATAAAGGTTTCCATCTTAGGCATATTCACAAAATCAATCGGAGGACTGTAAAATGCTCTTTGCTCTTGATGTTTGATCGGTGGGCGTTGTGGCATGTTTTGAACGATTTGTTCGCATGCTTGAATCGGATTATTTTGGTTTGTCTCAATCTTAGGTATCTTATCTTCGGGTATCCCTTCGCATTGTTCGACATTAAAAACACTGTAATACCGTAGAAAAGGTACTTTCTTTACTTCTTCGGATTCTTTGTCCTCATATTCAACCCATTTCCAGAATACAACCGGGCAGGACTTTTCACCCTTTATAACACTTCCCCCAAGCTGTTTGGCTTGTTTGAAGGTCAGGAAATAGTTTTGAGTATAACCAAGGGAAGCTAATAACCATACATTTAACCCCCGGTATGGTTTTTTAGTGATAAGATTTTGGGGTAAACCGGCTTCGCTCCAGGATTTTCGCCAAGGGACTTGGCCTTTCTCTAATTGAGCGACAATGCGATCTGTAATTAACTGGTAAACGTCCGTGGATTTTCCACGGTTTTTGCTTAATTTAGGCATGCTTTAATTGTTTAGGGTTATTGAATCAATAGCTTTAAACTCCCCCTGTAAGTTGCCGCTTGCAGGGGTTTTTTATTTTATGAGCTATTGTATATCATAAGCCTTTTTAAATGCTTGATGGAACAAAGATAAACCACTAAAATCATAAAAACAAGAAAAATCATTAAAATCATTCATTATTGAATATAAATAATTGATAATCAAATAGAAAAGTTTTCAAGCAATCAAAGAATAGATAGTAAACGTCATTTACTACCTACCAGTAAACCAGGTTTACTACCCAGTAAATGACGTTTACTGGTCAGGCCCAAACCAGTAAACGTCATTTACCCTAAGAATAATAAAAGGATTAATCAATATAGATTAATATTGAAAGCGAACATTTAGATTATTTATTTCAGTAATATATCTGCGTAGAATATTTTCTCCGGCGCCGGTAACGCAATAATAATTGGCCGTATTACGATTGGTTGTTTTCAGTGTCAATTTGATGTGTCCTAAGTCCTCTAGCTCATGGATGTATTGATAGACTTTGATCCGTGGCAAATTATCCAACCTTTCGATAAGATGGGGAACAATGAAATAAGGTTGTTTGCTGGTTTGAAGTGAATAGCTGGCGCAAAGTATTTCAAACTGCCCCTTATTAATCCCGTATTTCCTTCTTAACACTTGTAAACACTGGCGTGTAAAGGAATATTGATGTATCAAATGAATATCTTTATAAATAGGCATTGGTCAAAGCATTTTATAAGAGAATTGAATAAATAAGGGTATTTCGTCGGAGGCCGTAGGTAAAAAAGGGATACTTGGGTCAAAAATATGGTTGTTCTTTCGCATGTAAGGATGTGTAAACGGTCTTGAAAACCAGTGTTTGTAAGGGTTTTTGCTGTTCGGTAAACCTGAATCTGTGAGTAATTCTGTGAGTAAAAAGGGAAATAGGGCTGAAAGTGCTGTAAACAGTGCATTGGGGAACAATAAAGGTAGTTGGGTTACAACTACCTGACCGAAAACACAACCCGCTTTTCGACCCCACCCCCCTATGAGAATCCGGTTTTCTTTTCGGCACATTCCCTTCCAGGAGATACAGTAACTACGTCTGCGTAACTCCAAAAAAATTTTTAAAAATTTGAAATTCATTTGGCAGGGCACTTCTAAATTAATTAGATTCTGACTAATAATATCTATATTTGTACAGAATCTAATTAAATTCTATAAATGATCTCCTCCCCCGCTGATTACATCTTTTTCACCGTAGACAAGGAGTTTGAGGATAAGATTACCGGTAAATCAGGCCTTGTATTAGACCTCGTACCAGGCGGTGAACCGGGCAGTGAGCTTTGGCATGTCCGGGAATACGGTAATGTTGTGTCTGTCCCAAAGAAACTAAGCGCCTGGCTGAAAACAACTATGGATGTTGGGGTTGGGGATAGGATCTATTTTCATTTTCATACGGTCTGTGAAGAAAACCGATATGAAATCGATGGAATTCGAGTCTACAAAGTTCATTACGGGGAAGTGTACTGTGCCATAAGGGATGAAAAAGTGATCATGCTCAATGATTACATCCTTTGTGAACCGGTGATGGAAACTGAGGATGAGATCACAACAAAGTCAGGCTTAATCACAAAACTCCAACCGGAGCCGAAACCACTACGAGCCAAGGTAGTTCATACCCCTTTAAACATTACCAATCTACTAGCAGATCTAAAAGCAGGAGATGAGATCTATTACGATACCCATTCGGATATCCCGATCAAGATAGAAGGTAAAATGTATTACCGCATGAAGCTAAAAGATGTGCTGGCAAAATACGAACAGTGATGAATAAAGGCATTTACATAGGGATTGATCCGGGCGTATCTACCGGTGTTTGTGTGTATGATGCTCAAACCAGACTTATTACCCGGCTGCAGACGCTTAGCTTCTGGCCATTGATTGATTTTATTGCCACCTGGCATAAACAGGAAGGTGAACGACTGACAGTGATCGTTGAAGACCCGAACCTGAATCCAGCCATGCACTGGAACCAAAAGAAAGATGTCAAAGGTTTTAATGCGGCTACTAAGGTTGCCCAGAATGTGGGCATGAATAAAAAGGAAGCCGAACTGATCATTGAGTTTCTGAAACGCAATAAAATCAATTGCAAAGCCATTAAGCCAACTGCCCGAAAAGTGAAGGAAGATTATTTCAAACAATTAAGCGGATACGGTAGACAAACCAACCAGCATGAGCGGGATGCTGCGATGTTGGTCATCGGTTATTGATATGGACAAACTACAACAAGCCCGGTTCACAAAAATGAGGTATCCTGTTTATTGCCTACCCTTAGACAAGGATCTGCTGAAACAATTTCCCAGCCTTCAAAAGCATGATGCCTTTTCCAAGGAAGTTCCTGGTATGAATCGAAACCTGGTGCTGCGGTATATATTCTTTTGCTATGACCAATCTATCAAATGGGAAACACCTGAATTTAAGGAACGAAAAAAGCAAGCTGCTGAGCTGGCCGGATTTAAAACAATGGACCGGCATACGGTTCAAATGATGAACAATGCGCTGGAAGAAGTCAATGATATGATCGTGGCTTTCTTCCGCTTGCAGCATTACCGGAAGTACCGGATGAAAATTATGGCCCTGGAGCTACTGGATCAATACCACAAAATCATCATGGAGCCCATTCGCAAAAAGCTGGATGATGATAAAAGAGCGCGAGCAGCAAATTTGAAAACTGACCTGATGCTCAAATGCAAGACGCTGGACGAGCTGATCTGCCAGATCGATGAAGAATACTATGGATCAAGCGAAGAAGCCGATGAAATAGAAAATATCCCTATCTCACCTGAAAATCTAAGTAAGCTCACCGAGGATGTATAAACCCTATAAAGGCGGAAGTTCAGTCGAGGTCCAGGGGCTTAAAATCTATCTTCCCAAACGGCCCCCAAAAGGACTTATCGCCGGGTTTGATCTCCCTAAGAAACAACAAAAATGGAAACGGACGCCTTTGCCTTCCTTCTGGTCTGAACGCAGGGAGGAAGAAATCTATAAGCAACAAACAAATCCAAAACACACCGACCCTGTTTTGGAGGAATTCAGGAGGCAGCAGTGGGGCAGGCGACTATACGGGTATTGGTTTTATAATCATGGAAAGCCTACCTATATCACAGGGCAAAATTACTATTACCTGAACTGGTGCCAGTTCGACCATCCGGAAAATGACGGCTATCCCATCTATTACGACTTTACCCGGCTGACTTTCTACTTCCGGCAATATTGCACGGAAGATCCTCATTGTTTGGGTTACCTGGTTGTTGGTCCGAGAGGCACCGGTAAATCATCAGAAGAAGTGGCCTGTATCCTGGAGAGTATGACCCGGCCGCCTCGAAGAAGGCAGGCGGCCATACAAAGTAAATCCGAGGATGACGCCAAACAAAAGATATTCAAGGAAAAGATGGTCGAGGTATTCAAGGTTCAGCCGGATTTCTTCAAACCTATTGCCAATCATGGATCCAACCCGGAAAACAAGCTTTCCTTTTTCCGGGATACGGTCAGGGGTAAAAAGGCCAAGGATGTGGTATTCTCCAATGAAGCGGAACTAGCTAATGTGATCTATCCGGTCCCTGCGAAAGAAAAAGCACTGGACGGGGGTACTTATGCTGAGATACTAAATGATGAAATCGGGAAAACAGATCCCAAAAAAGAAGCAGATGTCTATAAAAGGATGGGGGTAAACCGGTTTTGTGTATTCCGGAACAATCGCAAGCGGGGCCTGATCCGGGCCACAACAACGGTAGAGGAAATGGATAAGGGAGGGGATGAATGCAAGAAGGTTTGGGATGAATCAGATGTCAGTAAACGGACGGAAAATGGTTTTACTTTGTCAGGGTTATATCGTTACTTCATATCTGCCATAGACGCCGGTACTCAATTTGCTGATAAATATGGATCTGGATTCATTGATCGGGAAAAAGCTCAACGTTTCCACCTGATAGAACGGGAAGCCAGAAAGAACGATTCACAAGCCTTATCCTCCTATATCCGTAAGAATCCCTTTAATCCGGAAGAAGCCTTTATGAAGGATGGGGAAGACTGTGTGTTCAATGCAATGGTGTTGAATGAAACCTATACTTATCTGAACCTGGACCGGAATATCACGACCCGGGGCGATTTTATCTGGAAGGATGGCCTGGTTGACGGCAAAGTCATTTTTAAACCCAATTCCAGGAACGGGCGGTTCGAAGTAGCCTGGCTGCCGGAAAAAGATGAACAGACAAATTTGGTAACGAAAGTATATGCACGCCACACGACGATACATGCTCCTAATCCTTCTTTGGGTCATATTGTAAGGTCTTTGGAGCAGGTGGTAAAAGATCAATACAAGCCATTGAATGATGCAAAATTCGCTATTGCTACCGATCCGGTGGATCATGGGGTTACCGTAGATGGCAGGCGGTCTAATTCGGCTGCTTATGCTTTTCGGAAGTTCGATTTGCTGGTGGATGATCCCAATAAGCTGGATAAAGAAGACCGGCTGGATTGGGAAACGCACAATTTTGTAGTGGAATACATCTACCGTTCTCCGGAACCGGATATGTACTATGAGGATATGATCAAGCTGTGTGCGTTCTTTGGTTGCCAGATCCTTGCGGAAAATCAAAAGCGGGGCATTATCACCTACTTCAATACACGTGGCTACGGCCTGTTTATTATGAACCGGCCCAAGTTCACCTTTACTGCCCAGGGTACGGCCCAGGATACCCCCGGGATCCCTGCCAGCAAACCGTTGATCCAGCAATACACCGACAAGCTCCAGACCTTCGTGCATTATCATGGGCACCGGCTGAAATTCAAAAGACTGACCGCAGATTTATTGGACTTTGATCCAAATAAACCGACTAAACACGATCCGACTGTTGCTGCAGGTTTGACGCTGATCGCATCGGAAAAGGAAATGCCGAAAAAGGTTGATACCGTTGGGGGGCTACAATATGTCAAATACTATGATAATACTGGTATCAGATCAAAACCCTTTCACGAATAAGTATGAGTTCACACTTTTCTAAAAGATATCAAACAAAAAATCAATTATGAAAAGAATAATGAAAAGGGCTATTCCCAGAATTAAATTGTGTTTAATGTATTGATATGGTGGTTTGCTTTTTTTCAAGGATGTTGAATTTAGTAATAATTTATTGACATGGCAATGAATTTCAAGTTTATAGATGGACAAAATCCAGATGATAGTGTCGATCAAATCTATCATTATCCCAGGCATGATATCGACCCGAAAAAGAAAGATCGGAAATGGCGTCTGCGCTATTGTAAAGCTTTTTACCAGGATTTTCTGATACACCGGAAAGGGAAGCTGTTTTACAATAACCGGGGACAGTATCATGAGAATCTAAGGTATGCCCTGGGGCAGCAGGGTATTGAACAGTATAAGGTCCAGGTGGGATGTGATGATACCCATATGAGCTTTATCAATACGAACTGGGAGATCGTGCCGATCATGCCCAAGTTCATAGATATAACGATCGGCAATATGCAAAAGCGGGAGTATCATATTGAATGTAATCCTATTGATCCGGTGGCAGTTGAGGAGGAAAAACAAACGCGGTATATGCTCCGGGCTAATGTTCATTTGCAGAAGGCACTCCAAAGGATAGAAAAAATCATTGGCGAAAAACTTCAAGGGCCTAAACAGGATGATATGCCAAAGACCTTTGAAGAAATTGAGCTCTACATGCAGCTTAAATACAAGCATAAGATGGCCATTGCTATGGAAAAGGGTCTCGATCTCATCTTTTACCTGAATGACTGGAAGCAAATCTCCGAACAACTGGATTTTGATTTGGTAGCCTATGGCGCCGCCGGTACCAGGGACTATATCGATCAAAATGGCCTGCCCAGGGTAAGGCGCGTAGATCCCCGCAGATTATTGACCGCTTTTTCCAAGACACCGCACTTTGAAGATTGCGAAGCCTACGGGGAATTGATCACGATGACGGTAGCAGAATTTGAACGCCGGATGGACCGCAAACTCTCGCATGCGGAAAAGGAGCAGCTATATGAACAATTCTCCAAGGATAATCCCCCGGCAGATTTACACCAGTGGGATCAAAGTACGGACGGCAATTATGGCGGTGATTACCGGTTTGGATCTCCTTATGATGATGTGGTGATCACGGTGCTGGATTGCGAATTTGCCAGTACCAATAAAAGCAAGTATGAAAGAAAGTCAAACCGCTATGGTAATAGCGCTACCTATAGGAAGTCCTATGGCTACAAAAAGCCGGAACGGTCCAAATACAAGCGTGAAGCAATGGAGGATAAATACAAAGTTTGGTATAAAGCCATGTGGGTGGTCGGTACTGACTTTATCTTTCAGGATGGATTGGTAACGGATCAGAAGATAACCAGAAGCAGCTTTGCTGAAGCACAATCGAATTTCTATGTCATTGCTCCTGGAATGGTTGATATGAATAACATATCGTTGGTAGAAAGAATGATACCGGTTGCCGATGATATACAACTGAATATCATTAAACTTCGGCAAGCTATAGCAAGGGCAAGGGCCAAGGGCCTTTTAATTGAGATCGGTGGCTTGGAGAATATACCAAAAGGTAAAGGGGGTGAAGTATTCCAACCTTTGGAGCTCGTAGCGATGTATGACCAAACCGGTAACATGTTATATCGTAATCTGGATGATTCCGGCAAACCGATGGGCGTCCCGATCCAGGAGTTGGAAAACGGGATGGCCCGGGATGTGATGAACTATATCCAGATCATCAACTTTTATTTGGGCCTGTTAAGGGATGCCACGGGCATCAATGAAATTGCCGATGCCAGCACTCCGGATCCGGATATCCTGAAAGGTGTGGCGGAAATGGCAGTTCAAAGCACCAATAATGCGCTTAAATCTCTTTATGATGCCCGCAAGTACCTATTTGAGAAGGTAGCTTATTCCCTAACGCTTCGATTACAGGAAGCCGTGAAGAAAAGGAAAATCAAAGGGTATGTCCGGGCACTGGGTACTACGGACTATGAATTTATCCAGGTCAACAAAGATATTTCTTTGCATGAGTTTGGCATTAAGGTGGAAGAAAAGCCTGATGAACAGGAACGCCTATTATTTGAACAGCGGCTCGATGTTGCCCTTGAAAAAGAACAAATCACTATTGATACTTATTATTTTGTCAAATCCATTGATAACCTCAAACTGGCCCAACAATACCTATCCTTAGCGATCAAAAAGAAAAGAGCTGAGGACCAGGCAATGGCGGAACGAGCAGCCCGGATCACGGCTGAAGAACAGCGCAATTCCGCTCTGGCAGCTTCTCAGGCTAAACAGCAGGAAACCGTTATCGAAACCGATGAGAAAATCCGATTGGAAGAAGCAAAGGCGGAATTACAGGATCGTTTGAAACATAATGAGTTTCTGCGTCAGCTTCAGTTGAAGGACAAGGATGGTGCTATTAAGACTGATTTGCAAAACGTGGCAGATAGGAATAAGGTGGGAATGTTGGAGATGACAGCTCGTGATTCTAAAATTAGCAACTCAAATTAATCCTATTAGGCCATAATTCCTAAATCTACCTCATAATTAAAAGAAGTTATCTTAACAGGGTACTTATTGCTAAAGTCATTTCCCATAAAAAGCTGTAAATCAGATAGAACTTCTCCAGAATTTTCATCTCAGATACAGTGTTCACAAGTTATTACTCCAAAGTCTTTCATCTGAAAAGCAGTAGCCTGGAGCGCACGTTGTTCACTATATATGACAAAAACATTATCGCGTATTTTAGTGGAGTTATACTTTGTGGAGTTGGAATCGCATCTGCAACTTTCTAAGTGTTCATTTCCAAAACTCTTGGAAGAACAATTTGGTTGAGCCAATCAGTTAGGGTTTCAATTATATGCTGTAAACTAAACTTTGAACCATCTTTTTCTCCTATATAAGTAAAGGTGTCATAGGAAAAACCCCTACTACTAAGACTTTTCAATGAATCGGTAAACGAAGGAAAATGATTTTTGTAAAATAATTCTTTTGCTGAAGTTAAAATTTCCTTATCCTTTAATTCTCCTAGTTGTTCGATTTGACTATTGGTATCCTTTATTTGAAGACAATAAAAATTGTCTTCTGAATGTGAATTACTCGTAAATCCAGCCTTAAAAGGAAACAACTCTGAATATTCAGGAAATTGCTCTCCTACTATCTTATTTATTAGATATACTATATGTATACCTGCAGTACGAAGATCATTGCCCAAAAACCAGTTTTGTGGGTATTTATTCATATTACTAGTTGTTACCGACATTTTCTTTTATAGTAGTTAACCATATCCACAATCGATAGGTTTGATACCTCGGTGATTTTTGTCCTTATTTACTTCTAAAAATCTGCTCTAACAGTTTAACCCCTCCATAGATGGCAAGCCCACCTACTGCAAATTGCCCGGCTATTTTTAGAGCCTTGTTCTTTTGCAGTTCGTCCTTAACTCCTTTTGTGATTAAGTAAGCATTGTTAAGTAAGCTAAATATCAACTGTTTCTTGATTAGAAAATCCTCTCTTGTTCCATCTAAGGTAATAAATTGAGTGATATTCGGAATAAAATTTCCTGTACTGGAGCCTTCACGTACAAAAACAACAACTGGCTTATCATGGGCATAGGCGATACCCGTTTCAACATGGATCATTTCAGAAAGCCCAAAAGAAACTTGACCGGTATGTATATCCTTTTGTAAATATCTTTTTGTAGCGCAAATTACGACAAAGTCAGCAAAAGGAATATTTTTTTTCATCAACACTGCAGGGTTTTCCGGAGAAGCGGAGTATTTTCCAACCGTACCAAATGGTTTAATGTTGTAAGCTTTCAATATTTTTTCAATGTAGTTTACAAATGGTTTGTCTTCATGTCGCAGGCTACAGCTAACAAATGCTGTGGCGGCATATTTTTTTTGTTCCATTTATCTGATGCTCGGTTTTTATACTAAAAATTTGAATAGGTACAATTTGCAAATTTATGAAAATATACATACCTAATTTTTGAAGTATTAGAACCCTCTTAAGTCAGCAATTATCCTTCAAAACCCCTCTATGAAATAATTAGAAATTAATTATTTTATGTTATTATTGCATAGAAATTAATTAATAGCATAATCATGGCAGACGAAATTTTAGACTTTAAGGCGGACGAAATCACTTTTACCAACCCTGAAACAACTGATGATTTCCCTGAGCAGTTGCTTGGTTCCGAAGATCACCCGGAAGGTGATGGCGGCCAGCCTTTAGATGGGGGTAGCAATACCAGCGAAGGAGATGGATCTGACTTGAATGGATCGTCCCAAGGGGGAAATGCAGGCGAGGGAGAGTCGGGCAAAGGCGGTGATAAAGGTTTAGATAGTGATGCCGGGCAAGATGCTTCGGGTGGTCAGGGGAATGAACCACTCTCCACTGAATCGCCAACGTCAGACTCCGGCGAGCAGGGGGCTGCGAGAAACGGTTCCACCTCCGCTAAAGCTCCGGCGGATGATAACTTCAGCCAACTCCTAACCGAAAAGTCAGGCGGCCAATTCAAAACCTATCAGGATGTAACTGATGCTATTGAAAAGCTCACGGGCAACCAAAAGACCGATCAAGATGAGTTGGACAATGACCTCATCCAAAAATATAAGGAATTCAGAACTGGCAGGACTGATGATCCAAAGAGCACTGCAAAACTGTTCCTTGAAACTCAATTGCAGGATTTTGAACAAATGGATGCTAAGGCAGTCTTGCGGTACAAAATGAAGCTGGATAATCCCGGGCGAAGCGATGAAGATATTGACTTTTTGCTCAATCACCGCTACAAGCTGGATGAAGAAGAATTCAACGAACAGGAGATCCGCCTGGCTAAACTGCAATTGGATGATGATGCCCTACAAGCTCGAAAGGAGCTAAAAACCATGCAGGAAAAAGTTGCATTAAAAGAAGCACAGTCCAACCAAGACCAGGCCGAACAAGCCGAAAAGATCAAACAGGAAAACGAGCGTTGGGAAAATGATGTCAGGGAAACGCTAAAAGACTTTGACAAAATTGAGCTAACGGTCAATGAGAAAGGGGACCAATTCACCTTTGGCGTAGAGCAAAAAAAGGACCTGGAAAAACTCATGACGAACCTGCCGGGCTTCTGGGAGCGCTACATCAATGCAGATAAATCGGAAAACTTGGAGAAGCTACGGTACGATATGACCGTTTTGCTAAATCTGGATAAGATCATCAAATCGGTTTATGACAACGGTGTCTCCAAAGGCCGGGATGAGATCCTGAATGAACGCAAAAACCCATCCGACAACCCCCAGGGAAATCCTGACGGTGGGGATGATGGCAAAAGTGAATTGCAGATCGCAGCAGAGGGACTGGCTGCCCAGTTGCACAAGTAACCCCCCTCCCCCGTGAAATAGAACTCCCTTTGGTCGTTCACTTCATGGGTACTCCCCCTTGGGGGAGAATTGACGGGGAATTTATTAACGGTAAAAATGAATAAAAATGCCACCTAATACAGTTACAGGAAAATTAAATGAAACCTATGTCAGCTCGGTCGACTTTTTACATGACCGGGAGATCTACAATATCCTATACAACCGCTACCATGAGGATACATTGATCGATTTTTTCGAACAAACCGGAAGGATGAAATCCTGTACGGAAACGGAATTTCATCACTTTGAAAAGGATTATATCTATCAGACCATCCAGATCGATGCTGTGGCAGGGGTTGTGGGTGCCGGCAATGATGTAACAATCACCCTTAATGCGGCCAACCATGACAATGGCAAGAGTTTTCCCAAGATAACCGATATGGCCCTGGTAAGTGATAAGATCCCGGGTTATGTTATTGCCAAGGATACCACGAACCCAACTGCCCATACGATCACCATCCGGCCGGTAGACCAGGATGATGATATTGTTACCGCCAGTGTGGTAGGTAATTTCGTTTCCTTTTATTCCAATGCCCATGCTGAGGGCAGTGGCCAACCGGAAGGACTGATCAGTAAACCGCTACGCTTTACTGGCATCGTCCAGATTTTCAAAAACCATTATGAGGTAACCGGCAGTGAGGCTACCAACAAAATCGAATTCCAGGCCCAGGGTAAGTATTACTACATGTTCGAAGGTGAGAATGACACTTTCACCAAGCATAAAATGGATATTGCCTTCGGCTTGATCTTCAACAAACAGAGTGATGGGCTAACCAACGCTGCAGGAGAGGATATACGGGTAACCAAAGGATTGTATCACTGGATCCTGGAGGAAGGCAATGTCTATGCCGGCGGTATATCGGCTTTAACTGATGTGGACAATATCATCAAGGTACTGGACCAGCAACGCGGCTCTAAGGAAAACCTATTTTTAACCGGTATTAACCTGGACATCGATGTTGACAATGTACTGATCGACAAACTGGTCAATGGCGCCATCCAGTACAACACATTCGGCAAAGGCAATGCCAAACAGCGGGCCATCGACCTAGGCTTTAATTCTTACCGGAAGGGCAGCTACTCCTTTCATAAAAAACAACTGGATATGCTCAACCACCAGAAGGTTACGGCTATCCATAACTTTCCCAATATCGGTTTCATCATTCCGACTGATAAGGGAAGGGATGTGAAAAGTGGTAAACAGATCGATTCGATTTGCTGCCGGTACAAAAAGGCGCCCCATCATAACCGCCGGTATATCCATAAGGTAACGGGCCTTCATGCCCCTACCGGACCGACTAACGACAAAGATTGTATCGGCTTTGAATACTTGTGTGAAAAAGGATTGCAGGCTTTTGGACTGAACCGGTTTATGTTGGTGGAGTAATGTTAGATGCGTAGTGAGGACGTAGCGAGGACGCTACGCATAACTTGACGCTACGCATAATGGCAATATTAAATAACTACTAAATCAATCAATATGGATAAAATCAGTGCAAAACTAAAGGTTGAACCGCCTAAGACCCTTGTTCGCTACCGGGTACTCAATATAAAAGCGGACAAGCAGAATAAAGGGCGGTTAAAAATGCCGGCGACTATCAGGGTGCCCAACATCGATACTATCTATGATCCGGGAGACAAAAGTGTTAAAACGATCAAATATATCGTTGGTCAGCGGGCGGTGGATGACGGCAAGGGAAATACCAAATTGGTTGACCGCCTGGGCGATATATTCATCGAGCGGAATAACAATGGATGTATTACGATCAACCCCAAGGTCAAGCGGGATATCCAGTTGTATCAATACCTGGAGATTACCAACTATAATAGAAGCAACCCGAACCGAGACCCCAATGTAACGCCCTTGTTCGAGCGGTTGGACATGGTGAAAAAGGCTAAAGATGATTTTGAGCAATCGCTGGCCGCCAATGAAGCGGTTTCCCAGGCTTTGAATATGCCCTTTGAGGATTTAAAGATCATGGCGGAGCAAATGCAGGTACCCACCAACCGGGATCCTTATGAGGTCCGTATGGCCATGAAGGTGAAAGCCGAACAACATCCGGCCCTGTTTCTTTCCAATACGGTGGTGGATGCTGGAGTCAAGATCGAGTCTCAGATCCAGGAGGCCAAAGAAAAGGAAATCATCACCTATGACGAGGAAGAGCGGCGCTGGATATGGGGCTTTAATAAAGCGCTCATCCTGGCAGTTAAGATCGGGGAAGATCCCAAAGAGGCATTGATCCAATATTACACCGGAACGGATAAGGGGAAAGCGGCTTTTGGGAAGGTGTTGGAGAAGCTACCGTGAAGTAGAACTCCTTACAGTCGTTCACTTCACGGTAGATGATAATCAATGGCAATAAATGGGTTTGAGGTGCGTAGCGAGTGCGTAGCGAGGACGCTACGCATAACGGCAGAAACTTCATAAATATAGCACATGGCTTTAGGGGTATTTGATATACAGGTGGTATTTGATCTGAAGGAGGATATTCCTGTTTTCCATTTTACCGATGGTAATGATTATGCGGGAGATGGGGATGTGCTGACCGGTGGGTATATTAAGATCATAGCGCCTAATGGCAATACCATCTATGAAACCGATCCGGGAACACCGGATTTTATTCCCGGCCAATTGACCCTTGACGGGGTGCTGATACCCACGGATGTATCCGGGAGAATCGTACACGGGCAATATAGTTTTGAATACCGGGGGATCACGCAAAACAATACTGACGGATACCTGGTAACCAAAACTTTTCAATACTCCTTTTGCAGCCCGCAAATAACTATAGAAACTGAGGTTGACTGCTTTTTAGCCCGGTTCAGAAGCCGGGATAAGACCAGCTACCCGGTTGGTGGGGTTGTTCCTCAAATCACCCGTGTACATGAGGTTCATTTTCCGGCCATCGTCAACCTGTCTGCCTTATCCTCGAACAGCGAGCTGCAGGAGATCTTGTACCCAAACTTTTATGAAGGCACATACACAACAAAGATCGTCAGCACTTTGGTATATGATCCTGGAGACGGGATTAGCATTTGCACGGAAGTCAGCGGACAGAAAGATACTGAGGCCAGTTGTGACGTCAACCTTTGTAAGATCTATTGCTGCATCCGGGCCTTGAAAACCCGGCTCGACCGGCTGCAATGTGATAACCGCAGATTGTACGAGCAGGAAAAGGCAAACTTCATCCAGGTAATCGGCCTGATGGCCCTGTTTGAACATGCCACAAAGTGTGGCCAGCAAAACGACGCCATAGGCTACCTGGAAGAAATCCAGACGATTCTCAATTGTACGGATGACTGCCGATGCGGGAAGTGCGGCGGAAAGGACTCCGGTTCAGGCCCTCAGCAAATAAAGCCGTTTATCGATTCGGTTATAGGTTCTTCGGGAACAAACAAATGGATCAAAGGCCTGGGCGCTCCTTCCGGTGTCCTGGGTAATGACGGTGATTTTTATTTTGATATCAACACCGGGGACGTCTATGAAAAAGTAGCCGGTTCCTGGAATTTTCTGATCACACTAAAAGGCCTGGATGGTAAGGATGGCGCTGATGGTGCAGATGGCAATGATGGGGCTCCCGGTCCACAAGGCCCACAAGGATTCCAGGGCCCGCAGGGGCCTATTGGATTAACCGGGCCTCCGGGTAGTG
>JANQFB010000561.1 GCA_028278085.1 Chitinophagales bacterium
TCGGCCCCTTCATTGATACTGTCGTTCCCCAATCACTTGGAGAAAAGGAAAACGTTTTCAACCTTCAACTCCCGAAATTAGTATTGCTGAAGATTTGAATTAAAATTAGGAAACATGTTAATACCGATACAGGTAAAGCTTAGAAAATCTTGGATTTTATAGGAATAAAATGGGATTATCCCGCCCGGGAATATTTCAGCATAGCTTACATCCGGCAACCAGATGAGCTTTTGAGCCGGATCAATTCAACTTTCTTAACTGCTGCCGGAGGCCTTTGGGGGAAGTGATGGCTTCATAACGCAGATCCCCGGAGTGAATGGCTGCATTGGTTTTAGCATCAGCCAAGGCAACATAGGGTTGTCCGTCCTCGATCTTTATACTGACCAACGTTGCTTTCAGGTTTGTGGGGACTCGACTAAAAACCACCCGGTTTGCTGTTCTGACACCCGGCAATACGCTGTTATACTTTTTTACCATTAGCTTCATATCTACCTCTTCCCCTTCATCTACCAAAACCACCAGGTCTCGCTTGGGCAAGGGGGATTTTTTGAACTTATCATAATTCATCCACCCCAGCTTATTGGTATATAATAGTTTGTTGATGGCCCTTCGCTTTTGTTCCTTGGCTTCCTTAGCCGCTTTTGCGGCAATCCAATCGGCATAGTATTGACCATTCATGGCCTTGAACTCAAAATCTGTTTTCCAGGATTTTTTCCGGACTGCCGCAACTTCAAGCTTTAATTCCGGAACGATGTCGAAAAACTTTTGGCAGGCCATCAATTGCGCATCAGTATAGTTACCTTTATCCGGTACCGACGACCCGATAATATTTCCGGCCTCATCGAAGGATACATGAACCAGCCAGCTTTTTTTATTAAGACCGGCCAGGATCTGTTTGGGTAAATGATAGTGTCGGTCAAAAAATCCGCTCGCTTCCCGGATATACTTCCCCCGGATAAATACGATCTTCGGGATCGCTTCTTTGGCCAGGGGATCATGAGTCCAATCGATCCGGCCATTATCCAGACGCTTGCCGTCAAACAGCTCAAATCCATCCTTTGGCTGAGCATTTGCAAATGCGATGGCGATTTCCGCACCCGGTTTCACCTTCAGGGGCTTGCCGCCGGCGGTGGCGTCTAAATGGATCATACCGGCAGTCTCCAGCATTTGATTGCCCGACAGGGTCGTGAGATTTTCGGCGAGCATATCCGCATAGGTATAACACTCTTTTAATAGGATCCTGGCCTCGGCAGCATTCGCCCCTTCAAAAATACCGGCTTTGATGAGGATTCTTGTACCGGCTGCCCCGGTCAAAACCGTATCCCGCTCCAGGTCGACCAGGAATTCCTGTACCGGAACACCGGTTTGCGCATAGAATTGGTCGAGATCATCCACCAAAAAGGTCGATCGCAAAGGTGGATCTTCACCCGGATCTTCCGCTGGTTTATTCGTAAAATCGGGTGTTTTCGAAGAAGTTTTTTCGGTAATTTCCTCCGGCTTAACGGCTGGAGCTGGAGCGCTTGATTCCTGCTCTACTGCCTTTTTTTCCCGGCTATCCGGAGCGGAACAGGCAAATAGCAGGCTCAACCCCACGATGGTTGCTAAGTTTCTCATCCATTTGAATTAAAGGTTGGCGAATACAATTATAACGCATTCAACCGCCTACGGTTACATCTTGTGGGAAAGAACCTGCTCCATATTATCCGTTTAAAAATCGATCTTGTAACTGAGATTTGGAATGATCGGCAACTGACGGTCATAGTCCAAACCACCTGCACCATTATAATATTCATTCAGTTTCGCATCATTATTGGTGCCGTTCAGCACTTCCAATTTGATTTCCTGGGTTGTTTTCGGACGGTCTCTGCGATAGGTCAGGGCCCAGTCCAGCTTGAAAACATCTTCCGTCTTTTTCGACCAGGGCTGATCGGTTTGCCGGATGGTATATCCCGCTTCAACTGACCGGGTCATATCCACAGGCGTATAGCGATTACCACCGAGCAAAGCTACTTTTCCACTGATCCCAATGGTTTTGCTCTTGGCCGGATCACCTACGGTAAACTCTTTCCCGATCAACAGATTGCCCACATAATTGCCATTGAATTTCGTATTCAATTCCACACCGTTCAGAGGGGTATATTTTGAATCATACAACGATCCGGTTATCAGGAAATAATATTGGCGGTCAAAATACTTTTCCAGGGTCAGTTCTATGCCATAATTCCTGCCGCTTCCCTGGTTGACCAATGGGGTGGCCGTAAACCACTCCGTCGAATTGATCCGGGAATAGGAGCTACTGGGATCGGCATCTACCAGTACATCGTACAGGTCCTGGTAATACAGTTCGGCTTTAAAATAAAGGTCTTTGGTGATCATCCGGTCATAGCCCAAAACATAATGCCTGGCTTTGGCAAAATCCATGGCTTTATTAGGGGTATCCCTGCTGCCATCGGGCAAAGTTCTTTCCGCCAGGTAATCGGAAATGGATTCGATCCGGCTATGAACGCCAAATCCTGCTGTTAGCGATTGTCCCGGCCTGAACTGCCATTTAACCCCGATCCTGGGTTCTATGGTGTGGTTTTGATTGAGGGCAAAGTACATCCCGTGAATACCGCTGTTAATGACCCACTGATCATTCAGCCGGTGCTTCCAACTGATATATCCTTGTGTATAGGAAGAATGGCCCCTTGTATCGATGGGCATCACTTTCTCCTGTAATTCATCATCCATATACCAGGAATGAAGGCTGTATCCCAATAAACTATGGATCACACCGGTTTTAACCGTGTTTTTGGAATTGAATTTGTGATTCAACGTGGACCCGAAGCGGGTATAGGTTTTGTTCATGTCATCTTTATTATCTAAAAAGGACCGCTGCCCGTCGATAAATTCCTCGTCTTCATAGTACATCCGAGTGGCCGCGATGGAAAGGTTGGTTTTCAGATAGGTTTTATCCGAAAGCATCCAGTGATGCCCTAAGCCGGTTACTCCCATATCGGCTCCAAAAACTTCCGAGGAAGACAATACAGTCTCTTCGGGGTCGTCATAATAGGTCTGAAAGATCTTGCTGATCCCTCCCAAACCGAACAATGAAAATACGCCCATTTTTTCGGTGGGAAGCATCACCTTAAAGGCGGCATCCTGGTATTTGGGTACGCCGTCGAAATCCACGATACCGGCATTATCCAGGATGGCCAGGGAAGAATAGCGGTAATTGACCAGGTAGGAGGCGTTTTTACCCGTTTTGAATGGCCCTTCGAAGGTAAGGTCGGTGCCGAGCACG
>JANQFB010000566.1 GCA_028278085.1 Chitinophagales bacterium
CCGTTCCAGGTAATGGCTCCGGCGTTCGATTTCGTGCAATATGGCCCGGACCAGGTCGTTCTTTAAACGTAGCGACGTTGAAAAATGGAAGTTACAATAGTGACAGGCTTGCTTACAAAAGGGAATATGGATATATATACCAGCCATGGCCGAAAGGCATTCAAGATACCTAAAATATCTCAATCAGGAAGGCTTAGGGGCTGCCGGAAATGAAAGTCCGGAGGTAATACTTAAATTAGCATGACGGATCTTGCACCCATGAGAAAATATATGTTGGTTGTAGGCCTGTGTGTCGGCGTGGTTTTAATGGCCATGGGGCAAAAAAGCCGGCGCCTGATATTGATACCGGTGGATCGGGATACCAGCTTCCTGACCAAAGGTTTTGCCTATCCCCGCACTTACAATAATCAAGCCCACCTGAACGAGATCCTGAACGACCTGGTCAGCAAATTGTATGATAAGAGCTATCTGGCGGCCAGCGTCGACAGCATCGTCGAAGATAGCAACCAAACGAAGGCGATCCTCAGGATAGGGCCTGCTTACGAATGGGTCCGGTTGCGAAACGGCAATATCGATGAAGGCTTGTTGAGCCAGGTAGGATTCCGGGAACGGCTGTACCGCCGAAAACCCTTTCGCTATTCACAAGTCAGGAAATTACAGGAAGCCATCCTGCGGTATGCCGAGAACAACGGGCATCCCTTTGCGGTGGTAAAGCTCGACAGCTTTTCGATGGATTCCGGCCAGGTCAGGGCTGCCATATTTCTGCAAAAAAACCAATTGATCCGTATCGATAGTTTATCCATTGAAGGCAATGCCCGGATATCGAAACGGTATTTGTATCATTATTTTGGCATACAACCGGGTGGTTTATATAATGAAGCGCAGATCAGGAGGATCCCGGTGCGGATCAAGGAATTATCTTTCCTGGGGGAGGAGAGGCCTTTAAACATTGCCTTTTATAAGGAAAAAGCAACCGTCAATCTTTTCCTCAAGCCCAGAAAGGCCAGTAAGTTTAATTTTTTGATCGGCTTCCTGCCGAATAATGAGGCCACCGGTCGCCTGTTGGTAACCGGCGAAGCGGAGGTGAAATTGCAAAATGCCTTTGGCGCCGGGGAATTTTTGATGGTGGAGTGGCGCCGGTTAAAGACCAATACCACAGATCTGGATGCCCGGTTTACCTATCCTTACCTGCCTTTGCTGCCCTTTGGCGTGGATTTCAGCCTGGATCTCTACCGGAACGATACCATATTTTGGGAGAGAGGCCTGTCATTCGGCTTCCAGTATAATTTTACCGGGGGTAATTACCTGAAGGCCTTTGTCGAAAATGAGATCTCCCGGTTGATCACTGTCGATACGATCCTGGTGAAATCGACAAAGATCCTGCCTGACCGGCTGGACATCACCCGGAATTTTTATGGCCTGGAATACCAATTGGAAAAACTGGACTACCGCTTAAATCCCAGGAAGGGTTTTGCCGTCAGGTTGAACGGCAAGATCGGGAAGCGGGAGATCCTAAGAAACCCCGATATCATCAAGCTGGAAGATGACCTGGACCCGGATTTCGACTTCAATACTCTTTACGACAGTATCCGGTTGAAAACCACACAGTATGAGATCCACTATGGATTAGATCAATATTTCCCGCTGACGGCCAGAAGTGTGATCAAAGTGGCCGTGAATGGGGCTGCATTGATCAGCCAGGATATCCTGAGCAACGAATTGTTCCGTATCGGGGGCAATCATCTGCTCCGGGGTTTCGATGAAGAATCGATCCGGGCCTCCTTTTATAATATCCTCACCCTGGAGTACCGCTTCCTGTTGGGGCAGAACTCCTATTTTTATTTGTTCGGAGATGCCGCCTATCTTGAAAATGAAGTTAACCGGGGTAGTCTCGTCGACCGGCCCTTTGGATTCGGAGCAGGCATGACCTTCGAAACCAAAGCAGGTCTGTTTGCGGTCGCCTATGCCCTAGGCCGCCAGCTCGATAACCCGATCGATCTCAGATCCGCCAAAATACATTTTGGCTATGTTAATTATTTTTAAGCTATCGGGGTTTGCCCCAGCCTGACTAAGGGTCCTATAAACTGGCAGTAAGCTTTTCACGAGTTTCTTCCGAATTTTTCACTATTATGCCCCATTGTTTTTATTAATCCCGGGATCAGGAGATAACCTAAATAGTGAAACTGATGATTACCTGATCAATTCCAACTTCCCCGTGTAAATTATGTAATTGTCCAATTCCAGTTTATATAGGTAAGTACCGGCAGGATAAGCATTCCGGGAAAGCAAAATATCATTGCGGTGTTTGCCGGTAACCGTTGTTTGCAGAACCCGTTGACCTTCGATATTAAATAAGGTAAATACGCCGTTTTGTTGCTTCATTTCTGACGGCAATGCAATTTGAATTAGACCAATAGAAGGGTTGGGGTAAACTTTAACAGCAGGGCTATTTTCATGGTGGGTAGATATATGGTTGGGTTTATCCTTTACCACTATGGATTTTTGTCTACTATGACTGCAACCATACTCATTTGTTACGGTTAGTTGGACGTTAAAGGTATCTGCAAACCGGAAGATATGCCAGGGATCAGCAAGGGTAGAAGTGCTGCCATCTCCAAACTCCCAATACCATCTTACAATGGAATCTTCAGGGAAAGCCTTACTGGAATCGGTGAAAAAGATGGTATCATCCTCAAAGATGATGGTGGTATCAGTAACAAAATCTGCACCTGGATACCAAATACAGCCAATGGAATCGGTTTTTACGAGCCAAACATCCTTATCACCTGTACCAAAACTCTCTGTTTCCCCTACAATGATATAACCGCCATCCAATGTTGGTTTGACCCGCTGCCCAATATCAATTTCAGGCCCTCCATAGGTTCGCTGCCATATTAAACTACCCATTGAATCAGTCTTTACTAAATACAGATCAGTATCCCCCGCCGTTCCGAAACTGTTCGAATATCCACATATAATGAAGCCTTTATCTTCTGTTTCGCTCACATGCCTGGGCATTTCAGCACCACTCCCCCCATATTTTTTTTCCCAAAGAAGGTCAGCATTCAGGTCAAATTTTTTTAAATAGATTACTATGTTGAGCAATGAATCGGATTTTGGCCCGGTCGTCAAAATTCCACTATCAGAGGTCAAGAAAGCCCACGTTTGCCCCCTGGTCTTGTCATTATCAATTTTACTCCAGCATGAATCTCCACTTGAATCAATCTTTGCTATATAAGTATAAATACTATCTGTAATTCGCTTCCATGTCATACCTATTAGCATAAAACCCCCATCTTGCATTTGAAATGATATACCGTTAACTTCATCCAATAATGTACCAATAGTATTAGTCCAGGTGGTATCCCAATTTGAATTGGTTTTGACGGCATAAAGATCATTATAGCCATTACTTGTATTACTCGTTGTACCTGATATTATAAAACCGCCATCTATTGTCGGTTGAAAGAGCCCAAGCCGTTCATCATGTTCAGTTCCATAAGTTCTAAATGAGAGTATATTGGCTCCAGTATCTATTTTAAGCAAATACATATCTCTACGGTTAAATCCGAAGGTGTCGGTTAATTCGCCACCTAATAGAATGTTGCCCTGATCATCCACTTCCATTTGGTAAGGGATACCCCGCCGACCAGGAAAATATGTATACTGATACAATTCATTTCCATTAGCATCAGTCCTTATCAGATATGTATCATCCCCACCGCCAAAGCTATAAGTCCATCCACCGATTAAATAACTGCTATCAGCCAATTGTACGATAGCAGTTCCCATATCGTCCGCATTTCCGCCAAAAGTTTTCATCCAACCAACTTTCCCTTGTCCGATACAAACTGAAACTAAAGCGAAAAATGCTATTATATAGATAATGATTTCTCTTATCATCTGTAGTATTAATGCTATGTAAGTTTGCATTCCTTACATAGCATATTTTTATACGTTACCGGATTAATACCATTTTACCCTTTTCAATCAACTGTTTACCTGTTTGTATGGTATAAATATACACGCCGTTTTGCCAAAACTTGCCTGAAATAGTAATACTTTTAGTATCCTTTTCCAAATTTACTTTTTTTACAAACCTTCCGGTAACATCCCATATCATTAA
>JANQFB010000582.1 GCA_028278085.1 Chitinophagales bacterium
TGAATGCCGGGGTCAGCAATGCCGTCTACAACTGGAATACCGGCGATACCACGTCATTCATAACTATATTCAATTCAGGCCTTTATTACGTTACCGTTACCGATGAGTGTAATAATACGGATTCGGATTCTGTCATGATCAATGTGTACCCGCCCAATACGGTGCAAACCAGTAACGATACAACTATTTGTGCCGGGGATACCATACGGATCTCTGTCAACCAGCAGGCCAGCTACTCCTGGAGCCCCCTGCATCATATCGATAGTCCCAATGTAAGGATGCCTCGGGTTTGGCCGGATAGCAGCATGGCTTACATAATTATTGGTTATGACGCGAATAATTGTTCAGCAACCGATACGGTCAGCATTATGGTAGACCAGGATTGTGTCTGGCCCGGCGACGGCAATGACGATGGTGTGGCCAATCATATGGACCTCTTACCCATTGGGATTGCCTATGGTTATGCCGGTCCGCCACGTCCAATGGCGTCTACAAACTGGTTGGCACAAATTGCCCCGGCTTGGGTAGATACTTTTGCCTCTGGGCTCAATCAAAAACATGCTGATTGTAGTGGGGAAGGGGTCATTAATGGTGATGATACCCTGGTCATTCTGCAAAATTATGGTCTCCAACATTTCAAAAATGGGTTTGTGCGGGCAGATCCTTCCGATTCTTTATTGTATGCCGAGATCTTCAGGGATAGTATATTGACAGGGGATACCCTGCAGGTAAATATAAACCTGGGTATGGATTCCTTAACGGTTTATGGATTGGCATTCTCGATTTCATATGATCCTGCTTTGGTGGATTCCGGTTCGGCGAGTGTTGATTTTTCCACTTCCTGGATAGGTACCGAAGGAATAGACATGATCACATTGGTCAAAGACTTTCCCGATCTTGGGCGTACCGATATTGCCTTGACAAGGACCGATCATCAAAATGTGACCGGATATGGTAAAATCGCCCAATTCAATATTGTCATGCAAGACGATATTTCGGGAAAGAAAGATCTTTCCAGGCGGTTGCATGTAGGCATAAGCGATCCTCTGATCATTCAAAAGGACGCGTCAATTTTACCGATCTACCTTCGTTCCGATTCGGTGGAGATCTATGAGCAAGGTGTTCATATTGCCCCGAAGCCAAGATCTGATCGCGTCAATTCATTCCTTCTTTATCCCAACCCTGCCCTGGACAAGCTGCATATTGTAGCTGCTGATCCCGAACCCTATGAGTTACGGATGTTAAATAATATGGGGCAACAAGTGATCAGCCGGCCATTCATCGATCAATCAACAACGGTCATAGCACTGGACGGTTTTGCCACCGGCTTATATTTGATCGAGCTAACCACCGGTACATCCAGGATGATCAAAAAGGTCATCATTGCTGATCATTGAAGCATAGCCGTATGATGAGGAATGCTGCTAATCTGGTTAATCCATATGCAGGAACATGAATCAGAAAAACCCCTGCCGTTTGAATCGGCAGGGGCCAACAAATCAACCGAAATTGACGATTGTGAAAATCTGTTGAAAGGTTATCACTATTGAATAATTAACCGTTTCAACTGGTCCTTCCTGCAAAGCTCGAACAATCCCGAATCCGAAGCAAGGCAGATGAATAGGTGGTCGCACTTATTTAGTAGCTGGACAGATGGAGCGATTAAGTGTAGGTATCCCAATGAAAAGACAACAAGGTTGGCATTTTGATAAAATATCAGGGTGAAATGGGAGGTCTGTCTCTAACTACCATCGGAGGACAAGCAATACAACGAACAGCATCCGATCCATTTTCGCAACATTCGTCCCATTTACCTATGGTAACCGTTATATTCTCATTGAGTGTATTTAATGCATTGATCCTGTTAAATCTTCTTTGTCTTTTTTGCTTCAATTGTTCTACAACTGCCGCAAGTTTGTCTTCCAAGGTGAATTGCTGTTCTATCAACACAGCAATAGCGGACGGATCCAACCCTGACTGGCGGGCACCGCCACTCTCCTTTTAGCATCTTCAATCTCAGCTTCCAGTCTTTCCGCTTCAGCTATCAGGGTTCGGATCTCCGCTTCGATGTCACTTAATTCCTGTAGCCATTGCTGATATACGGCTTCCTGGGAATCGTATTGTCTTTTATGTCGGGTGCAATTACATCTCTCCCCTCCGGAACCGTTGTCACCGGATTGACCATAGGAAGGGATGCTTTCTACTATTGATAAGCATATGATACAAAAGCTCATCATCAAAATTTTCAGGTTATTTACTTTCATGATGAATATATTTTAATGGATTATAAAAATTATCATTCGATTTAAACATTTTAAGGTACGGGACAGGCTACGCATTGCTTGGTTTTGCTTCCCTGTTCACAACAGACTTTCCAGGCTTTTAAGGCATCAAAAACTTCCTCCTGCAAATCCTGGATAATATCTATCTGCTCACTTCTTTCTTGTTCCAAGGCAGCTAATGCGGCAGAAGCCTCTGAAATGAGCTGTTGAATGCCTGCAATAGTAGCTTCGATAGAACTGATTAAATCCTGGCCGGCGCCTGCTCTTCTGGCCGCGGCCAGCCTTCCCCTGGCTGCCCGAAGCGCCCTTTGATATCCTTCGATTAAGGCCCTTTCCCGGCTTATTTCCGCATCGATTTCATCAAGGATCTTTTTTTCGTCCTGATACTCGCTTTCTAATAACTCATAATTACCTTTTTCTCCGGAACAGTTACAGCATTCTTCTTTCCCGGAATCACCGTTCCCGGACTGTGCCTGGACAGCATCAAGGTTAAGACATAATGATGTTACGAATAGCAGGTACATCATCAAACCTTTGGACATCATAGTTTTCATCGTTATTGGATTTTTAAAGATTAATAATTATTTTTTTTGATTGGATTCCTAATTATTTCAGGAACTGAACCGAAGTGTTGCCGCTGAGCTATCTAATTATTTGCAGTTTGCGATATTGGGTTCCTTGTGCGGTGCTTGATAATCGCAGGAAGTACAATCCGGCGGCTAAACCATCTGCTTCAAAGCTGTGTTTATAGGTAATGCCGCCTTCGGCACTTCCATTAAACAGCGTACGGACTTTTCCACCCATACTATTGAATACTTCGAGGATAACGTGATCATCATCAGCCATTGCATATTCAATGATAGCGCTCCTGGAGAAGGGATTAGGATAGGCTGAAAAGTAAGTGGAAGCCATTTTTGCAACAGATAGTCTTTCTTCTTCTTTCTTAGGTGAACCCCCACAACCGCCACTGCTCATACCTACAGATTGGTTAGCTGGAAGGGCGACTTCACTGAGAACAGGTGCTTGGTCCGTCGTTACAGAGAAATCGCCGACTTCGGCTAACTGGCTGGAGGTGACACTTTCGATACTGACTTCATAGCAGGCAGGATCTACACAAGCCGTAACCGAACCGCTTTCTCCGTCTACGGTTTCTGCGGCTACGATTTCTCCGGACGCATCTGTAATTTCAATCATAACCTCAGCCTCCGGATCGGCTAATTTGACATCGACGGTAACATCTTCACAGAATTTTTCATCACCACCGTTGCAACTGTTGGCAGATTGTGGCCCGCCGGTAGAGAAACAAAAGCGCTGGCAACTGATACATTGGGCATAGTTATCTCTTGGGGTTAATAAACCAAAGGCCAGTAAGGTGATCATTGCAATATTGATAGTTTTCATAGCTTAACTTTTATCGTTTCTTAATACTAGGAATTCCTTCATTTGGTCTAAAAATTACCTCTCTGATCCGGGGGCCTGGGATCAGCGTTGTGGAATAACTTTTCCTGATCCGGTACCCAACCCCAGCCATTTTCGTTACAGGTGCAATTATAGGTCCAGTTGAGGGATTTCTTTAGTTCCATAAATTGGCCACCGGGATTTGATCGGGATGTTGAAAATTCCTTACTTTTTGATCGATCCGCCTCGAGCTTGATCCCATAATCTTCGAATTCGAAGCCTACCCCTCTTGATATGGCTTCACTGACACTATTTGCAACGGAGTAGTCCATTTGAAAAGTAGGATGTGCCTGCAATCGGATTGACTTGGTGTTTTCGTCCACATCTTTTACTTCAGGTCTTATATTCATGCCATGTTTGGGTACCAGGAAAGAATTAGCGCTGGATCCTTTGGCATTGGGATCACCAATTTCCCCAAAAAATGGATAGCCACTTTCCGGACCGCAAACGACCTGTGCACGGTAGGAATCATAGGCTTCAAAAGAGATCTCATGCCTTCTCAAGATCCACCGGTCCCAGGGCGCCACAAAGCTGCCACCGTCCGTTTCTCTTCTGAACCATTTATCCAGGTTTTCTCCGGTTGGATTAAATGGGCTGGTTGGGACGCCAGCAGAAGCTCCTTTTTTTACCTCCGATTTACTGGGCGGTTTTTTTGTTTCAATAGCAGAGTATTTAGCCCTGGCTAAGCTCCAGACTTCCGGGATCAGATATTTTTGCGTCACCACAGGATATACCTTAAGAAGTCCCGTAACTCTATCATCATAGCCTTCTAAAAACCCTGGCGATATATTGATGGACAAGCTACTACCGGTCTGGCTATTATCCTTCACCCACCGGTATTCGGTTCCCATGGGATCGACATGGTTAACGGGATCGCTGCCGGCATACTGATAAAGGTTGAACCCGTCTGCATAACCGATCTTGTCTCTTTGGGTAAACCTACCCTGGTCTGTGTCATAGTACCGGCTTCTGTATTGGTATATCCCTGTTTCTTCATCGAGCATTCTTCCTGTAAAGAGGAAAGCGTTGTTGATAGCCGATGAGGTTTGTGCTTTGCCCTGGCTGTCGAATATGGTTACTTTACCGAATGGATCGTATTCATATCGTTCGACAATAGCAGCGTTGATATCTGTCATGGCCACAGTAGAACCGAGGATATCGGTGTGGTAAAAATATTTTTGCCCGTTTTGTTCTTTGTAGATGACCTCGTCAATATAGGGCCCGTATACATAGGAGCAGACCAGGTTGTTGCTGCCATCCCTTTCTTCAATGATCCTGTTGTTCTCATAGACATATCGGGTAATTACGCCATTGACTTCTTTTTCAATTCTTCTGCCAAGGGCATCGTATTTATAGTTGGCATTGTCGGCTTTGGTAAGCCTGTTCCTGTCGTTGTATTCGAAGGTATGTGCCTGGTCATCGAGTAGATTGCCGTTGTCATCAAAGCTGAGGTTGGCACCGTTGATGGCCGTATATTCGTTCATGTTGTTGGCTTGATAGGAATGCACGTCTGCGTCGATTGCAACCTGAGTACGATTTCCCATATCGTCGAGGGTAAAGGATTGCACATTGACAGGGTTAGGGATCTTACCACTGACCAACTGTCCCCTGGTAAAGGCAGTTAATCGGTAGTTGTTGTCATATTCAAATAGCTGTGATCGATCGGGTTGATGGAACTTTTCGGTGGAAAGTTGTCGGCCGGTATGATCGTAGTCGTACTTTTCAAAGACAAAATCATTGGGGCTGTATCGGTATTCTTCGACGAGGTTATCGTTGCCATATAACACATCGAGTTGCACCCCATTTTGGAAGGCTTTGCGAGTGATGTTGTTGAAGTAGTTGTAGGTATATGAGATAACACTTTGCCCGGCCTCGCTGACATCGATGATGTTGTACCTGAGGTCGCGGTGATAGGATACGCTCTTACCGGCAGGATATTCGACGGTTTGTATGCCATTAGGGATATCGTGTGTGAATATTGTTTGCAGTCCGTTAAGGTGCTGAGCGATCAGGCGGCCATCAAGGTCATAAGCATAGTTTACGGTGGCCTCGTCATTGTAAGCAGAGATAAGCCTACCGGCTTTATCATAGCGGAAGTGATCGTTATTGCCTGCAGGATATATCCTGTCGAGTAAGAAGTTATTTTTATCGAATGTGGATTGAATGACCTCCCCGCTGTTCTTTTGAAAGGCGATTAGATTACCATTGTTGTCATAGGTCATTTCCTGGAAGGAGAGATCGGCAAAGGTTTTGCGGGTTAGCCTGTTTACCTCATCATACTGGTAGGTAGTTCTGTTTTTATTGGCGTCGATGACTTCCCTGAGGTTGCCGACTTGATCATAAGCATAGAGGGTGATATCACCGATAGCACCTTCGACGGATTTAACCCTGTTGAGGGGATCATAGTCTGTAAGGGCGACTTGTTTACTGTTCTCATCAAAGATGGCAGTAACGAGGTTATTGTCGTTATAGAAGTACCGGATGGACTTACCCAGCGGGTTGATCATGCTTTCCAACCGATCCCCAGCATCATATTGATAGGTGACGATGCTGTTGCCGGGAGATTCGATCCTGGTAATCTGGCTATTTTTATTGTAATTACGAATGTTGATGAGCCCGATCAGATCTGAAGTTTGTGTAATTCTTCCGAGATCATCATATTGATGTGTGGTGATGTTCCCTCTAGCATCTTTTTCCTGTATCAATCGACCGACTTCATTGAAGGTATACTCAGTTCTTTCCCCGAGCGGAGACTCTCTTGCGATCAGGCGGTTTAATGGATCGAATGTATTGGTCCACACGCCCCCTTCGGGATCGGTATAAGAGATGGCATTGCCATGATCATCATAGGTATGGAGGCTGACGTTACCCATGGGATCGGTAACTTTGATTTGCCTGTAGTTCTGATCATATTGATATTGAGTGATGTGGCCATTAAAATCGGTCTGTTCCACGACATATCCGGCTTTGTTATAGGTTTGAGTCGACACATTAGCGAGCGCATCGGTGGTAGTGGTAACCCTGTTGAGGTGGTCGTATTCCCATTTGGTGGCGTTATTCCTGGCGTCCCTAACAGCGATTTGATTGCCTTGTTGGTCATAATCAAATGAAGTGGTTTGATTAAGTGCATTGGTCAAGGACTTGAGCCGTTTGAGCTTGTCGTAGGTATATGAAGTGGTATTGTTCATAAAATCGGTTTCCGAGGCCAGGGTACCATCGTTGTGATAGGCGAACTGCTTGCTTTTGTTTAAGGGGTTGGTAATGGCTACGAGTTGATTTTTGGAATTGTATTCATACCTGGTTACTTTGCCTTCGGGGTTTTTGACCTGGATGCGGTTACCTCTGTCGTCGAGTTCGAACTCCCAGGATACCTTATGGGGTTGATCGATCCTGATATTCCTGTTCCACTCATCATAAGTATAGGAGGTGATAATGTCTTTGGCATCTATTCTTTCGATAATGTTGCCGTCTTCGTCGTAGGAAAACTCAGTGGTATTGTTTAGGGCATCTGTTCTGAACCTGACCCTCCCCATATCGTCGTGTACAAATGATGTGGTATTGCCATTGGCATCGGTGTGTGTTAAGAGGTTACCGACGACATCGTATTTGGCAGTTTCGAGGCTCAGGGGTTTGACGATGGATGTCAGGTTACCGAGGTTATCATATCCATACTGTGTGGTATTGCCTTCACCATCGGTAATCCCCGTTACATTACCATATTGGTCAAAGGTCATGGCTTCGTGAACGCCTTCGGGTTTATTGATAGAAACGATATTTCCGTTGCTGTCATGCTTATAGGTGATGGTATGTCCACGTTTGTTGGTATGGCTGGTGAGTTGGTTAAAGGGCCCATATGTAAAATGCTCCTCATGACCTAGTGGATCTTTAATCTTGGTGATGTTACCATTGGCATCATAGGTGTATTCGTTTTCATCCTGTCCGACGATATTGGCGAGGTCATCATACCAAAAGGGGATATGATCGCAACATCCACCTGATTTAGCGACGAGCACGGGCACGTCCATGCCACCTTGGAGGGAAATGTTTCCATAATCCCAGTGGTTGGGTTCCCATCCGTTCCTGGATGCGGTGATGCGTACCATTGTTCCGGGATGTACGAGTTGCACGCCCCCGGCGCCACCGACGGTGAGGCTACCGGTGTAGGAGCTGGTTAAGGGTTGATTCTGTGGAGCACAGGTGAAACGTGTGCCGGTCCTGGTGCTGGCACCACTGGCGGTTTTAAGGGTAGCATACCATTCGACGACTTCTTTGCGAGGTCCTTGCCTGAATAGGACAGTAGGGGTGAGACTGGAACCACCAGCACCACCGGGAGCGAATCTCCTGGAAGAAGACCTGCGGTTATAGAAGCGTTCCAGGTCCATGGCATGTCCCATTTGAAAGGTGAGAGCATTGCCGATGGGGTCTTTGATCTCGCTGATGTTTTTGGCAGCATCATAAGTAACCTGAACTTCGCGGTTAGCGGGATCTTTGATGGTTTGGATCTGTCCGTCGGCATTGTAATGATAGGTGATGGCTCTACCGGTAGGTTCGAGTACTTCGAGGAGTTTGTCGTTGGCATCATAGGATAGGGTGAGGTAATTGCCGTTACGATCTTCTTTCCGGATCACCCTAGCGAAGAAGGGGATGGGTCCGAGGGAAGGATCATTAAAGGTATATTCAGTGCCGAATTTATCGGTGTAGAGGAACTCACCGGAAGGCAGTTTGACTAAGGTGCCATGTTCGCTAGGAGGAGGATCATAAGCACCTCCGGCGGCAGGGACAAAGGTTTGTTTCATGCCATTAAACCAACGGATGGTGATGGCACCGGTCAAGGGGTCTTCGGTGATGTTGATGCTATAGTTTTTGAGTCGCCAACCGTTGGAGAGACCTTCGGTGTTGAGTTCGGCGGCGGTGGCAGCGCTGGTGTATGTAAAACCGATGACGAGGTCCAGCCCTGGGTCGGGCCCTCTTCCGGAGACGCGGATGATGTCGACACTGCCTTGCAGGCTGAGGTTGTAGCTGTTGATGGCAAAGTTGACCATCTTATCTTTGTCGCCATAGGGTACGGGTATCAAAGCCTGTGTAGCCGGTTGCGTTTGGGCGAATAGGAATCCAAGGGATGCGATCTGTACGAGAATGAATAGTCCTTTCTTTTTCATAGGATATTAGTTGTAAGCTCAACAATGAACCGTGATATTCGGTCCTTTCTTCCCCGTAAAACTCTTACTATTAGGGGCCTCAAGCAAGGCAGATGACTAGGTGTCTGTAATGGATAAGCAGGTGTATGGAAAATATGATTAAGTGTAGGTAGCCAAATAATCTTACCATTGGATAGGTGGATAGAATAGCCGTGGAACTGAGCAGGGATTCGGGGACGCGTGTGTTGTCTGACTAACGGACCGCTCCGGAATCCGGGAAGTTAATTCAAATCTTTAGGTAGAAGAATTAAGGGTGAATATGTCCGGCCCATTGGTTGGCGACTAAGCTGATGACCTATAGAATAGTTAGATTATAAGCCCATCACGTCCGAAAAACATCCTGCAGGGTAAGCTGACTTTCCATATGGTTGAGCGCTTTGATAACGGTGTCTTTTTTCCGGTGGGAGACAGGCACTTCCGAATCATCGGATAGGATGACTTTGCCGTTCATCTTTTCATAGCTCTGCAGGTAGTGCAGGTTGATCAGGTGGGAATGATGCACCCGAACGAAATTCAATTGTCGGAATAAGGACTCGAATTCCTTTAGTGTTTTGGCTTCCAATAAGGACTGGCCGTCATTCAGGTGCAAAATGGTGTAATTACCCCTGGATTCGCAGCGGATAATATCACGGGTGGCCACCACCACCATCCGTTCCACGGATCTGAGTACGATCTTTTTATCCAAAGCGCTCTTCGCCTGGTTTTCCAGATACACGTTCATCTTAAGGTGCAGGTGCTCAGCCAGGGAAAGCTGTGTCGCTCTTTGAACGGCTATGGCCAGATCCTGGGTCTTAACGGGCTTCACAACATAATCGAGTGCACTGAATTTGAAGGCCTGGATGGCATACTCTTCGAATGCCGTGATAAAGATCACTTTCACAGGGTTTCCATGGAGTTGATTGAGCAGGTCAAAGCCTGTACCGTCCGGCAGTTTTATATCCAGGAGCAGCAGGTCCGGCTCATAATGGTCGATCACTTCCAGGCCGGAGGCTACATCCCATGCCTCGGCAACCAGTTCCACATTGGGGCAATATTCCTGAACCATGTATCGGATACTTTTCCTGGCTTGTTCCACATCGTCGAGAATGACGGTTCTGATCATCTTATTGTTCATCATCGGTTAATTGATTTAGTTGTTGCATTAAGAAACCTTTTTATAAGGGATACGGAAGGAGATCTTTGTACCTTTTATTTCCCGGCTGTCATTGATCATTTCCTGTACGCCCATACTGATCTTGACTTTTTTGCCCCGGTTTAAAATGTCCAGGCGTTCCTGGGTAATTTTAATGGCCAGGGATTCATGGCCGTTGGATATTACGGGCTTTTGTTGCGGTATGCCGGTGCCATTGTCCTGTACCTCGAAAAACAACTGGCCTTGCCTGAGCTGAAATTGAACCATGATTTTCCCGTGTTGATCGCTACCGGATATTCCGTGTTCGAGTGCATTTTCAATAAAGGGTTGGGCTAACATCGGCGGTATCTCGAAATCACTTTGGTTGATCTCGGGATCGATGGCTATTTCATAGGAGAATTTACGCTTGAGCAGTAGTTTTTGAAGATTTAAATAATATTTCAACCCGTTGATCTCCCGCTTCAGGGATATAAATTCATGCCTGGAATTCTCCAGGTACAGCCGGATGAGATTGGCAAAATCGGACAAATAATCCGCCGCTTCGGCAGGTTTTTTTTCATAGATATAGCCTTGTATGGAGGCCAGGAAGTTGAAGATGAAATGGGGATTCATCTGCAGGCGTAGCAGCTTTTGACGTAAGAGAATGGTTTTCTCACGAGATTTGATCTTATGTTGGCGCCAAAACAAAACGATCATCAAAAAGGCCAGCAGGATGAGGGCCAAAGTAATCACCAAAATAATGATCAGGTAATTGGTTTTCTCGATCTGCAAGAGATGAATTTCATTTTCTTTTTCCAACAAGGCCGTTTTGGCGTGGAGGTGTTCGATGGCTTTTTGGTGGTGCTCGTATTCATACTTGGCCTCCATTTCCCGGATCTGCCTGTTCTTTTCAATATTCATGATGGAATCATTAACCTCCACATATAATTGAAGGTAATGATTGGCTTTTTCAAACTGACCGGTTATCGTATAGGCCTCATTCAATTGAGCGTACAGCTCATCCAGCAAGTTGATATTTCCGTTCTGTGTGGCGAGGTCAACGCCTCGTAAATAATAGTCGATGGCTTGATCGAATTTCCCCATGGCGGCATGGGTTTTGCCGATTTTTGCCAGGCACCAGGAAATGGTTCGATCATTGAAATGCTGTTCACCGAGCCTTTTGACCTTTTTATAGGTATTCATGGCCAGCGTATATTCCCCTCTTTCGAAATAAATATCCCCCAGGTTCGACAGCGGAGGCACGGATCTGACCTGATCTTCGGCCACCAATTCGAGGGCTTCCCTAAAGTGCTTTAAGGCTTGCTGTTCCCGGTTGATCTTGGCATAATATAAACCGATGTCATTCAGGATCTGGGCAATTTGCCAGGGCTCTCCGTGTTCGCGGAAAAGGATCAGGGCTGCCTCATATTTTTCAATGGCTTTGTCATAGTCTTCAAGATATAAAAAAAGGGTGCCCATTTTTTCCAGGCCTCCGGCGATCATGAGTGGTTCCGATAGCTGCTCCGCAATTTTCAGATAGTCGAGGTTGGCTTTCAGAGCCTGATGGAAACTCGCCTGTTTGACCAGGGTTTGCCCGAGATTGTCTATCGCCAAAGCTTCACAATGCAGGTTACCCAGGTCCTGGCACGCTTTGATGGACTGTTGGAAATAATCCATGGCCGCGTCGTAGTTTCCCTTCCAGGAGCTGATATTCCCCATATTGTTCCAGGCACCCGCCTGGCCCCGGAGATCCCCCAGCTCCTGGTAAAGCCCGATGGCACAATGATAGGATTCCATGCACAGATCGACTTCCCCGGTTTTTTCATAACTCAGCGCCAATAATACATAGGCAATGGCTTCCTTCTTTAGATTGCCTAGCTCCCGGTATTGGTTCAGCCCTTCGGAATACCAAAATATAGCTTGCTTATAATCGTTCCGGATAAAATGGTTATAACGCCCTAATATCACTTTACTTTTAGCTTGTCCCGCCGGGTGATCGATGTTCGTGCTCAGGCTTAGCGCCTGTTGGCTATAGGATAATGTTTTATCAGCCTGGGAATGGATGTACCGCTCGGCTAATTTGTTGAGGATATCTACTTTCCCGCTAACGGAAATGTTTTCGGTTAACAGTTGCTCCAGGCTATCATTGTCCAATTTCGAATAAGGTTCGAATACATAGTTTGCCTGCAGCGAGCTACCGGTTAAAAGCAATATCCATAAACTAAACAGGAAAGCCCTGGTGATGATGCCCATAAAAAAAATTCTTTATCACTTCTGTTTCACTGACGAAACGCACCTGGCACCGGATCAGGTGCCTGAAATAATGGGAGAAAAACCAGGTTCCCCATAATATCGAGGTAGGAAGATGCGCACTCTATTAAAGTTATGACCAAAGGAAAAGAAGAACCCCTTATAATTGACCGGCGGATCATTTTTCATGATGGGTGGACTGATTTGGCTGACGAGTGGTTCGTTCAAACGCAAAAATGGAAGGATAGATCTCACAGTTCCGCTACCTCTCTTTAAGTTGAACCCGAATGGACGGATCTCGAATCAAATATCTCTTGAATAATAGATATAAGTGGGGCTAATGTTTGATCAGTGGCTGTGATGCCAATACGTGCCCTGATCGATGCCAGCACACAAAATACATTCCACATGGAAGATTGTCGGTGTAAATGCGGATCGACTGTGTATGGTTGGTTTTTATCGTTTTTATCTGCTCCCCTAATACATTCCATAGCACAATTTCATCATCAGTGCCAGGAAATGAATTGAACTGAAGGTGAATGTATAAAGAAAAAGGATTAGGATGAACGGTAAAAGTCGGTGGAGGATATTTATCCTGTTGGAGTATTCCAACTGACATAAAAGTATAGGGTTCAGATATATTACTACATCCCATGGAATCGAAAGTTTCCACGGTAAAATCCCCATTTACTGTCGGCTGATAAAATTGTGCAGTTGCGTCGGATATAGGGACTCCATCCAGATACCACTGATAATTATACGCCTCACTACTGGACAAGCCATTTAACCATGGTATGATGATCGGCGGAGAAGGTGTAGGATTCACAGCAAAGGCATAATTAGTATCTGCTATGCATAGGGGGTTGGAAATCGCGAGATTCAACACATATGATCCGGTGTCCAGATTTTGCAAGTGAATCGCACTGTCGTTTCCTACCAATGATCCGTTTAGTGTCCATGCATAAGTATGGTTGTATGGAATTGTAGACTCCGCCAAAATGCTCCCTGTGTCACAATATGTTGCATTGGCAACTATAAAATCCCTAAAATAATTGCAATCCACAACAGTGTTCAAGACTGGTTCCGTTAAAATGGGTGGATTGAGGTCAAAGAATATGTTTGCATAGTTTTTAACCTCGTACCCCACCGGCACAGTGTTTTTAATCCTGAGCTTAAATTTTACATATCCGTGGCTTGCTGGCTCGTTCACATTGCTATCAGGCAACATAATAGAATCAAATCGAACCCTGAATTCTCCATACGCATTAATGTTGGCATCCATAGGGTGGCTGCCGGATCGAAGTGATAGTGTACTCCAATCCAGGTAAGGATCCAACTGATCAACGATGGTAATATGAATGGCGGTATCATTCCCAGTATTTTGAAACCGGACAGTGTACTCCAGTTCTTCATCCGAAAAAATAAAACCTGGTTCTTCGTAACCGGCAGGCTCCACCAGTTTATCATTAGGATCGTAAGCGCAGGACCAAACCTGGGTAGCAGTATCGGAAAAGGTATTGGTGATCGCACCCAGAGCGTCTTTTGCATGTACCTTAACCAAAGTGTGAAAGGTGTTGCCGATATTCAAGAAGCCAGGCTGGAGGACTGCTATTTGGATATCCAGAGCGGAGAAAAACCAAAGACTATCGAAATGCCAGAATATATGCTGCCCGCTTACAGAATCCTGGAGAGGATTTGCAGATATAAATGAAATGCTGTCGTCCAGGACCAACTCAATCATCCCGGAAGCTATTGTAGTGCCAGTGTTCATTACCTGCAACCAGGTGTTGGATACCTGATTGCACCGGGTGGCTCCGGGAGTAACATCAACCTCTAATTCCGGCATGATAGTATCAGGATAAAGTCCGAAATCCACCGAATCGATCCAAAGAAGGGTATCGGCAAAATAAAGGGAATGAGTAGCATTGGTGGAGTAATTCCAAGAGGAGAAAGGTAATGGATCAGGTTCGACCTGAAGCCACCCGGTATCAACCGGAATGCGGTATTCTCCAGTAATGTTGGAAAAACTCATACTTCCTGAAGTGGTTTCTAAGATCTTCCGGGAGCGGAAAGGCAAATCGGTTCCGTCAAATACGCCATTGTAATTTGCATCGTAAAAGATCTTCCCCCTTACCGTTTTTGTTCCTTCAAACAGGTTTTCGTAGATCATTAAGTTGTAACCGGGATTATCGTCAATTAAAAACACATCCTTATCACCATCACTATCCAGATCTCCCAGCGTTAAAGCTCGTGAACCATCATAAGAAAGGATATGCTGCTGATAGGTATTGTTTCCATTGTTGAAATAGATATTTGTATTTGCAAGATATCCACTGGATATAAAATCATCAAACCCGTCACCATTAAAATCGTAAAATTCACCGCTTAAATAGTTGAAGCTGTTCGTGAGATGCGTTGTATAACTTGTTCCGCTTCCATCATTTTTGTACCACTTATTGCCTGAGCCACGATAAAATATATCGAGATGCCCATCCCCGTCAATATCTGCTGTTCCCGGCAAACCTACCTCAAATGCCTGATTTATAAACGTTTCTATTGTGATAACAGAGCTGAACGTATTGTTGCCATTGTTCATGCAAACACTCAGATAGGAATTTAAAATGTCAAAATGGCTTAGTACCAGATCATAATAACCATCCGTATTCAGATCTGCTACTGCAATGTTTTTCCGGTTGCCGGTAAATGAAATGTTCCCTAATACTACTGCACTGCTTATTTGTCCGGCTATATTCTCAGCCCAGACCACGGTTTTGTTATTCCTGAGTCCTACAAAATCTTTATCCCCGTCATCATCAAAATCAAACAACTCAGCAGCACCAAAAGCATAACCCACACCATTAAAGATACTGTTCCCATTATTCCAATGGATACCTATAGTATCATCAGATCCTATTGTTTGGTCTGATTGCAAGGTGATTATTTCGTTGTCACCATCCATATCCAGATCTTCAATCAAGATCCGGTCACCCCGGGTTACCGGTGGATAATCCACTGCATGAATTTGGGAAAAATTACCGGCGCTGTCATTTTCTATCCACATCAAATTCAGGCTGTCTGACGACCAAAGTACCAAATCATTATCATTGTCATTGTCCAGATCACCAATTCCAATATCATGTGCATTGGAAAGGCTGAAAGGCAGATGCAGTTCGTAAGGATCGGCAAACTGGGCAAAAAGGGCAGGGCAGAAAAGGGTGCTGGTCAATATCGAAAAGAAGATTTTGCTTACCATAATTTGTTAGATTAGGAATTATCGGAAATGCCTGAACGTGAACCATGTGAGTTCGATATTGGATCTTAAATTCTTAAAATGGTCAAAAGCGTGGCAATATCCCATGAGTATGAAATGTATGAAAATGCATAAACAATTGTTCAAATATATATAAGCAAGTTGCCGAAATTAACCGAAACGAATGACCGGCCCATATTATTTGAGTAGAACCTTAATTGGTATTAGCAAAAGGGCACCCTCCAAAAATAGTGCTTTTATTAAATAGACTCCTTGATGCGTTTAAATTCGGCAAGGATTAGAACAAAAGAGCTGAGTTTAGAACAATAATCGGCAAGATCAACGCACAAAAGGTGGTTATCCAATTGATCTATACTAAAGAATATGATAGAGAAACCAAACACAGAACAGGCCATGCGCTAACATGCATGGTCTGCTCTCTAATTTTTCGTGAACCCAATGGGCGTAATATCCCTGCCCGCCAGGCCAAAAGGTCGGGGAAGGCAGGCGGGGAACCAAGTTTTGGGGTTTTACTTTAGCAATTCCTATCGCTAATTATCTTTTTAGATTAAATTCAAATGATACACCCCTTTGTATGTTTACTGTTTTTATATGACAAAATATGCTACGGCAAATTGTTGATACTTTCTTAGAATATAGTTCTGGATTTAACGTATATTGGTATAAGTTTCAAATATGTTTTTTGAGCTTTATGCATTTGGGTTGGTCGCTTGCAGAGCAATTATTTTGATGTATTCTTATTGAATTGTTGCTACTAAAATTCGGATACGCTATTTGAGAAGAATCGTACAAGTTCATTGCATTAATGTCAAGAACTAACCAACCAGCTCTTTTAGTGCCCATACATGTGGCCGCACTTAATCTCGCTGCACCGAAAACCGTTGCATCGGAAATGGCGGATTTCGGTAGCCTACCATATATAAACACCGACAACCCTCACAAACCATTTGACGCCAATCCGAATACCGCATTTATTAGCGAATCCATCGTATCCCAACCTTTTCAAAACCAAAATTTCACTTTAGAAAAGGGCATTCACCTTCATTGGGACCTGCCCGAAGCCCTGAAAACTGCAGGCTCCGACAATACAAAATTCCCGGCTGTTCCAAACCGCTGGCTGATTACCCGTAAAAACATCAAGCATGTTAAGATCGAAAAACAATGGGTTTTAGAGAGCGATAATATATTTCCCGAAAAAGAGAAAAGTAAAAGCATCAAGGTGCCATTACCATTCCAGGTTGATCGCAAAGGCAGGCCATTTCGTTCGATGGGCCGTTTATTTACCCTGGATGACTGGCTTACCGATAAAGAAAAGCATGAATATTGGGAAGACTACTGGCCATACCCGCTTGCATTCAAAGGGTAGGGCCAGTAGTCTTCCCAATATTCATGCTT
>JANQFB010000043.1 GCA_028278085.1 Chitinophagales bacterium
TAACGATTCCAAACATATTGTCGATATAGCCGAACAACTACAGGATGTCGGCATTAAAGCCATCAGCATTCACGGCCGGACCCGGGTACAAATGTACAAAGGGGAAGCCGACTGGACCCTCATCGGTGAAGTCAGGAACAATCCGCGGATGCATATACCGGTTTTCGGGAACGGCGATGTCAACAGCCCTGAAAAAGCCCTGGACATGCGTCGAAAATATGGTGTTGACGGGATCATGATCGGCCGGGCGGCAATCGGCTATCCCTGGATCTTCAGGGAGATCAAGCATTTTTTCAGGACCGGTGAATCCCTGCCGCCGCCTACCGTGATGGAAAGGGTCGAGGCTTGCCGGGAGCACCTGAAAAATTCCGTGGCCTGGAAGGGTGAAAAAGTCGGCATTTTTGAAATGCGGAAACACTATAATAATTATTTCAAAGGGCTACAGCATATCAAACCCATCCGCCAACAGTTGGTAACGGCCGATGATTACCACCATATCGAGGACATTCTCACCAGCCTGCCTGGCCGTTACCCTGCCACAATTGCTTCCTGAGGCAGCGTTCTGTCTATCATGACACCAGTTTAATGACAAGCTGTCAGTATTTCGGCTTTGGCATTATTTCTGACTGTTATTGAATGACGACGTCCGGAAGGATACCGAAAGGACGCCGGCAACCGGATTTACGTAATTTATTACGTAAATAAATGGTATTAACTCCAGGGCAAGGCCTGGAACCATTATTCCGATGCAAGCATCGGGAAATTAGATCATTGCCTCTCGTCCGCCGTAGCTTGACGGAGGCGGATTAAATCAGTAAATATTGAACCTTAAAACCAAGTGCTCATGTATCTAATCATTTTTGTTGTTTTTTTAGTCCTCGGATTGTTTGTACAAGGAAGGTTGAAAAGTCGGTTCCGGGAATATTCGAAGATCCCGATCCGCGCTGGCTTAACCGGAAAGCAGGTAGCGGAAGCCATGCTTTACGATCATGGCATTCATGACGTACAGGTGGTTTCGGTGCCGGGTATGCTGACCGACCATTATAATCCTGCCAACAAGACCATCAATTTAAGCGAAGAAGTGTACCGGAATAACAGTGTTGCCGCAGCAGCCGTTGCCGCGCACGAAACCGGCCATGCCGTTCAGCATGCCACAGCTTACAGCTTCTTAAACCTGCGCTCCACCCTGGTACCGGTGGTGAGTATCAGCTCCAAAATGCTGAATTGGATCCTGATCATCGGTATGTTGTTCACCTTCGGTGCTATTTTTAACCTGAGCTCCGTTTTATTGGTGATCATCACCCTTCAGGGGGCCATCACTTTATTCAGCCTGGTAACCCTGCCGGTAGAGTTTGACGCCAGTAACCGTGCCCTGGCCTGGTTGCAGCAACGGAATTTAACCAGCTCCGAACAGCAAAGCAAGGCCGAAAACGCCTTAAAGTGGGCCGCCTCGACCTATGTGGTCTCTGCATTGGCCGCTGTCACTACCTTACTGTACTATGTGATGTTGTTCATGGGCTCCAGAGATTAAGCGCCTGTTGATATGCTCAGGGACATGAATTCAGTGTGGCGTAATTCAAAGCCAGCCCCGCAGTATTTTGGTGAAAACACCCAAAACCGTGACAGTTGAAATCACCAAAAACCGTGACAGTTGAAATCACCCAAAGCCGTGACAGTTGAAAACATCAAAAGCCGTGACAGTTGAAAACACCAAAAGCCGGGGTAGCTATCAAAAGCGAAAATTAGGCGTGCTCTAAAATATTGTGACGAAATTTTCACTGATAATCAGCGTTTTATGGAAAACGGGGTGAAAAATCACCCCGTTTTTTTATGTTTAGTGCTTTAATTCCCCTATTTTTGCAGACCATTTTTGAAAGCTAATGATCTAAAAAAATTGCTGTCGTGAATACTTTAAGTTATCGAACCCAATCAGCAAATAGTGATTCCATCAAGAGGGACTGGTACTTGGTAGATGCCGAGCACATGACCCTGGGAAGGATGAGTTCCGAAATTGCCAAGATCCTGCGGGGAAAGCATAAAGCCTATTTTACCCCTCATGTCGATTGCGGGGATTATGTGATCGTGATAAATGCGGAAAAGGTAAAACTTACCGGCAATAAGGTAACGGATAAAAAATATGTTTCCTATACCGGTTATCCCGGAGGGCAGCGGGTCAAAACCCCGCAGCAACTGTTGGCCAGCAAGCCACATTCGGTTGTCGAACGATCGGTCAGAGGCATGTTACCGAAAAACCGGTTGGGCCGGGCGATGTTCAAGAAACTTTTTGTTTATGCCGGACCCGACCACCCACACAATGCACAAAAACCAAAATCTCTCAAATTCTAACGCATGGATGTAATTAAAGCCGTTGGCAGAAGAAAAAGCGCCGTTGCCAGAGTTCTGTTGAAAAAAGGTAATGGCAAGATCACGGTTAACGCCAAAGATCATAAGAGCTACTTTACGGTTAATCACCTGATCTCTTATGTAGAACAGCCCGTATCTGTTATCGATGCCTCCGATAAATTCGATATCAGTGTCAATGTTACCGGAGGGGGTATTAAAGGACAGGCGCAAGCAGTCCAGTTGGGAATATCCCGGGCATTATGTGAAGTCAACCCGGAATTCAGGCCCGCGCTTAAGGCGAATAAGCTATTAACCCGGGATCCGAGAGTGGTCGAACGGAAAAAACCGGGCTTGCGTAAGGCCAGGAAAGCCACTCAATACAGTAAACGTTAAAGTCTTTCATCTGATTATAATTGTTTCTCAATACAAGCATTTATGAAGCAAATTACCTACAAGGAATTATTAGACTCCGGTGTTCATTTCGGACATCTTAAGAAGAAGTGGAACCCTAAAATGGCTCCTTATATCTTTATGGAGCGCAAAGGCATACATATCATCGATCTGCATAAAACAGCGGAAAAGCTGACCGAGGCCGGTGCGGCATTTAAGTCGATCGCCAAGTCGGGTAAGAAGATCCTTTTTGTCGCGACTAAGAAACAAGGGAAAACGATCGTCGAAGAAGCTGCCAAACGGGTCAACATGCCTTATGTAACGGAAAGATGGCTGGGAGGTATGTTAACGAATTTTGCAACTATCCGGAAATCGATCAAACGGATGCAGAGTATCGAGCGAATGATCAATGACGGAACGTTTGAAAATATTACCAAAAAAGAAAGGCTGGTCTTAAGCCGTGAGAAAGAAAAGCTGGAAAGGGTGCTCGGAGGGATCGCTTTATTGAACCGTCTGCCGGCGGCTCTTTATATCGTGGATCTGAGCTACGAACATATCGCCTTTGCAGAAGCGCAAACCTTGAATGTCCCGACTTTTGCCATGGTCGATACCAATTCTGATCCGACAGCCGTCGACTTTCCTATTCCTGCCAATGATGATGCCTCCAAATCCATAGAGATCATCACCAATTTCATTACCGATGCTATCCAGGAGGGCCTGGAAGAACGGAAAAAGGAAAAAGAGCTGGAAACCCAGCGGAAGGAAGCCGAAAAAGAAGCGGCTGAAGAAGCAGCCAAGGCAGAGGGTGATGAACCTGCCGGGGAAAGTGCCGATGCTGAGGAAAAAGAAGGGGAGCCCGCAGCAGAACCGGTAGCCGCCGAAGCCACGGAAAAGCCTAAAGCCAAAGCAGCAAAAGAAGAAAGTCCCAAGGAGGAAAAAGCCAAAACCGCTAAAAAAACAGGCAACGGGGATAATGCTAAAGCCGGCGCCAAAGCTGCAACGAAAACAACGGCCAAGGCTGAAAAGACTGAAAAAGCCAAAGAAGAGCCGAAAGAAGAAGCTGCTGAAAAGGAAGTAACTGATTCCAAATAAGTTAATAAACCGAATTACAATAACATGGAAATTACTGCACAACAAGTCAATGAACTTCGTAAACAAACAGGTGCGGGTTTAATGGATTGCAAAAAAGCCCTCCAGGAATCCAATGGCGATATGGAAGCGGCCATTGATTTCCTGAGAAAAAAAGGACAAAAAGTATCCGCACAAAGAGCCGACCGTGAGGCCAAAGAAGGTGTTGTGATCGCACAAACCAACGACAATGGAAAAACCGGGGTTATTGTGAACCTGGCTTGTGAAACCGACTTCGTGGCTAAAAACGAAGAGTTCATCAGTTTCGCTCAATCCATCGCTGATAATGCTTTGAAAATAGATGTTTCCGACCTGGAAGGATTGCTGGAAGCCAATCTCAACGGCTCTTCTTTAAAAAATAAGCTCACCGACCAGGTAGGTAAGATCGGCGAAAAGATAGAAGTTACCAAATATGAAAAAATGGAGGGAGATTGCATCATTCCTTACATCCATGCCGGTTACAAGATCGGGGTTTTGGTCGCTTTAAATCAACCCAAATCCGATGCTGTCCAACAGATCGGTAAAGATATCGCCATGCAGATCGCAGCCATGTCGCCTATTGCCGTGGATAAAGACGATGTCGAACAATCAGTTGTCGACAGAGAGCTCGATATTGCCCGGGAACAGGTCAGAGCGGAAGGAAAGCCGGAAGATATGATCGACAAGATCGCCATGGGTAAGCTGAATAAGTTTTACAAAGAAAATACATTATTAAACCAGCAGTTCGTCAAGGACGGCAGTAAAACGGTCAACCAGGTATTGAAGGAATTGGATCCGAACCTGACCGTCGTTCAATTCAAGCGCATTGCTTTAGGTAGTTAATTTATTGAAAAGAGAGAATTTGATTCTCTCTTTTTTTTTGCAAAATTCATTAGCCATGGCCCTCAAGTACAAAAGGATCCTGTTGAAGCTAAGCGGTGAAGCTTTAATGGGTAGCAATCAATTCGGTATCGATCCTGACAGGATCGCACAATATGCCGCTGATATCAAAGCCATTGTAGATCTCGGTGTGGAAGTAGCCATAGTAATTGGCGGAGGAAATATATTCAGGGGCATGCAGGCTTCCGAAACCGGCGTCGATCGGGTTCAGGGTGATTATATGGGTATGCTGGCCACTGTGATCAATGGTATGGCTATGCAGGATGCCCTGGAAAAGATCGGTGTATATACCCGTTTATTATCGGCCATCAAAATGGAGCAGATCTGCGAACCCTATATCCGGAGAAGAGCCGTACGACATGTTGAAAAAGGACGGGTGGTCATCTTCGGGGCAGGTACCGGTAACCCTTATTTCACCACCGATACGGCAGCTTCCCTCAGGGCTATCGAGATCGAAGCCAATGTTATCCTCAAAGGCACTCGCGTCGACGGTATTTATACCTCGGATCCCGAGAAAGACCGGGACGCCAAACGGTACGAAAATATTTCTTTTGATGAGGTCTATAAAAACGGCCTAAATGTCATGGATATGACGGCATTTACTTTGTGTAATGAAAATAAATTACCTATAATTGTATTCGACATGAATAAAAAAGGGAATTTGAGTAAAGTTATACAAGGGCAAAATGTCGGTACATTAGTCTCCGTATAAACACAATACAGCAGCCATGACAGAAGAAGTAAATATCTGCCTCGATGAGGCCAAAGATCAAATGGAAAGATCCATTACCCATCTCCAGCAGGAAATGGCCAGGGTCCGTGCCGGAAAGGCCAACCCGGCTATGTTGGACGGTATCATGGTCGACTATTATGGCAACGATACCCCGATCAAACAAGTGGCCAACGTCAACAACCTGGATGTAAAAACCCTGGTGATCACTCCCTGGGAAAAAAGTATGCTGGAACCTGTGGAACGGGCCATCATTGCAGCAAATATCGGGGTTACCCCGCAAAACGACGGCAACGTGATCCGTCTGATCATGCCCCCCTTAACGGAAGAACGGCGGAAAGAATTGGTCAAAAAGGTCAAGGAGCTGGCGGAAAGCTCCAAGATCAGTGTAAGAAACGCCCGTAAGGAAGCTAACGATATGATGAAAAGCCTCACCAAAGATGGCTTATCGGAAGATCTTGCCCGGAAAGGCGAGGACAAAGTGCAGGACCTTACCAATGCTTACATCGAAAAGGTCGATAAGTATCTGCACGCCAAGGAAGAAGAGATCATGACCGTGTAGCCCGTAAGTAACCTTATATCCGTTCTCCCGAATATCTCTTTTCTTCATTCCTTCTAATTCCATAAACTTAACCCTTCTACCGTCTAGCCTCAGCAGGGATCGTCTGTGCCGGTTAGGCATAAAAAAAACTTTTACTCCCTTCAATCAAAGAAGGGAATAAAAGTTTGTCCACTATGCTGAAAAATTTATATGCGGTTATATTAAGCCGTTGTTGCCCCAACCGGTAAAAAAACGGGTGGGCAATGCTTACCTTCTCTTTTGGTAACACATCAGGAAGGCCTTTTCTTTGGCTTCTTCATGGCCCATGTCTGCAGCTTTCTGGAGATCTTCACAAACGGCTTCCTGGTTTTTGACCAGGTAATTGCATTTGCTCCTCAGGAAATAAGCTTCTTTGGTCGGCTTTATCGACAGGGCTTTGGTACAATCGTCGATGGCATTTTTACAATCTTCCTTCTCGAAATAGATCAGGGCACGGCCATAATAGGCATCGTAGCTCTCAGGATCCAAATCGACACTTCGGTTGAGGTCATGCAGCGCTTCCATCGTTTTGGCCTGCTCCCGGTAGATCGAACCTCTTTCCAGGTATACCAGCGGATCTTCCTTAAAAGTCAGGGCTTTGGTCAGGTCTTTTACGGCATCTTCCTGCTTGCCCAGGGCTTTATAGGCAATACCCCTGTTGACATAAAAGCTCGGATCATCGGTAATATTCAATTCATCGATCAGATGAGAGAAATCGCCAATGATGCCTTCATGGTCCTGGAGCGCCTTATAAGACAATCCCCGGTTCAAACGGATCTCTTCATCATCCCGGCCGGAACCGATCACTTTTGAAAAATCAAGGATGGCATCTTTGTGGTTATCGATCATAGCATAGGCTACGCCACGTTTATACAAGGCTTTTTCATTATCCTTATCCATCGCCAGGATCTTGGTATAATCTTCAATGGCCGATTCATACTTGTTATCCGCTTCAAAAATGGCGGACCGTAAAAAATAGGCCTCGGGCTTTTTGAAATTAATGGAGATCGCTTTGGTAATATTACCGATAGCATCTTCTTTCTTATCCATTTCGAAAGCCAACTGGCCTTTCATAATATATACATCATAAAACTGCGGATTCATCTTTATCACTTTATTGTAATCCTTCATCGCAGCTTTTTGGTCATTCAAAGCATCATAGATCATTCCCCGGTAGTAAAATGCCTGGTAGTTTTCAGGCTCCAGTTCGATGACCTTATTAAAATCTGACATGGCCGCCTCATTCTGACCCAAAGTATAACGGGCCATCCCCCTTTTGATATAGGCTTTGTAGTAGGAATCATCCTTGGTTAAAGCCTTGTCATAATGTTTAATAGCTTCCTCTAATTCCCCTGCTTTGTATTTAACTTCCCCTTCTTCATAAAAGATGTAAGCGGGTTGGCTAAATAAGTTCAGGGAAACGAATGCCAGCATAACAAAAGTTATGATTCTGCGCTTTTTCATAATATGGTGTTTCGTTAAGGAATGTTGGAGCGGTTGGAAAAAAAATGCTCCGCTAGTTTTGAAGCTTTTTGGTGAAATCCATGAGGAAAGTCCAGACAAATTTATAGTCGATGTGGATAAGTTGCAAGTTTTTTCAACACTTTTTTAACGAATTTATCCGGGGGTTGGTCGAAAAGAGACTGATTATCAGCTAGTTAATATCAACAGATGAGTGTCTAAAATGTTGATTTTTTTGTGGATAACCCTTGTTTTGTGTTGAATTCTCCTGTGGAAAAGGACAAATTACCCTGTCGGTCCGGCTCCTTGGGTATCCGAAAACAGGCTTGACAAGACTCTGACCAATTTATTTTATCTTCGCGGAGGATGGAAACATAGCCTATCCTTAGCCTGCTGTATATCGATTATCCTCTTGAATTGAATAAACCGACCGAGAAACTTTATACTTTCCAATTTTGGTTACTGTGTCTGAGCTCGGTATTGTTCCTGGCGAGCTTTAACATGATCATCCCGGATCTTCCGGACTTCCTGACTACCCTTGGCGGCCAGGACTATAAAGGTTGGATCATTGCCTTGTTCACCCTCGCCGCCCTGATCTCCAGGCCATTCAGCGGAAAAATGGCCGATACGGTTGGAAGGGTGCCCGTCATGGTCATCGGAACGGGTGTTTGTATTGTTTGCGGGCTCCTCTATCCGGTCATGATCACTATCAGCGGTTTTTTCATCCTGCGCTTTGTCCATGGCTTTTCAACCGGCTTCAAGCCGACAGGCACCACTGCCTACCTGGCCGATATCGTTCCGGTAGCCCGGCGGGGAGAGGCCATGGGTGTATTGGGAATGGCCGGGGGTATCGGAATGGCGGGCGGACCGGCGCTGGGGGGCTATATTTCCAATAATTTCGGTATGAATGTCTTGTTTTACACCTCGTCTATCACGGCCTTGCTTTCCTTACTGACGATCATCAGTATGAAAGAAACCTTAGCTGACCGGCAGCCCTTCCGCTTGAAGGATCTGAAATTTTCCGGTAGCGATGTTTTGGAACCCCGGGTCGCAGGACCTGCAATCGTAATGCTGCTGACGGTTTATTCTTTCGGGATGATCCTGACCATCGTTCCGGATTATTGCAAGCTGCTGGGTATGGAAAACAAAGGCTTGTTTTTTAGTGCTTTCGTGGTCGCTTCGGTGGCTATCCGCTTCATCGCCGGAAAAGCATCGGATAAGTTTGGCCGGATCCGCGTTTTACAGGTGGGTTGTATTTTGCTCGCCCTGGGCCTCCTCTACCTGGGGATCGCTGAAAACAAAACCGATCTGTATATCGCTGCTGTGATCTATGGTTTTGCCGTAGGCATCAACTCTCCGACCATTTTTGCCTGGACCATCGATCTGAGCCTGGAAAAATTCCGCGCCAGGGCGATCGCCACCATGTTTATTGCCATGGAATTGGGTATCGGTTTGGGAGCCTTGATCTCCGCTTGGATCTACCGGAACGATACCACTAAGTTTGCCCTGGCCTATCATAGTGGCGTTATCCTGGCAGTGATCGCGATTGTTTATTTATTCTTCCTCAACAGGCGGCAAAAAGGCTGAACGCAAGCCTGTATTCGTGGAAAGTGATGATAGCATTCGCTAAGGCCCGTAGCCATTGGCCAGGAAGGAAAGGTAGATCTCCCGGCAAACCCAGGCATCCGTTGCAGCATAAATGATCTGCTGTTCACTCAACACATCTACTTCCCAATTACTGGTCTGCTGTCGTTTGCTGAACCGGAAGCCGAGTACAATGGCGGTGAGGTTCCGGGCACCGTAATTCTTGAATCCCAGGGATTTGGAATAGGCATTCAGGTCGACGACGGATTGGGGTTGGAAGTTCCGGAGCTTTTGCAGGGATTTAATATCGTCTTCAAAGTCGATCCCGATCTTGGTAATATCACCATCCTCCAGGATGCTTATTAGCGATCCCGGGAATCCGATCTTATTCAGACGAAAGAGAAAAACATGCTGGTCGGTAGCCACCTGCAGCAAGGCAACCGGATACGACTGGCCTTTGCGGAAAGAAGGCTTGGTTTCCGTATCGACACCGATGATCGTACTTTGTCGAATGGCGTTGATCGCGGGCCCTAAATGTGTGGCCTCTTCAATTAACTGTACCGGGCCGGTATAGTGTGCTAATGCTAAACTGTTGACTTCCTCCTTCTTAATAGACTTTTTGAACATCAATATATCAAGGTACAATAATTTCTTAAGTTCTCCCGGGTGGTGGGGCAAATTGTTCGATGAATTCCTGCCGGACCCTAAGCCATCGCAAGCGCCCGTTCAGGGCATGCAAAAAAGGCAACCAAGCGAAGGGCCGGCCGCCTTTTACCGGATATCTGACAAGACTTAACTATTACCGATCACGGTAACGGTAAAGGCAATATCGTCGCTGATCACCTCATCGCCCAGGTTATCGAAGAAAGTTCCGGAACCATACTGGATATTCCAGTCGGCGCGATTGATGACAAAACTGGCTTTGGCCTTGAAACGACCGTCCAGTTCCTCGTACATGATGGGAAAGTTGATCTCTTTGGTAACACCTTTGATCGTTAGATTTCCTTTGATATTATCTTTGGAAGCTTCGGTGATCTCAAAGGTAGAAGTCGGGTAAGTTTCCACTTCAAAAAAATCAGGCGATTTTAAGTGCCCGATCAGCTTATCGACTTTTTCTTCACTATCGAATGTTCCTTTGCCATTTTCCATCATAGAGTTCATATCCACGGTAAAGTTACCGGCCTGGATCATTCCTCCATCGGTGCTGATGCTTCCACCGTTCAGCTTGATCGTTCCTTCATGGTTATAGGCTAACTTTTTGCCCATCCAGGTAATGATACTCTCTTCCGTATCGATGGCATAGGTAACAGCATTTGAAGCGGCAACCGCAGGGGTTTCGGGAGCATTGGTCTCAACAGATCCTCCACCGCTGCCTCCGCAGCCATAAAGCAGCAGAGCGCTTATCGTCATAATTAATGAAATGTTTTTCATGGGTGTGTTTTTAAGTTAAGAAAATGCCTGTAAAATTAACCATTAAGAACAGGATAACCTAAAATCACATGAAATAGTTTCCGGAAGATCGCCGGATTTGGTAGGCCTGACTAAGAACGGCGGGGTTTCCGCCGGCTGAATGCGGGCAGGCTTTTTTGGGCGTTAAACACGATCTTATGTTGACGGCCAAAATTCAATTTTACCCAAAGCAGGAGTTCTTTGATCTCGTTTTCCAATAATCTGCGGACCGCTTTGGCGAGCTCTTTTTGAAAAAGGGATTTATCGAAACTTACTTTTTGCAGGATGATCTTGCTGTATTCCAGCATACTGGTTTTAAACGCTTCCATTGTTACACATTTTACATTTATCAGGCCGGTGGCTGGTATTCCTCCCGGAGATACACTGATACAGGTGATGCGGATTGGTAAATACTAACGGGAAACCCGCCGGGTTATTGCCGTTTGTTGGAAAAAAGTTCAAAAAGGGATGGGCACTCCTTCATCCACGACCTTTTCCAGGTACACCTGCCGCAGTTTCTCGGTTACGGGGCCCGGTTTGCCCGACCCAATGCTGCGGCCGTCGATCTTGACAACCGGACTTAGCTCACCCATCGTTCCGGTCGTAAAGACTTCATCGGCTACATAAAGCTCTGCGGGCGAAACGCTTTTTTCCCTGGTCCGGATATTTTCCGCTTCGGCCAATTGCAATACCTTTGCGCGGGTAAGCCCCGGCAGGCAACTATCCGCAAAAGGGGTGACCAGCACACCATCTTTTACCAGGAAAATATTGGTGGCATTGGTCTCGGAAACATAACCGTAAATATCGAGCATAACCGCATCGTCGACACCGGCATAGTTGGCTTCGATCTTGGCCAGGATATTGTTGATGAGGTTATTATGATGGATCTTCGAATCGAGGCACTGGGGAGGATTACGCCGGGTAGAGGCAATGATCAGTTTGGTTCCCTCTTCTCCGTACACCGGGGGTTTCCATTCCGCCAAAACGATCAGCCCGCAACCGTGTACATTTAATTCCGGATTCATACCTGACGTGCTTTTCATGCCCCGCGATAAGGTTAACCGGATATGAACCCCATCGTCCATTCGATTGGCTTTTAAGGTTTCAAAAATGGCTGAACGGACGGCTTCTTTACCGGGTATGTTCTTGAAATCCATAGCTTTCGCCGAGGCCATCAGCCGGTCGAGATGCGCTTCCAACTGGCAGATCTTTCCCTGGTAAACCCTCAGTCCTTCCCATACCCCGTCTCCTCCCTGCACCAGGCTGTCCAATACGGAGATCTTTGCATCTTTTCTTTTGACCAATTCGCCATTTACATGGACAAAGGTGTCATCATTGCGCGGGTTGGGTTGATTGTATTTGCTCATGTGATCCAGGTTTTGAGTTGATATTGTAGCAATTTTCTGTAATGGGGCAAACATTCCCGGTATAAAGCTTCCAGGTGCTCCGGAAGTTCGGCATGGCCGGTATTAGGGGGGCCGAAGGAAGTGGACCGGTGAAGATTATGATACCAGTATTTAGCCCAAACGCCGTCTTCCGGGCGTGGACCGGCCGGCCATTGCAGCATGCTGCTGTTAAAAGGGATATCCAGCCGCTTACATATCTGTTTTAAAATGCCCTCCGGGTCGGACAAGACCTGGTTGGTCTCCACTACGATCGGCTGTTGACCCCTATCGAGGATATGATCCAATAGTTGCGTTTGAAAGGCATAGGCCGTATCCAGCATCGTGGGTTGCTCCACAACCTTGTTATAGGACAACAGCATTTTTCCGGGATCCCTGGTCAGGATAATATTATGCAGCTTTTCCAGGAATGACCAATCCAGGTCGATCAGGTGGTTGGCAATATTTTTCAGGAAAAGGACCCTGCTTTCACATGGGCCGAGGATCGTTTGCCGGATGATGGCCTCGCCGTCCAGTTCCATTGTTTGCAGCACTTCATCACGGGATGGACGGTCAACGCCTGTTTGCTGCAGAAAATATCCGAATAAAGGTTCATCGACAACAGTCGTATCGGGACGCTGCGCAAAAGCATACATCATGGCCGTGGAAATATTCCGGGGGGCCGACCATAAAGCAATTCGAATTACATTTGTCAATCCGTTTCAAAATTTCCACGAATTTAACAGATAATTCTCGACAATGGTAGCCCGCAACCTTGCCCGATCGGCATAAATTTTATATCTTTTATCGTTGGTCAGACAATATTTTAAGATTTTCCGCATTACTTCATAAGCCATGCAGGGTTAGTTTCCCGAGAACGGGCTTTTAAAACTTTTATGACTATGCCTTTAAAAGGCTGACCCACAATCGTTGTTAGATACTATCTATACTCACATAAATTTCATCTCATGAAAAATCAACTGTTTATTTTATTGGCCTTCCCCGCTATTTTATCCTGCCATCATTTGTTCGCACAAGTAAGCCTCCCCACCGCAAAAAAATGGCAGATCACCGGTATATCCGCATCCTTTGGCGGCCATACGGACTATTTTGAATCCATGACCCTAAGTGATATGAAGGGCCGTGCCGCCGATCCGGCTATGGTTGATCTCGACCTGGAAGGATATACGGGCACTTTTTACCAGGAACAGGGCAGCCCAAGGCTGCATGTCAACCTGAGCTTTGCTCCTGGCGGGACCCAAGGATCACCCTTTCAAAGCGGCATCGAATACCGGTTGGGCCTAATGACTGCCTGGGGTAAAGAAGCGCTGATCAGCTATTCCAAAGAAGAGGATGTTTCCCCGGGCAAGACCTTAAACTCATCCATCATGTATTGTGATGTGGAAAATGAGGTCGCCCTGCAAACGGCTGTCCTTTTTAAAAAGAGCTACGGCAAGCAAATCCAGGGATACGTCGGCTTGGGAGGTTCTGTGAGTTCTACCTTTCATGACCGGATGCTGCTGATCTTTTCTCAACACTATACTTATGAGGATCCGGAGAATGTGCCCTTCGAGGAGCAGGATCCGGGCTATGAAACCCTGACCTACCGTGCCAAGCATGGCATGTATTTCAGGGGCTATATCCCGGTGGGCCTGAGTGTCAATTTTTATGATGTGGGCGCTTTTTTTACAGAAGGCCGGATCGGAGCAGGATTTCATCAATTAACCGGTGGTTCTTCTTACCTCATCAAAAAATCCGTGTCTTTCAACGCCGGAATAAAGTTTTTCCCAGGCAAGCTCGACGAAACCCTGGACCTTTTTGCTTCTTTGGTAGGGAATCGCTGATACTTCTGATCTCCGGTGATTGACTGGCATACCAGGTTCCGTTAGTCACTGGTTTTTTTCGACCACAGGTTCACATAATAGGTATTCAGGACCACGCCGGCCAAAACCAAGGCAATGCCTAACAGGCTAAGCAAGGCATAGGTTTCATCGAACAGGAAGTAGCCCAGGATCAACCCATAAATGGCCCCCATATGTTTTAGCCCGGATACTTTGTTCGCCTCCTCGGCTCTTAGGGATAAGGTCATGAATACTTGTCCCAATTGCGTGCAAATACCCATTAGGATCAGCCAGAACCAATCATATCCAAGGGGAGTAACCCAGTGAAAGAGGCTGTAGCCACCCATGACCGGTGTAGCGATCAATGGAAAATACAAGACTACAACGACCGGGTGATCGGTATCTTTAAGCTTTCTGACGCAATTATAGGCCAGGCCGGCAAATACTGCCGATAAGAGGCCTATGCCCAGGTAAAAGCCGGAGATCCGGGGGTCGAAACCTTTAATGAAAGCGATGCCCACAAAAGAGATCCCGAAAAATAACCATTGCCATTTTCTGACTTTTTCCCCAAGGATGAATTGTGCCAAAAATATGGTGAAAATGGGGGAAAGGTTTTGGAGGGTAACAGCACTGGCCAAAGGTATATGCTTGAGGGTGATCACAAAGCTGGTTAAAGCAATGATGCCAAAGATCCCCCTCAGCCAAAGCAGTTTTCGGTTATTCCCCCAAATCGGGACCCGGTGATAGACCAACCAGCTCAAACTTAAAACCAGGGTGATCACCGATCGGAATAAAATGATCTCATGAGCCGGTATGCGCACCAGGTATTTAACACATACCTGCATCACCGCAAACGCAAGTCCGGCTAAGAGCATGTACCTGATTCCAAGGGATAGCATTGGGATATATATTTACCTTTTCAATCAGATCCTAAATCAAAAATCATAGATCATAGATCATACATCAAATGTGATTTATGATGTACGATCTATGATTTTTGATGGGTGAATTAGGTTCGAACGAAGCAATTCATATTTCAGCAACACCCCGGTTCACAACATTGGCTTTCCGGTTTTTCGGCGGATACGGTTATGCTGTAAATCCCGGTTCCGCTTTCCCGGAAGTTCCTCAACTGGGTATCATCCAGGTAACGGTTAACGATCTCATCCGGCAATGTTATGGCCTGGGATTTCATGATCCGGATATTTTCAAATCCATTGGCTTCGATCAGTCCGAGATAGATCTTCTGCTGAAGCGCCCCGGCTACACAACCGGCGTATAAAGCAGCGGCAGACTGCATCTCCTCCGGTAGTTCACCTTCCAGCACGATATCAGAAATGCTGAATCGACCGCCGGGTTTGAGGACCCTGAAAATTTCCGCAAATGCTTTTGCTTTGTCAGGTACCAGGTTGAGCACACAATTGGATATGACCACATCGACAGATGAACCGGCAACAGGTAAAGCCTCGATCTCCCCCAACCTGAAATCGACGTTTTCATAACCCAGCTTCGCTGCATTCGAACGGGCCTTATCGATCATTTCAGGGGTCATATCCACACCGATCACTTTTCCCTCCACACCGGTGATGGAGCGGGCGACAAAAACGTCATTTCCGGCTCCGCAGCCCAGGTCAAGGACCGTATCGCCCGGTTGAATGGTGGCATATTGGGTAGGCAATCCGCAGCCGAGTCCCATATCGGCCGCTTCCACGTATCCCGAAAGATCGCTGTAGGATTCACTGAAATCGGCAATGTCTTCCCCGCAGCAGTTTTCGGCTCCACAACAACTGTTGAGGCTTTCTCCTTGTTGTATGGCTATTTCACCGTATTTTTCCCGGACCATACTTTTAATATCATGATCACTTTTCATGGTTTATGATTTTTGGTTAACAACAATTTATTTTTTTGAAAATGGCGCTAAAAAAGGCTTTGGCATTGTCGCAGGCTTCCAGGTCCAGGCAATAGCAAACCTTGGGGCCGTCGACATTTCCTTTGATCAGGCCAGCTTCTTTTAAGGCTTTCAAATGCTGGGAGATCGTAGATTGCGACAAAGGAAGCTCATCGACGATCTCACCGCAAATACAATCATTTCTGTTGGCCAGTAATTTCAGGATGGCTATCCTTGCCGGATGAGCCATGGCCTTGGCGAGATCGGCTATTTCGATCTCGTCGGGCAAAAAGAAAGATGCTTTGGAATATGCCATGATCAATCGTATATCGCAAATATACGATTAAGGTTTCAAAATCGCGCTATTTTTTTGTCTTTTTTTGAAAAAGTTGTCCTACATGTCGATAAACTGACAAAAATTTGACAGATGTGTTAATTAACCCATCCCAACCCTTCCATTGGAAGGGAATAGTGGTGTCAAATTTTTGTCAAATGAACAATTCCATACCTTCTGAAAAAATCTCTTCTACTTAAACCGCCTCTTTCTGGGTAAAATAGAGCAGCATTCTCAAGGTTATCCGCACAAACAGGTAAGCAAAAAAATCAAGCAGATTACTGGCCAGGCTTTTCCGGTGGATATAGTCAGGTTCTATACGTTTACAATCCCGGTCGATAATATGGCTCAGGTATTCATCGAGCTGGGTGCAAAAGCTATCGCTCTTGGTATTGATATTCAACTCGATACTGCCATAGTCGCTAAGATGGTTCAGGTTATAGGAACCGATGGTACTCCATTTTTTGTCTACCACCGCAACCTTGCCATGAACCACCGCCTTTTGATATTCATAGACCTTAATATTGCATTTGATCAGCCAGCCATACAGATAATTCGTAGCACGCTGCACCATTTTCACGTCGGAAATGGCCGATAGGACCAGGTTAATTTCCACGCCCCTTTGAGCCGCCTCCACCAGGCCCCGCCGTATTCTGCGACCGGGTAAAAAGTAACTGGCAACAATAATGACCTTATCCGAAGCATTGGATATAGCCTCCCGGTAAGCGACGGATATTTCACCCATAGCTTTGAGCCAGTCGTTCTGCGCCAGCTTCAGTTCCGCCGTTTGGTCTGAAAAAATAATGGGTTCGAATTGAGGCTTGGGATTGATGATGTACTTTTTCTGAAAGGTGTTCTCACACAACTCAAAGGCTTGCACAGCCATGCGTCCACCAACCAGCACGCCGAAATCCAGCCAGGGATTTTCATGAATGCCACTATAGCGATCAGCAATATTGATCCCGGTAACCAAGATCCGGGATTGGTCGATCACCGTTATCTTATGATGCAGTCTCCGGCCTAACTGGATCTTCCGCCGCGATGTCCACGGAGAAAATTTCCGGTATACGATCCCTGCCTCCCTGATCTTATTGATGAACGCATCACTCAGGTCTCCGCAACCGAAACCATCCACCAATAAATGTACTTCAACGCCTCTTTGAACGGCTGCTGCCAGGGCATTGATGATACGGTTGCCGGTTTGATCATCGTCAATGATATAGACCTGTAGCTGAATACTGGATCGTGCCTGGCCGATGATCCCGACCAGGGTATCGAAATAGGGCTGCCCTCCCGGAATAAACCTTATAAATTCTTTATCATCCCGGGATCCAACTTCTGGCCAAAGGGCTTGGGAAGGAGACTCCAATGCTAACGCTTATTTAACAGCAATGTCCGGGAAAATTTAATGCTAACCACCCCTATACTCGCTCACATATTCCTCCGGTACTGTCCGCCGACCTCGAACAGGGCATTGGTGATCTGGCCCAGCGAGCAGTACTTACAGGCTTCCATCAGAGCGGCGAAAATATTTTGATTGCCGATTGCGGCCTGTTGAACGTTTTTCAAATGGATGGCACTTTCTTTGGCCCGGGTTTTCAACAGATCCCGGAGCATGCCGATCTGGTACTCTTTTTCTTCTTTGGTGGCCCGGATCACTTCACCGGGTATAATGGTCGGAGAACCCTTGGCACTTAAAAATGTATTAACACCGACGATCGGATATTCTCCGCTATGTTTCAATGTTTCATAATGCAGGCTTTCTTCCTGGATCTTACTGCGTTGGTACATGGTTTCCATGGCTCCCAATACGCCCCCTCTTTCCGTTATCCGGTCGAATTCCGATAAAACAGCTTCTTCCACCAGGTCGGTCAATTCTTCGATAATAAATGATCCCTGCAGGGGGTTTTCATTTTTGGCCAACCCCAGTTCCTTATTAATGATCAACTGGATCGCCATAGCCCTTCTGACGCTGTCTTCGGTCGGCGTGGTAATGGCCTCATCGTAGGCGTTTGTATGCAGGGAATTACAGTTATCATAAATGGCATACAAGGCCTGTAAGGTTGTCCGGATATCATTAAAGTCGATTTCCTGGGCGTGTAAAGACCTGCCGGAGGTCTGAATATGATATTTCAGCATCTGCGCCCGTGGCCCGGCTCCGTATTTCAGTTTCATGGCTTTGGCCCAGATCCGCCTGGCCACCCGGCCGATCACGGCATATTCGGGATCGATGCCATTGGAAAAGAAGAAAGAAAGGTTGGGGCCGAACTTATCGATGTCCATACCCCGGCTTAGAAAATATTCCACATAGGTAAATCCGTTCGACAGCGTTAATGCCAATTGGGTAATGGGGTTGGCGCCGGCTTCCGCGATATGATAGCCGGAAATGGAAACGGAATAAAAATTCCTGACATTATGGTCGATAAAATATTCCTGCACATCACCCATGAGCCTAAGGGCAAATTCCGTGGAAAAAATACAGGTATTCTGCGCCTGGTCTTCTTTCAGGATATCCGCCTGAACGGTTCCCCTGACTTTTGCCAGGGTTTCTTTTTTGATCTGCTCATAGACCTCGGCCGGGAGCACCTGGTCACCGGTTACCCCTAACAGCATCAGCCCCAGGCCATCATTTCCGGGAGGCAGTTCTCCCTGGTATGCCGGTCTTTGTGTGCCTTTGTATATTTTGGCGATCTTTTGTTCGACTTCTTTTTCCAGGCCCTTTTCTTTGATATACAGCTCGCATTGCTGGTCGATGGCAGCATTCATAAAATATCCCAGCAACATGGGAGCAGGTCCGTTGATGGTCATGCTGACGGAGGTCATCGGATCGGCCAGGTTAAAGCCGGAATACAATTTTTTTGCATCGTCGAGACAGCATACGGAAGTGCCGGAATTCCCGATCTTTCCATAGATATCCGGCCGGTAGCCCGGATCATTTCCATACAGGGTCACAGAATCGAAGGCGGTGGATAGCCTTTTAGCCGGTATCTCCAGGGAAAGATAATGAAAGCGTTTGTTGGTCCGTTCTGGGCCGCCCTCACCGGCAAACATCCGCGTCGGATCTTCCCCTTCCCGCTTGAAGGGATAGATACCTGCCGTATAGGGAAACTCTCCCGGAACATTCTCCTGCAGGATCCACTGAAGCAGGTCGCCCCAGGCTTTATACCGTGGTAAAGCCACTTTCGAGATGGCGGTGTGTGACAAGGATCGGGTTTGGGTTTGAATACTGATGCTTTTGTCCCGGACTTTAAAGGTGAACTCCGGAGATCCGTATTGGCTGACTTTTTCTTCCCAGCCTTCGAGTATCTTTTGATAATGGGGATCCAGGTCCAGCGCTAAGGTATCCACTTCCTTTTTCAGGGATGCCACCAATTGCTTTGCGTTTTCATTGGACGAGGCCTCCAGAACGGCTATCGATTGATGCAGACTATATAATTTTTGCGCGATGGCCGCTTGCTCCTTCACCTGTTTGTCATAATTCCTGCTGTTTTCCGCTATTTCCGACAGGTACCTGACCCTGGCCGGCGGAATGATATAGATCTTTTCGGAACTTTCGCCGTTATCACCAAAGGAAGATTGTAATTCAGCGCCGGTTTTTTCCGCCAGCAGATCCATAATGACTTTATATAAACGGTTCGTACCCGGATCATTGAATTGTGAAGCAATGGTGCCGTGAACCGGCAGATCATCATCGCTGACCTCGAACATTTTATGGTTGCGTTTATACTGCTTCCGCACATCTCTCAAAGCATCCAGGGCCCCACGTTTATCGAATTTGTTAATGGCGATCACATCTGCAAAATCGAGCATATCGATCTTCTCCAATTGTGTGGCAGCGCCATATTCAGGGGTCATCACGTAAAGGCTCAGGTCGGCATAATCCAGAATTTCCGTGTCACTCTGGCCGATACCGGAGGTTTCGAGGATGATCAGGTCGAATTCGGCCGATTTTAATATATCCAAAGCATCATCGATGTGCTTGCTCAAGGCAAGATTCGATTGCCGGGTAGCCAGCGATCGCATGTATACCCGGTCGGATCTGATGGAATTCATCCGGATGCGGTCGCCTAGCAAAGCTCCACCAGTTTTTTTCTTGGAGGGGTCAACCGATATGATCCCAAGGGTTTTATCCTCAAAATCGATCAAAAACCGGCGGACCAACTCATCCACTAACGAGGATTTTCCTGCGCCTCCTGTACCTGTTATCCCCAAAACCGGGGATCTGATCGTAGCGGCTTTTTGGTGGATCGCCTCCAGGTCTTGCCGGTGCTCATCCGGAAAGTTCTCCGCGGCGGATATCAACCGGGCGATACTTTGAGGATCCTTGCCAATAGCTTTTTTGTATTCTCCATTCAACTGGTAGCCGGTCGGGAAATCCGACTGCTTAACCATATCGTTGATCATACCTTGCAAGCCCATTTCCCGTCCGTCGTCAGGGTGGTAGATCCGGGCAATGCCATATTGCTGAAGCTCTTTGATCTCCTCCGGCAAAATGGTGCCGCCACCTCCGCCAAAGATCTTAATATGACCGGCGCCTTTTTCTTTCAGCAGGTCGTACATGTATTTGAAATATTCCATGTGCCCGCCCTGGTAGGAGGTCATGGCAATCGCCTGTGCATCTTCCTGAATGGCACAATCGACCACTTCTTCCACTCCCCTGTCATGACCCAGGTGGATCACCTCGACACCTGTGGATTGAATGATCCGGCGCATCACGTTGATCGCCGCATCATGCCCATCGAAAAGCGATGCTGCCGTAACGATCCGTATCTTATGCTTGGGCTGATATACTTTGGTTTCAGACATAGGCCACTGTTTTTGCTGGCGGAACCCATAAAATTACAAAAAAACGGCCGCTTCGCCGGAATGTGGATATGTTGATTTCTAATTCACAGCCAATGCGGATATATTTTTTAATTGAATTAACTTTGAACGGAGTTTATGGCTTTTTTTGATCCCTTCAAGCATTTGCTATGTATACCCTTAAAGAACCGGCTTCCCCGGATCCCTTAACCGTTGAATCCATGCCTTCGATCGAAACGCTAAACGGCATTGCCACTCAGGTCAGACGAGATATCATCCGGATGACCAATCAAGCCGGCTGCGGGCATCCGGGAGGATCTTTGGGATGTGCCGATCTTTTAACTGCGCTCTACTTCCATGTTATGGATCACAACACCGACTTTAACATGGATGGCATCAACGAAGATATTTTCATTCTATCCAATGGCCATGTCTCTCCCCTTTTCTACAGCATTTTAGCCCGGGCAGGATATTTCGAGATTGCCGAACTGGCGACCTTCCGGAAACTGAATTCAAGACTCCAGGGGCATCCGGCCACGGAAGAAGGCCTTCCAGGGGTAAGGATCGCTTCCGGTTCGCTGGGACAAGGCATGTCGGTAGCCGTCGGCGCCGCGTTAGCTAAAAGACTTAATGGTGATGATCACCTGGTATATTCCTTACATGGCGACGGAGAACTACAGGAAGGTCAAAATTGGGAAGCCATGTTATTCGCGGCGCATCATAAAGTCGATAACCTGGTCGCAACCATCGATCTGAACGGCAAACAAATTGATGGCAACACCGACGATGTCCTCTCTTTAGGCGATGTTTCCGCAAAATGGCACGCTTTTGGCTGGAAAGTATTGGAAGCGGATGGCAATAACATGGAAGAAGTCCTGCATACACTCGATCAAGCCAAGGCAGCCTGCGGCCACGGCCGGCCGGTAGTGATCCTGATGCAAACCACCATGGGCAAAGGCGTTGACTTCATGGAAGATGATCATCATTGGCATGGCGTCGCCCCTAACGACGAACAAACAGCGATTGCCCTGGATCAGTTGCCGGAAACATTAGGGGACTTCTAAAGGATTATTTTGCGGGTTACATGCTTTTTCCGGCTATCCGTTGACTCCCGAATATTGAGCCTGTGTTAGTATTGTTGTCAAATAAGGCCTCCTCCGCCAGGCGGGGGATCATTATTAGCCTGTTCTGGCTTTTTTGTGCTGTGTTTTCCTTTGAGGCCGGCGCACAGAATATCTATTATCCAAAGGTGAAGCGTATTTTGTTTCTGCTGGATGCTTCGGGAAGCATGAAAGAAGATTTCGGCGGAAAATCAAAATATCAGTTAGCCAAAGCATTGCTTTACCACATTGCCGATAGCATCGGACGAATGAACAGGAATGTTCAATTCGGCTTGCGGATGTTTGGCCATCAATCACCGAAATCCGCCCATGATTGTAAAGATTCGAAGCTAGAGATCCCATTCAGTTCCAACAATGCTTATCTCTTCCGGCAGGTCATGGAAAAAGCCACCCCCCAGGGCTGGACACCCATTGCCTATTCGATTTTCCTGGCGGCAAACGATTTCCCTTCCGATCCCAATGCCCTGAATGCCATTATTTTGATAACCGATGGCCTGGAAAACTGTGACGGCGACCCTTGTGCCACGGCGATCCTGCTGCAAAAGAAGCGGATCTCGCTGAAACCGTTTATCGTCGGATTAGGGATCGGGCAGCAAAAGGGTGAGGATTATTTCGATTGCGTGGGGACCTATTACGATGCCACCGACCAGCAATCCTTCGAGAATGTGGTTAATGTGGTTGTTTCACAGGCCCTCAACACCACAACGGCCCAGGTCAACCTGATGGATGTATACAACCAGCCAACGGAAACGGATGTGGAAATGACTTTTTACGACAATTACTCCGGAGCCATCCGCTACAATTTTGTGCATACCATGAACAGCCAGGGTCTGCCGGACACCTTGTACATCGACCCCGTAGGGAAATACGATCTTACCGTTCATTCGATACCCTCCGTTACCGTTTCCGGAATAGAGCTCGTTCCCGGCAAACACAATATTATACCCGTGGATGTACCCCAGGGGAACCTCAAACTGAAGATCGAAGGGAGCGTGGGCTTTTCCAATATCCAGTGTGTGATCAGACCCTCGGAAGAAAAAGACATCTTATATGTCCAGGACTTCAATACCGAACAGAAGTACCTGATCGGTAATTACGACCTGGAGATCCTTACCCTTCCCCGGATCTATCGCAGTATGAAGATCAATCAAAGCAAGACCACGGAGATCCAGGTTCCCAAGGCGGGATCACTTGTGATAACCGCATCACAGCCCTATATTGCCGGCATCTACAGTAACCACGAGGGGCGCCTGGAGCGGGTTTATGAATTCAAGAAAATGGGTAAAAGAGAAACGCTGGATATCCAGCCCGGCACTTATACGGTCATCTATCGACCGCTCGATGCCAAAGAAGCGGTGCTCACCCAAACGAAGGTCATCATCGTCGAACCCTCTAAAATTGCCAAACTGAACCTCTAACCGATGGCTGCACCTTTCTTCCATAAGATCGTCCATACACTTGGCTGTTGCATGGTTGCCGCAACCTTCATTACTATAGCAACCGCTCAACCCCCTAAACCAAGCGGGCCTGTGGTAACCCGGATATTATTCCTGCTCGACGGTTCTGGCAGTATGATGAATAAATGGGGCAGCCAGGTTAAGATCAACGTGGCCAGGAATATCCTGTCCGAGATCGTGGATAGCCTGGACAATGTCAACAATGTCGAATTGGCATTGCGGGCTTACGGACATATTTCACCCAAGGGATTGAGGGATTGCAAGGATACCCGGCTGGAGGTGAATTTCGGCAGAAAAAATGCCACCTTCATCAAAAACAAGCTGAAAATGATCCATCCCAAGGGAACCACCCCCATTGCTTATTCTTTGGAGCAGGCGGCCCGGGATTTTACCAAAAGAGCCAACACCCGGAATATTATCATCCTGATCACCGATGGTGAGGAGTCGTGTGAAGGAGACCCCTGTGCCATATCCAAGGAAATGCAACGCCATAATATCTTCCTTAAACCCTTCATCATCGGCCTGGGCCTTGAGCTGGAAACCAAAGAGGCCTTTGAATGCATGGGATCCTTTTATAATGCTGCCTCGGCAAGCGATTTTCAAATGATCATGAAAAATGTCATCAAAAGGGTCGTTAACCGGACTTCCATCAAAGTGAACTTATTGGATATTTACGGCAAAGCCACGGAAACCAATGCGAATATGACTTTTTATGACAATGTTTCCGGGCTGGCCCGCTATAATTATTATCATACCCAAAACCAAAGGGGCGAATCGGATACCTTATCCCTCGATCCGGTCAATACCTATGATATTACCGTTCAAACCATACCCCCGGTAACGGAGAAAAATATTGAATTGAAACCCGAGGAAAGCAACATCGTCAATATCCCGACCCCGCAGGGTTTCCTGGAATTAAAGCTACAGGGCGAAACCGTTTTCGATAACGCCAATAAGAAGATCAAAGCGCTGGTCCGGAAAAAAGACGCCTTCCGCACCACGTTCGTGCAGGAATTCGATACCCGGGAAAAATACCTGGTCGGAAACTATGACCTGGTATTTTTGACCCTGCCCAGGATAAAAATGGAAAATATCTCTATCGGGCAAAGCCGGACCACCACCTTACAGATCGCTACACCGGGAGTGCTGACCGTCGTTAAGAACTACGAAGGTTATGGCGGTATTTTTGAAGAAAAAGATAATAAGCTCCGGAAGATCCATGCCCTGAACGTTCAATCCAGGAAAGAAACGCTGGTTTTGCAGCCGGGCCATTACCGGTTGATCTTCCGCCCGAAATATATGAAGAAAACCAGCACCACCGTTGATAAGGTTTTTGAGATCAAATCCGCTACTTCCATCACGATTAAATTATAAAAACATGCTCGAATCCATTAGCTATACTGAAAAAAAAGATACCCGTTCCGGTTTCGGAGCCGGATTACTGGAACTTGGCCGTCAAAACCCTGAAGTTGTCGGATTAACGGCCGACCTGGCCGGTTCTTTGAAAATGAACGGCTTTGCCGGAGAATTTCCCGATCGTTTTTTGCAATGCGGCGTTGCTGAAGCGAATATGATGGGCGTAGCGGCAGGCTTAACCATCGGCGGTAAGATCCCTTTCACCGGTACCTTCGCTAATTTTTCGACCGGCAGGGTATACGACCAGATCCGCCAATCGATCGCTTATTCCAACAAAAATGTAAAGATCTGCGCCTCCCATCATGGGCTCACCCTGGGAGAAGATGGTGCCACTCACCAGATCCTGGAGGATCTCGGGTTGATGAGAATGTTGCCGAATATGACTGTGATCTGTCCTTGTGATTACAACCAAACCAAAGCCGCCACCCTGGCGATCGCCCAACACCAGGGCCCGGTCTACCTGCGTTTCGGACGTCCGAAATGGCCGGTATTTACAGATCCTGATCAACCTTTCGAGATCGGGAAAGCCCAGTTGCTGAACGAAGGTTCGGATGTGACCCTTTTTGCCATCGGTCACCTGGTGTGGAAAGCCGTTGAAGCGGCAAGGGTTTTGGCGGAAAAAGGCTATGCTGCGGAAGTCATAAATATCCATACCATTAAACCCCTGGACACAAAAACAGTCTTACAATCTGCTAGAAAGACTGGTTGTGTTGTTACGGCCGAAGAGCATCAACTGCACGGGGGGCTGGGCGACTGTATAGCGCACGTCCTTGCAGCTAATCAACCCACTCCCATGGAGATCGTGGCGGTGAAAGATACTTTCGGGGAAAGCGGAACGCCGGAAGAATTGCTAACCAAATACGGCCTTGATACTCCGGATATCGTGCAGGCAGCATTAAAAGTAATGGCGCGCAAAAACACATGACCTTTGTCTGAAATAGACGATAAATCGCTTTTAGCGAAATTTCGCAACCCGGATACTCAACATTATGCTTTCAACCTCCTGGTCCGGAAGTACCAGGAAAAGCTTTACTGGCATGTCAGAAGGATGGTCATCGAGCACGAGGATGCCAACGATGTGATCCAAAACGTACTGATCAAAGTATGGAAGAATCTGGGAAATTTCCGGGAAGGATCGAAACTCTATACCTGGCTGTATCGGATCGCCACCAATGAATCGCTGACCTTCCTGAATAAGAAGAAGAAAAAGTTCTTCGCACCGATCGATGATGATGAAAGCGATCTGTCAAACCGGTTGAAAGCCGATCCGTTCTTTGATGGGGATGAGGTTACCCTTAAATTAAAAGCCGCCATCCATGCATTGCCGGAAAAGCAACAATTGGTGTTTAATATGCGCTATTACGATGAAATGACCTATGAAGATATTTCGGATGTGCTGGGAACATCCGTCGGTGCGCTGAAAGCATCCTATCATCATGCCGTAAAAAAAATTGAAAAATTTTTAAAAGACGATTAAACCTTCGGAAGTTAGCGCAGTCTAACCTCCAGCCAAAATAGCAATTATTCAAAATGAAAACTGATAAAGACATTCTACAGGAACTTCAGCAGATCGCTCCACAACTGGCAAAGATCGAAAAAAAGCAGCCCTACCAGGTCCCTGCCAATTACTTCGAAGAATTGCCGCAAGCTATTCAAAAAGAGATCAGCCTTCAAAACCAGCGACCAAAGATCTGGGAATGGTTGTACCAACTAATTGTCCAACCTCAATACCGCCTGGCCGTAGCCGTATTTGTTGCGGTTTTTATTGCCGGGTTTTATTATTTTAATTACAATACCATGAATCCTGCCCCGGAATTCAACCAACTGGCGTTGGAAGAGATGGATACTTATATCAATGATAACCTTGACGACTTCGATGAATCCTTATTACTGGAGAATTCAATGGCCATGCTGGATGAATCAACGGAATCCGCGGTGGAAGAGATGGAACTCACCGATGAGGAGATCGAAGACTACCTGATCGATGAAGCCGATGATCAATTTTTAGAGGAGGAGCTATTATGAAAACCCAAACTACCCCTTTCCGGATCTCCTATTTGTTATCAATATTCCTGTTGATCTTCGGATCCGGCGTGTATGCGCAATCCGGGCCCAACCCCGGTAAAGCAGCCGATGATAACATGGAATCGCTGAAGATCGCCTATTTTACCAAGCATATACAACTGACACCCGCCGAGGCAAAAGTATTCTGGCCGGTTTATAACAAATACCAGGCTGAGCTAAAAAAGGTAAGACTGGAAAGAAATAAGCGGCGAAAAGCCGCCAAAGATGTGTACTATTCCATGTCAGAACAGGAGTTGGAGGCCTATGTCGACGGTGAGATCATTTCCCAACAAAAAGAAGTCGATATCAAGCGTAAATATCATGCGCAATTCAAAGAGATCCTTCCTTTGCTCAAGGTCGGCTTATTATACAAGACCGAATATGAGTTTAAAAAGAAGCTCCTCGAAAAAATGAAGGAAAAAAGAGCGCAGCAACAATCTAAGAAGTGATTTGATATCCTGTTTATCCGGGGGCCGGCATAATTTCAGGAATAATCCAGTGCCATCATGCTCTGCTGCACAAAGGGGTACTTTTTGCCCAAGTTTTTGGTAGCCCCGATGATCTTGTTTTTATCCAGTTCCAGTTCTTTCAGGGGAATACCGATAAAGTCCTCCACCTGTTTTTTATACCTGGCCTGTTCGGTAATATAATCTTCGAACCTGATTTCCATAAAATGATCAGGCTTAGGCGTTTGGTGAACGATATCATAATGGTATTTCCAACTGGCCAGGCGGATCTTATAATTCCATTCATGAAATAAAAACCGATCACAATCGATCCCCCATTTTTCCAGGCGGTCGATGCCGGTCATTTTGCTGCAGGATCCTTCCGGATGCCTGATCCAATGAATAAATTTTGCCGCCGGGAGTAACCTGACCAGCCAGGGAAAGATCAGGGTATTTTGGGGGATCTTCCATCCTAATCGAGTCTTTTCCGAGTGTAGCAGGGAATGCAGATATTGTTGAAGCAATTCCGTGAAACCCTGGGGAATTTCCATTTGGTTGACCCGGGCAAAATCCCACTCGTAATTTCCTTTGTAGGTCACATATGGACCAAAAATGCGACAGGCTTCATAAATGGGTTCGGCAGGCAGGAGATCGTAGGCGCTATTAAGCGGGGACCCGAAAAAGATCCCGGAACCTTCCAATGCTTTCGGTAAGATCCTGGTACCGCTATGCCCACGGCCAATAATAATAAGTGTATCCGGATGATTTAAGCGCTCCAGCATCAATCGATCATTTTCTGAATATTGGTTCATCTATCTCTTTACATTGAATTATATGTTTCCGCCCGATTTCGTCATATCTGTCACTTTTCATTCCTTGATGCAATTATGATGCAACCATGATGCGATTGATGCAATTATGATGCAATTGTCAAAACATAAAACGAACCCGCACCTTTTGCCTCAGATGACCGCAAAATATTTTTCTCTACCAGTTCTGACAAATCACGGGTTGCAGTTATTCTTGAAACCTTTAAAACAGCTTTATATTCCCTATTGGTTATCTTTCCATTCTTCTTCACATACCCGACTGCCTCAATCTGCCTCTCATTCAGTCCCAACCGTTTCAAATAGTCTTCTGAAAAGATGTCTTTCAGGAAAGTGATCTGTATGCCGCCTGCCACTTCTTCAATGGTCGGTTCGGGAAGTCCTGCTTTATGGCAAGTATCCATCATCATGGAAATGCCCCTTCCCCAGGCTTCAATATATCCAGCTTTAAAAAATATATCTGCGATGCTCTTGTTGCGTGGGTGGGAAGGATGTCTCCCTTTGAGCATTTCGATATTCAATTCGTCCGGTAATGTGCCGGGGTTCCAAAGATTCAGCTTGTCGTCGTATACGCTGAGCTGGATAGTGGAGCCTTTGTAGTCTTTATGAACAATAGCGTTAAGGATAGCCTCCCGCAAAGCAGGTTCAGGATATTCCAGTTCTTCAATCCGTTGCATGCCTTCGTATCGGATCGGGAAAACTAAATACTTGCTTTTGAGGATTTCCATCACCTTGTCTGCCATTTCGATCAGGTTGCCTTCCACCACATCCTGAAATTTCAGATCGGCATCCGATTCACCGAACCGTCCGATCTTGACATAGGCAGATATGAAATACTTTTTCGGATCCTTCCCGAAAAGCAATAAGGCAGCATTTTTTAGCTTGCCGTTATCAGTAATGAGATGCAGGTTGCTCAAAAGTGTCTTGGTATCTTCCTCTGCAGCGTCCGGTGCAATGCGTTTGCTTTTGAGGGCTTTCTTAATGAAAAACTTAACGGCTTCTTCATCAATGTCCTTAAAGGTGGCGGATTCAACCGAAAGATCGACCCATGTCTTTCCGGTACGTTTCAGGATGAATTCATTTAAAGCAGGTCCTTTCAGTTCCTGCAAGGTGCTCCCGGTGCGAACATAGTACTTGCTCCGCAATGAAATAGGCACATCATAGCGGGGAACAATGATCTCGAGATAATATTTGTCATTTACGCTTTGCAGATTCACCTCTGCATACACACCCAATATATCCCGGAGTTTGTTGGGCAGTAGTTCCAGCAGTTCGTTGTAGTTGTCAATGCCCGATACCTTGCCCTTATCGTCCATTCCGATATACAGTTTGCCGCCATTGGCATTGGCAAAGCCGCATATCCATTTCAGGTATTCGTCCCGCCAGTTGGATTTGTATTCTATGTTGTGGGATTCTGGCATTACATTTTTTTATTCGAAATTAAAGAATTCTATTAATCAGCCATTGAGAATTCGGAAGAACCTGTACTAACAGGTATTTTTCTATTTCTTCACCCGTTCGTAAGGGTTGATGGCCATTTACAACAAAACCTTCCAGATCATTGCTATAGAAAAATGATCTCCTTCCATGGGTGATTATGTGTTTTATTGGTTTTGCCTCTACCTATATAACCCCAAAAAAAGATCCCGCCAGCTTCCAAAAAGTTGACGGGATCCAAAGGATGATCATGCCGCCTGGCTTAATCTGTTTTAACCAGCTTGGTTACCCAATGGTCATCACCACGGCTAATGGACACCAGGTAGATCCCTTTGGGTTGCTGGCGTAAGTCAAGCTTCACGGAAAACTGCTCTCCGCTAACCTGGCGGGGCTCTATAACCCCTTGTCCCAATAGATTCCGGACTTCGATCGTTGCCCGGGCATCAGGCTCCAACCGGCCGGCCACGGTAAATAATCCGCCGGAAGGATTAGGAGCAACCTGCAGGCTGACGAATCCCGTCTCTCCGGAGGTTGGAGGGCTTATGGAAGTTTTGGAAGCCAGAGTGGTAAATTCCCCGACAGCCGACCACATATCCGTTCCGGTTCCGCAGGAA
>JANQFB010000048.1 GCA_028278085.1 Chitinophagales bacterium
GACAAACAAGGTGCGGCTCAAGCTTGCGGGCCCGCCCTCAGGAGCAACAAAACCCAGGGCTTTTGCCGAATAGGATGCACCGGAATTGACAAAATGTCCGCTGTTCTCATCCTCCTCATCACCGACCTCTTCCACCTTCCGGCTGACATTACCATCCTGCGTCCAGATCCTTAAATGTCCCGGCGCAACCTGGTACTCCTCGCAGTCACCGTTCATTACTTTGTTGATCATGGAAGGATTGGAGGCGGAATAAGTGAATTTCAACGATACATTTTTCAGATCCTTCGTCACCGCAGGAGGCAAGGTAAGCCTGACCGGCACAAATTCCCCGCCTTTTCCAGGGCCTTCGTTACTGTGTTTGTTCAGCCCATCGGCAAAATTGGGAACGCCGTCGTTATTGACATCTCCATCATTGACACAGATATATTTACCGGGAAAATCATCGTTCATGGCTACATTTTCGATCTCATCCTCACGGGTCGGTTGAGGGGGCGGGTCGATCATACCATCATTATCGCTATCGATATCCAGATCGATATTTAAGACCGTAAAGGTGATCACATCTTTGCAGGGAGCCTTTTGACATTCGAGTTCCAGCCGTACATCCTGCATGCTGTCGCTGAGTGCAATGCCCTCGATGTAAAGGTCCCTGGGAAGCCTGTTAGCCCGGTAGGTTCTGGGCAGGTTCCGTCTTCTTCGCTTGTTGGGGTCTCTCCAAACTGTTATTTTACTGTCTCCGCTTTTGATCGACAGCGTCGCTCTGCTATCTCTATCGGGTGGGTCTTTTCTAAAAGTGATCTTGACCAGGTCATCTTCCTGGTTCACATTTCTCTCCCGGCGCTCCAGGTCCAATCGTTGGTTATCATTATCATCGTCATCGTTTAAGCAAACAAAGCCTCCTTCACATGCCTCTTTGGCATCGGCGACATTTTCTATGTTGAGATCCGGTTTGATCACTTCAATGCTTATGGTTTTCATGATCTCCTTATCATCGGCGTCCTGGCCCGGGGCGGCTTTGTCATCAATGATCACATCTACGGTATAGGTATTCGGGAAGATAGGCGCTTTGTAAACGACCGAGGTTTGCCGTGAATTGGAATTCGCACCACCGCCTCCATAATCCGGGAAACCGCTATGGGCAGAGCTCCAGGTGTATTTCATGGGATCTGCCACCAAAATGATGCTATCTTTGGTCCCGCAAGAGATCCCGCAGGTCATTTTTAATTGATCGGAATCTTCTCCTTCCGCATGCAACAATAATCGCTCCCCGGCACAGGCGATGATCCGCTGTTCGGTCATGCCGTTTATTTGCGGTGCTTTATCCCATTTATGCGGTTGCGGCCGGCATCCGCAAGCCGGATTGGTAAAGCGGAGCTTTCGTTTACCCGGGAAGGTCGTCTTTTTGATCGTTACTTCCCTTTTGTATAAACAGGCTTCCGGTCGTTTCAGTTTGATGCTGAAGCTGATGCTGGGCGTTTGATCGCCGCCCAAACCACTGCTGATAAAAACCGTGGCACCCAGCAATACCGAATCGCCAATGCCGATATCCGGTGGAACCAGGGCATTACCCGGACCGGTCTGGGTAAATAATTTGCTATCACCATGTGGCGCCCAGTCATAGCGCACTTCATCGCAAATATCAATGGTTTTAAAAGCAAAGCAGTCTATTGCCAGGCCTACCCAACAGGTGCAACGCTGGACGATCTGGTCTTCGTCATTGCCTTCAACGATCAGGGGTATGATCTCATTTTCCGTGGTGGTGGCAGGGCCTTCATCAGGGGTCAGTGAATTCACGCCAATTGGTGTGGCCTGGTAAAAGTGAAAGTCCAATTCACAAACCTGGAAAAACCCTCCTCCCGGACAGGTAACTTCTTCCACCTCGATGATCACTTCATCTGTTTCCGTACAACCTTTCCCATCCGTTACGGTTACCCAAACCGTATCATTGACCACCGGACAAACGGTAATGGAAGCAGTGGTTTCTCCCGTGCTCCATTCATAGCTTACGGCTATTCCGCCACTAATATCAGGCGTAAGCTCCACGCATTCCATGGGAGGATAGCCCAGGTAAACCACGGTATCGGGCCCGAGATCCACGGATAAGCCGGTTCCTGAAACGGAAGTCATCACCAGGTCATAAGGTGTGCCCAGGGAGAGACAAGGAAAATCGTTAACAGTGATCAATACCTGCCCGCTAAAATCAGCGGTCCAGGTTATTTCTTCCGGGCCTGGGTTCTGGCAATTTTCAATGCCCCCGGTGATGAAAGCTTCGGTCTCTTCATTCCACAAACTCATCACACCATCGAAAAGATTGGTGGGGATATCGCATAAGCTCCAGGTATAGGTATTGCCGCAATTAACCTCAAAACTGACCGCATCGCCCGTGTGTAAGGTTCCGGGATCGGAAAATATGGTCGTATCCGAGGTATTTGGGCCGAATAATGGCTCTCCGGCCGCCTGAAAGTTATGTACAATACCCGATCCATTGGCGGTCAGCAGATCCGGGCAGATCCCCTGTGCGGAACACCATTGCCAGGAAGCCACCAACCCGGCAAAGAGGAGAGCCCGTTGCAGGGGTTTAAACAATTGTTTTAAGGGTTTCAACGGGCTAAGTAGATTTTGACATGGGTGATCTTTCCGTCAACTGTTCTCAAACGGGCAATATATATACCTGCAGGCAGTTTAGTCGCCTTAAATTCCAATGTATAGATCTGATCTTCTGCTATGGCGCCCCGGTATAACTCCTCGAGCTTCTCACCCATCAGGTTAAAAACAGACAGATCTCCCCGGGTGGATCTTGGAACACTAAATTGCAGACTTACCTGGTCATTGAATGGATTCGGAAAAGCTACCAGCATTTCATCGGTTTCCATTACCGGCGGTTGCTCTTCCTGGCGGACCTTGCCTTGCTTGGAAGAAGCATTACAACCACCCAAATGATCGCCATGCGCCAAATGTGACGGGACATCGGCAATATCAACGCACATGGTTGCAGGCGCATCGCCCGCGCCAGCATCAAAATGGCAGATCAGGATAAAGGGTCCGGTAGAGACATCGTCGCTGCTGGTGGTGCTCTTACTGCTTGTGCTGCTGGTACTGCTTTTGAACGCAAAAGCCAGGACAGGAAGGAAGGTCAATAGTGCAAAAATCTGCTTCACCGTAAGAATAGAGTTATATAAGAATGCTCTATTTAATGGACGGTAATTTAATCGATCCCTGCTATTATATCAAGGAAATTTATCAACCGATTTTGACAGGTTCAATGGAAATATATATTTATAACATTTTGTTTAACAATTATTACTCATTCATATATTTTACTGAATAATGACATTTGCGGCGTACTCGCTATTCTGCGCTGATACCTTTCATATCATAATTGCCGGAATCAACCGTAAAAAGGCTAAAGGTATCCCTGGTTATTGTTTGGTCATGGTCAGGGTGCAAGCCTGGTTCGTACCACCCCTGTTATGCTGGACGTTAAGGGTAAGCCGGTTAAATTTCGACTCATAGGTGCCCTCCCCTTCCAGGGTGAAGGCGCCCAATTCCTGGGAAGGGACGACCATCAGGTTTCCTTTGACCTCTGCATTGGCCGATAAACCCGAATTCAAAATGTTAGACAGTTGAACATCCTCTACTTCAAATCCCTGGATGATGGTCATGCTGTAGGTGCTGCTGCCGCCACCGCCCTGGCAGGTTTCCCCCACCCAATAGGTGCCTATGAACTTGATATAGCTCAGGCTGTCGCAGTTAGCACCTTCATAACCGCCCTCACAGGTACATTGACCGTCGAAGCAGGTAGCATGTCCGACGCATTGAACCTTTTTACAACGGTCTCTTTTACAGGCTAACCACAAGGTGGCCAGGAGCAATATACAGCATATGGTTCGGGTATTCATGTGGTTATTGACTTGAACAGCATTATTAATGTTCGATTTTTCGCCTATTTCACTCCATAGCCCTCATCTCTAAGGTAGCCGGTCACTTTTTCTTTAAGATCTCCCTGGATAATGATCACACCCTCCTTCACCGAGCCCCCGCTACCGCATTTAACTTTGATCTGTTTCCCCAGCGCATTCAGGTCTTCCGCTGTTCCTATGAAACCTTCAACGATCGTTACTACCTTACCTTTACGCTGCTTCCGGTCTATCCATACCTTTAGTCTTTGCTCATCAGGGCTAAGGGTTTCCTGCTGATCATCTTCTTCAAATACATACTCGAAGTCAGGATCCGTGGAGTACATGACGCCCTTTATTTTTTTCTTTTTGCTCATTGGGATTCCGTTTTTGGCACCATCACTTGTAAGGAAGCAGGAACCATTTCCAAGGTGATCGAATGGCCGGGGCTTATCGGTTCGCCGTCCAGGTGCATTAATAAGGGTTGTTTACTTTCTATTGTTATGTTAGCCGCTTTCCGGGAGGTTACATACCGGTTGCGGTAAATTTTTCCGCTCAAATAATCCAGGATGGAACGGATCCCCAGCAGCTCAAACATGCTATTCACCTGACAAATATCCAAATATCCGTCGTTAATTTCCGCATCCGGGGCGATCAAAAAATTATTGCCATACTGTTTTGAATTGGCAAAAGCCACCAGGAAAGGTTTGGAAGTTACCGGGGATTCACCGGCTATGGTACAGGTAATTTTACGCGGCCGGTAGGTTAATAAATGCCTGATGATCGTGGAAACGTAGGTCCGGAAGCCCCGATGCCTGGAACCGGCAAAA
>JANQFB010000130.1 GCA_028278085.1 Chitinophagales bacterium
CAGGATAATAACTTTCAAACCGGGGCCGTAGCAGCCCTGAGCCCATTGTTTTTCCCCAGAGCAGTGATCGCCAACAACACCGGAAGCTTCGTTACCGAAGTCAAACGCAATGTTTTTGGCAGTGGCCAATTGATCGGTGTTCATGCCTTTAATGACAACAGTGAGATCGTTGTCAGGTGTAACGATTTTTACAGTGATCTCGGCATTGTTGTTACTACGCCAAATTCATCCAATCCCAGTTTGTTCCCGACACAGGGTCAGTTCAGCTTCACGGATGACCGCCTGATGGCCGGCAACCAGTTCCATAAGGTTTGCAACAACAATTTCAACCACATCTTTTACCAGGCACGCAACAATGCTTTTTTCAACCTTCCCTGGCTGCTCTATTGGCATCATTCGGCTCCTCCGCCGGTCGATCCGCAGTGCATTACTTCGGGGCCTTTTTACTGGGTTTTTCCAATTTCGTTAGCCCCTGCGCTAAGCGCAACATCCTGCGTGGATCCTCCTGCCGGTGGTGGCAGTTTAAAGTCGGTATCAATAACGACTTCCCGGCCTTCAATGCCTGATCAAATCTTGGGAAGCCCCGAACCGGCTGTCATCCGGGCACAGTTCGAAACTGCAGACACCGCTGCAATTTTTGCCGCATTTCGGGAGTATCGGGAGGAGACAGAATGGTCTATCGAAAGCATTGATCAGCTCATAGCCCAACATAACGTGTCGAATGCTTCCCGGGCAAGTCGCCAGGAAGAAATTCGTGCTATCTCAGCACTTATCAATGCAGGAGCGTATGACCAATTGGCGGATACACTTGCTCGAAAAGAGCATTTAGAGTCCTTCCTGTTGGGAGCTTCATCGATGATGGGGCAGGATTATGATATCGCTGCTACGATCCTGGAAATGATGCCTGCTGTGAATGAACGGCAAAATGGGTATGAAGAACTGAATGCCCTTATGGTAAAAACCTTGCGTTCCGGTCGAAGTTTTTTTGAATGGAATGCAGCGGAGATCGGTCAATTGCAGGAGCTTGCTTCGCTCGATATCAGCGCTGCCTCCAAAGCCCGCGGCATTTTGGATTTCATCGGAATTAAAGACAATAGTCCTTATGTGGATGAGATCCATACGGATCATAGATCTGTATGCAAGGAAAAATTAGCGGAGTATTGCAAGATATACCCCAATCCTAATGAAGGCCGGTTTACCTTTGTGGTTTCCAATGAGTTGGCTCCCCAAGGAAAACTGGAGATCTACAACAATGTCGGCATGAAGGTCAAAACGATCCGGATCAAAGACAGCAACACGCCAATCGATCTGTCTGACCAGGAGAATGGTGTCTATCATATTAGATCCTATTTCATGAACAAAGTAGAAACGAACAAGGTGGTATTGCTGAAATAGCCATTGCTTTGGACTGATGTTTGAGCGGCATCGGGCTATGGTGGCTCGAAATTCAGCCCATTCATGGGTTCCGGTTCGAATAGTTTCCGGTTAAGGGACGAAAATCAAGGGTTTTTGGAAAGCTCCAGCTTTTTCTTCATGGCATTGAGGACGTGTTTGTATGAATTACCGACAGGGATCACGGTATCGTTAATTTCGACCGCATTGCTCTTGAAGGTCCGCACTACTTTCAGGTTAACGATATAGGATTTGTGCAGCCTGACGATATATTTCTTTTTTTGCAGTTTATTTTCTATTTCCTTCAATGTCGTCCTGACAAGGTACTTTCGATCAGGCGTGACAATCTCTATATAATTCCTGGACGATTGGATCCACCATAAGTCTCGAAGCGGTATCTTAATAAAGGGACCTTCCAACGATTTGGCCACCAGCACTTCCTCTTTTTGCAGTTTTGAGATCATCATCCGGATAAGCACCCTGACCACATCTTTGTTATAAGTAAGCACCCTGATCCTGAAAAAAAGGTAGATCATGCCGGCAAACCCCAGGGCTAACAAAGTTTTGAACCACCAGGTTTTCCAAACGGGGGGATGGATAGTGAAGGCCATAAGGGCGGCCTTGCTACTGTGAATGCCATTGCTGTTGATCGCCAGAACTTCGAATGAATATCTCCCGGGAGACAAGGAAGCAAACTCCACACTCCTTTCCGAAGTGGCATTCCAGTTCGTGTCAAGTCCCAGCATCCGGTAATGGTAAGCGCTGATACCCCGGAATGAAATCCCCGTAAAACCGATCCTCAGGTTGTTGAGATGATGGGCCAGTTCTATTTGATGCTGCACCTGCACCGGTTGCCGGTTGATGGTCAGGGATGTGATATATACCGGCGGAGGTTCGGTATTTCTTTCCAGCGATGGCAATACGATCCTTGACAATCCTTTTGCCGTAGCTGCCCATACCGTATCATGGATAACATAGAGGTCGTTCACTTCGTTAGAAATGAGCTGGTCTTGAGTGGTATACCGGGAAATGCTAAAAGGTTCAGGGGCAGATCGGTCGAATACAATGGCACTGATGCCTTTATTCGAACATATCCATGCGCGGTCCTTTTCGTCAATGAAAAGACGTGTGCAGATATTACTGCCCAAGCCTGAAGCAGCGGTAAGATGGTAAACACTGTCCGGGGTCAGTAACACCACACCATTGTCAAAGGTAGTCACCCAGATATGACCTTTGCTGTCGCTTTTAATATCGGTGATCCGGCCATCGAGTATACCATCCTTCCTCTTAATATCATGAACCCTATCTTCATGGTAATATTTCAGCCCGTTCATCGTACCCAGCCATATCTTTCCGTCTGCAGCCGGATGTACGGCATAAGTACGTTCCCCGTAAATAGCAATAGAGTCAATGAAAGCACGGAAGGAAGGCCTGTCAAAATTGCTATTCGCAGGATTGTTGTGATCTATTGAAAATGGAGCCAGACGTTTCGGTTGGATATATCCTGCAAAACTGTGGCAACCCAAGATCAAAGCCCCTTGTCGGTCAAGGGCAATGGATTTTACGGAACCGACAGGAAATAAGCGCTTGTGGCCGGAAGGAGAGACACAGGAAAGATATTCATCTGCGGCTAGCCATATGTTACCATCAGGATCCAAAATGATGTCATTAATGATCCCCTTCCATTGACTGAAGGGTAGGTCTAGGGACTTATACCCATGGGTTTGGGTATTCAGGGTTCCAAGTCGGAGTTGATCAAATCCGAGCAAGAGCTCTCCGCTACGATTCACCATGATACAACTGATATTATTATCGGGAAGCCCGTCGGCTGTGGTAAACGATCGGTTATGCCATGTTTCCGTCTTTAGCACACCCGATTTTTGTGTGTTGAACCAAATGTTCTGTTCCCGATCTTCCAATACCGAATAAACCGCTACACCGTTCAGGTACCGGTCTTCCCCCGGGGCGTCCAGGTCGCCATTTTCAAAGCGCCAGACACCGTCTTGTGTACAGATCCAAATACTCTTGTCGCCGGATTGATATAAATAATTGATCGCCTTGGCCTTACTTTGAAAAGTCCTGTTTCCCACGAGCTTCCAATGGTCATCTTGAAGAACATATAAGTTGCTGATAGCCGATGCCAACCATCTGCCATCAGAAGTAATGAGGTATTGTTCAGCGGATTGGCCGGATAGAAATGGATACTCCAGTCGATCCGGGTTGGCGGTGATATTGATGACCCCCTCTGCCGATCCGGCCCGGATCATTCCGGTTTCGTCTTCCCATAAATACCGGATCATTCGATGATTCAGTTTATGGTTTACAACTTCTTTATCCGGAGTGACCTGGATTAGCTGTTTGTCATAACTACCAAACCATAGGTTGCCGGCCCGGTCTTCAACAAAGGAAGTGAAAAAATCATCTGTACGGATCTTTGCAAGCAGGTCGTTATTGTGCGCATGATACAGCTTGCCATCGGAGAAATAGGACAATTGACGGCTAAAAGAAAGCGGCCAGATGCGGCCGCTCCCGTCCTCATAAATGATAAATACCTCGTTGGTCGGGAGGCCGTCCTGCGTGAAGTAGTTTTCAAATTGATAGCCATCATAGCGGCTTAGGCCTGTTTTAGTAGCAAACCATAAATAACCCCTGGAATCCTGCAAGGCATAATAAACCGTGGAACTGGCTAATCCGTTGTCAACATTATACGATTTGTAAACAGGCCGTTGGGCCAATCCTTGAGACACATCAAAGGCAAAGAGTAATACACAAATCACCCCCAATAGGAGTGGATTTGAGGCCTGATCAGGACAAATGGGATTCACATCGGTAAAAATAAGTAACCATGGACAGACCGCAATAGGCATTGCAGCAAATGACGAATCCTAAAGGTTAACTACCCTCTTGCTCTTGCTCCAACTCGATCCTCTTATCCTAATAATCATTCGCAATAGAGATCTTCACCCGTTCGATGAAATCCGGGGGAACCGGATAGCCGAGGGCCTGTGCCTGCTGAGCATCTCTGAGGGCCAGTTTGAATTCCTGGAGGGGTAAATAACCGATAGCTCGGTTATAGTAGGCGCGGGCATAGGTGGGCCTTAGCCGGATAGCCCGGGTGTAATCGGCAACGGCCGCCTGGTATTTAGCCGTATGATAGTATACACTGCCCCGGTTATTATAAGCTTCGGGAACATCGGGATTGATCGCAATGGCCTTATTGAAATGCTCCAGGGCCTTATCATAGCTGTTGAACTGCTTATAGATGCTGCCCATATTCACATGGGGA
>JANQFB010000095.1 GCA_028278085.1 Chitinophagales bacterium
GCCCGGAGGAAAAAGATCCTCAAGCAAACGAAAGGCTATTTCGGGAGAAGGAAAAATGTCTGGACGGTTGCTAAAAACGCCCATGAAAAGGCGATGCAATATGCCTATACGGGCCGCAAATTGAAGAAAAGGGATTTCCGTAAGCTTTGGATCCAGCGGATCAACGCCGCTGTGAGGCCGGAAGGATTAAGTTATTCCAAATTCATGGGCCTGCTCCATGCCAAAGACATCGAGATCAACCGCAAAACATTGGCTGACCTGGCCATGAACAATCCTGAGGCTTTCCGGGAGATCGTCAATACGGTCAAAGGAGAAGTGAAAGCCCCTGCCCCGGCAGTTAAAAAGGAAAAAGAAGTTGAAGTGAGTTAAACATCCTGATATTTACCCATGAAAAAGCAGATCTTGTTCGGGTCTGCTTTTTTTTTTATGCTCTGAAATGGGTTTTTTAAACGTTGGAAATTTGACAAAAATTTGACGGATGTGTTTATTGACCCATCGCTCCGTTGCTAAAGCTATGGAGCGTAAGCAACCCTCCACCCTTCCAAGGGAAGGGAATAGTGGTGTCAAATTTTTGTCAATTGAATCATCTCCTATCTTTTACCCTCAATATTTCCCTGTCAGCTATAAACTGTGATCACTAATCTGCGGCTGCCGGCGCGGTTTCGGAATTCCCCCAAATAAATGCCCTGCCAGGTGCCCAGCGCCAGCCTATGGTGGGTGACCGGGATCGTAACGCTCGACCCCAACAGCGTGGCCTTGATGTGCGCCGGCATATCATCACTGCCTTCCATGGTATGGGTGTAATAAGGTTCGTCTTCCGGGACCATCCGATTAAAAATATTTTCGAAATCCACGCGGACAGAGGGATCGGCATTCTCGTTGAGGGTCAGCCCGGCGGAGGTATGCCGGATAAATACATGCAGCAGGCCTGTTTCCGGCAAAGTTTCGATGGCTTCCAGTACTGGTCCGGTGATCAGGTGGTAGCCTCTCGGATAAGGCTTTAGGGTCAGTTCATATTGTCGGATCATAAGCGTTTCGATATTAAGGTGTATTCCTGTAAATTTAGCGCAATTTCAGCCACTGTGAAGCCCTCAACCTATCCAAGCTGCCCATGACGGTAAAATATTTGAGATGGATCGCCTGGGCGCTATGCCTGCTGACCGGAATAGCGCTTTCCCTGAAACAGTTAAGGGAGCCGGATATATGGTGGATGTTGAAAACAGGTGAGTGGATGCTGGAACACGGGCAAGTGGTGTCGGAAGACATTTTCTCCTATACCCAGGCCGGCGTTCCGTGGATCAATGTCAAATGGGGATTCGAGATCATCCTGGAGCTATTCAACCGCATCGGTGGCCCTGCTTTCACCATGTGCTTACAAGCCATCGTTACCATTCTCCTGGTGTGGATCACCTACCGGCGCTATGGACAGATGCGCCTGATCGGACATCAAAGCCGGCCCCAAAGGCCAACCATCGGCATTATATCCGTCACGCTCCTCATGCTCTTCTGCATATCCTTCCGGATGATCGGCCGGCCGGAGATGATCAGCCATCTGTTTATGGTTATCTTCAGCAGCCTGTTGTTAAGTTACCGGCGATCACCGTCTTTGGCGATATATGGGTTAGTGCCTTTACAAATACTTTGGGCCAACGGGCATGAAGCCTTCGGTACCGGTATGGTGATGATCCTGGTAGCTATTGTGTCCCACTGGATCGAATATTTTGTCAACCGCAAGCAAAGCGCATTACCGAAACATCTGACCATTGCATCGGCGCTGGCCCTGGGCGCCGTAGCCCTGAATCCGAACGGTACCGCTTTATGGCTGCATCCCTTGAATATTTTTACCCAGGTAGGTGAGAACAAATTCACGACGGAACTGAACAATTTTTTAACGCCCGGATATTGGGAAGCGGAAGCCTGGATCAATATGGGTGTGGCATTGATCTGCGGGATCCAGTTCTTTTCCCGGAGGCCACAAAACGGATCCGACAGCCGGTGGTATCGGAGGCCTTTCCGGCAATTCGGCCTGGACTATCTCCTCCTATGGGGCGCTTTTCTCCTCCTGAGCCTGACGGCCTACCGGAATATCCCCTTCTTCATTTTATTTGCGTCGCCACAACTGGCTATTACCATCGACAGGTGTTTGCAGTGGTTCAACCGAAAGGCCAGCCAAAAGCTCCAAACCGGCCAGGTGAAAATAGTCTTTTCCGCCGGCCTCCTGGCTGTGGTGCTGACCGCCTATGGCCTGGTGGCTACGGGAAGCTACTATGAATTGACGAAGGCGCGGGATCAATATGGCTTAAAACTCAATCCCGATTTTCATCCGGCAGGGGCTGCCGATTTCCTGGAAAAAAATCAGATCACCGGGACCGGTTTTGCCGATTACCTGACCTCTTCTTACCTCCTGTGGAAGCTGTATCCGGATTTCAAAACATACATCGACCTCCGCGACCTGGATATCTTTCCCACGGCTTTTTTCAGGGATTATCTGAAAATGATGAATGATCCGGCCTATTTCGATCAGCAAGCTCATCAATTCGACTATGTTGTGCTTTACCGGCCGGAATTTCCCGGTTTGCACCGGCATTTGCACCAGCATCCGGACTGGGCCCTGGTATTTGCGGATCCGGTAGCCGCAATCTATCTGAAAGACAAGCCAGCCTATCGACCGGTGATCCGACAATACCGGCATCAGAGAGATCGTGATATCTTTCAGCCCTCCAAGATCCTGGAACCATCTGCGCTTTCATCGACCTTTTCAGCCATGATCTCACCCTTTTACGATAGCCGGCAAAAACCAGCCACCGATCACGACCTTATCGCCGCCAGCTTTTACTTGTCGGTGGGCGAATACGAACAAGCCATCAAAAGGGCCGAACAATCCATTAGCCACAACGGATCAGACTGGCAAAACCGGGAAATGCTCGGCAACATTTATTTGAACCTGCTGGACCTGCAAACCGGTCCCGAACAGCGAAATGCGGTTATGCAATCCGCCTACCAGGCTTACCGGCAAGCGATCAAGATCCATAAAGGTGCTGCGGATTCGTACCTGGGGCTGGGACTCATCGCCCGGTATAACGGGCAAACCGGATCTGCCATGAATTGGTTCAAGAAATGTGTCGAGGCTGACGGCCGGCAAGTTAAATGCTGGATCTCGATGGCCGAATGTCAAAACCAGTTTGCCGCCAAAAACCCCGGCAAAGGCCAGGAATATTTAAAATTATGGCTGAAATACATGGAGCAGGCTTTTGTTGTCAACCCGGAAAATCCCCTGGTGCAATTGAACCTGGGTGTCGGCTATTGCAGGATCGGGAATTGCCGGCGGGCTGTCGAATTGATCAAACCAGTGGTTCAAACGCCCGGATTACCCGTCAACGAGGTTAATGCGGCCAAGGCATGCCTGAAGCAATGCGGGCGCTGATCAAAGGGATAACACGGTTCAGGCCCGGCATTGTATTTTCAAATTTGCGTCAATATCGCGTTAAATTTGACGTAAAATTCAGTCAATATTGACGCAAATTTGCTTTTTGAAGGTTTTTGGCTTTATTTGACTAAGTTCTGCTATTTTTGAATGCCTTCAAGACCAAAACCAACACCCATGCCTGACAAATTATTACTGTTCAGTAATTCCACCAATGCGGGAGAGCCGTGGATGGAATATACTTTGCCCCATATCCGGGAATTCCTCGAAGACATTAGCACGGGGGTGCTCTTTATCCCTTATGCGGGGGTTACGATCTCTTATGATGAATATTATGCCGGCGTTCAAAGCAACCTGGAGAAGATAGGTATCGAGGTGCAATCCATCCATCATGCGGATGATCCGGTACAAGCCATCAGGGATGCCCGGGCCATCATGATCGGTGGCGGCAACTCCTTTCAACTGCTCCACCAGTTACAGGCTAACCGCCTGATCGAACCCATCCGCCAGAGGCAGGGTGCGCCCTACATCGGGTGGAGCGCGGGCACCAATATGGCCTGCCCGACCCTGAAAACCACGAATGATATGCCGATCATCGAACCCCAGCAATTC
>JANQFB010000107.1 GCA_028278085.1 Chitinophagales bacterium
GCTTCATGATAGCTGACTTTTGGGGTCAACCTATATCAGGGACATACAAACTTCTCAGATCTCAAATCGTTAATCCTTGTTCTTAAATCAATCTCAAAAACTTAAGGAACACAACGAAATCACCGCACCCCGACTAGCCTTTCCCTGAACACCTCTTCCCCGATCTTCACCTCCAAAAAGTAGATCCTGGCGGCCATATTTTCCGCCAAATCCACCTTCATTTGATGTTCTCCTTCGGCTGCGATTTCCTGCTGCTCCAGGATCACTTTCCCCATCAAATCATACACCCTCAATTCCAGGGAAGTTCTTTCCGCCAAAGTGTATTGCACCCCAAACGACCCCTGAAACGGATTCGGAAACACCTGTACACCAGTTCTATCCACGGTTGGTTCCGGCAGTGAGGTAGCCCGGTTAAAATGGATCAGGGTTGAATCCACAGTAACTTCAATATCATCCACGGTTTCTCCTGCTGCCGTTATGGTGATCCCAAATAAGGTATCTACGGGGATGCCGGGGATACTGGCCAGCAAACCATAGCTACCTTCCGGAACATCGGTGAATTCAAAGATACCCTGTTGATCGGTGGTGTCGAATTGTATGGCTTCGTTGCTGCTTTTATCGATCAGGAACATGTCGATCCCATTCAACGGATCTCCCGGGCCCTGAGACTTTCCGGACCAGGTGCCCTGGGTAACGATGCCCATGATATTGCCAGGGCCTGTCGGACCACTGGGGTATGGGATGAGGGTAATGTCCTTCCCGGTTTGGACATCACAAGCCTCAAAGTAAATGCCGTCTTCCCAATCGACCACATTGCCAAAAACCGTGGGGAGGTAAACATAAGGATCCGGGTAATAGGCAATGATGTAATAGTTGATCCCGATACACAAAGGAACATTATCGATATCACAGGCATAGGTCCCGTCCGACCGGATATGACAGGTATCCAACAGTGCACCGCCGGATTCAACGATCTGTATTACCCCTTCGGTAGCCGGCGTAGCGCCCCCGGGGAGGTAAACGGTTCCGCTGACGCTGAAGGAGGGATCGAAATTGATGTTGAAGCTGGGATTGACCATCAAACCATTGTTGCCGCCAAGGATCATATAGTAATTCGTACCGGCCCCTCTTTTACCGAGCAGAGAGTCTACTACCCCTGAGGCAGCATTGACCCGGTCCTGCAATTCCACATATTCCTGGTAAAAGCTGTCGCCCACCAGCAATTCTGCCAGGGTCAATAAAGGATTGCCATGGTGCCCGACCACTATTTTTGTTCGTTGGGGGCCGTTGTCCGTGCCGATGATCGCGGTTTGCCCGCCTTCACCGGACCGCTTGCCGCTGCCATCAACGTAATCCATGACCGTTACACTCAAAATATAATCAGACAGCAAATCGGAATTTCCGATGTCTGCATATTGCCAGATAGCGCTGTCGGTGCGATAGATCGCCACTCCACCGCCATTGGTACCCACGATGGGACCGAGAACAGTCATCGCGATCGAAGAAATATCATCGCTGGGAATATCGGAATTACCCGTATTGTAGGTTGTCCAATTGGTACCGTCATAGAAGCCAACCCCATTGTCCATCGTGCCGACCCAAAGGTTATGGTTACTATCCACCGCCAAAGCCGTAACCCAGTCGGAAGGCAATCCATCGATCGTGGTATAATTCGTGAAATTGCTGCCATTGTAATAAGACAAGCCATTCATCAGCGTACCGACCCAGGGTTTATTTTGATCATCTAAGATCAACGTCGTGATATTATTTCCGGGTAACCCATCGATGGTGGTGTAGTTCGTCCAGGCAGCGCCATCAAAAAAGCCGAGGCCAAAATCCGTTCCTGCCCACACCTGGTCGTTCCCATCGATGATGATGGATTTACAGTTGCCACTATTTAGATTACTATTTTGCGCCGTATAGGAGGTCCAACTGGTGCTGTCCCAATAAACGATCCCGCTTTCCGTACCGATCCAGACATCGAACTGGCCAGTACCGAATTTGGCATCCATACATTGGATGCGGTTACCCGGCAAAGGGGCATTACCTAAGGCCAGCGTATCCCAATCACCTCCATTCCATTGGTGCAATCCGCCATAGCTACCAGGCCCTCCCGGGTTGGCAATACCTGCCCATACATCGCCTCCGGCGTCTTTGAACAAGCTGGACACATTACCCAGGGATCCGTAGGTGGTCCATGTGCTGCCGTCATAACGGGCCACGCCACTCCAGGGTGTACCGATCCACACATCATCATTGTTATCCACCATTACACCTATAATATCATCACTGGGGATCGTGGAGTTCCCGGTATGCATTTGTGTCCAGGTACTGCCATCGAATTTGATCAGCCCGGCGCCTACACCATTGGTGCCGATCCAGATATCGTCATTACTGTCGATGGCCAGTTTGCCGACGTTATCGGTAGGGATGGAAGAAGTGGCCGTGGTATAGGAAGTCCAACTGGCGCCGTCATACCGTTGTACGCCACCACCGCCGAAGGGCCAGCAGGTAACCCAAATGTTATCATTCGAATCTCCTTCCAGGTCGACACATTCGCAGGTAATATTATGAAAGGTCCAGGAAGTACCGTCAAATTCACAGATCCCCTGGGTATTCCCCCAGAATCCTACCCAAAGATGCCCGGCGCCGTCCAGGTAAATGTCCTGGATATTGCTGCTCGGGAATTCCGGGTTCAGGTACTTATTATACAAAGTCCAATCCGTACCGTCGTAGTGCATCAATCCATCCCAAAACGTACCGACCCAGATCCCTCCGCTACCATCCGGTATCACAGTATTGATCTGATCGGCGATGAGGCCGGAATTGGTGGTATTGTAATAGGTGACTTGTTGGGTCGATTTCTCCCTTTTCACCAGACCGGTTTGGGTGGCAATCCACAGGTAGTTGCCATCTTCGGTGATCTGACGGATATCCTGGGCGGAAAACATGTAATCCCAACCGGGTAACTGGGCATTTGAAAATCCCCATGTAATGATCAGGCAAATAGAAATAGCAAAAGGTTTCATATAAGGTGATTTGGGTATTCTGAAACAAATGGACGTTCGAAAAAATAACCCATCAAAAATTGTTTTAGACGAATTGTTTATTGACCCAACCATGTCCTTCCAAGGAAGGAAATAGAGGTGTCTAAAACAATTTTTTTCGTCATTTCAACAAAACTTTTGAGTTAAAACTACGAAGTGCTTAAAATTAAGCCCAGGGGCGGGTTCCTTCCAAAAATCAGACCTATACTTTACCTCTACAACGGCTAAAAATATTTTGGCTTAGTACGTATACGGTAGCTTCAGAAAAGACTAAAGGAAATTAATGGTGCCCGACTTCCAATGTAACTGGCAAAAATCACAAAATGGGTCTTTTATGACCCACCGCTACGTTGCTAAAGCTATGTAGCGTAAGCAACCCTACCCCTCCTTTGGAGGGGAAAAGCGGTATTTTGTGATTTTTGCTTTTCCTATATCGACTTTAGAAAGACGGATAAATTCTCTTCCGAGCCCAGGTCAAACTTCTTCCGCAAGCGGTAGCGATACATTTCGATACTTTTCGTGGCAATATTATAAACCGCCGCAATATCCTTGGAGGAGAAGTCAAGCCGTAGCAAAGCGCACAGGCGTTTTTCATTTTCAGTCAGATCGGGAAATTGTTGCTCTAATTCTTGAAAGAACCGTTGATGCATCGCATTGACCTGCATTTCAAATTTTTCGCGGTCGCGGTCCAGGTTCATGATCTGATCGATCTGCTGATCCAGGGGTTTCAGCAGGTTCTTGTGATCGACCGAAGGTTCTTTTTCAAGCTGTTCTTCCACATATGTATGCAAGCGCATGATCGCTTCATTTTTCTGGACAATATGCAGGGCAAAATTGGTCAGTTCACGGGCCTGATGCTCCAAAGCCAAACGGGTGCGTTCCTGTTCTTCGGCCAGCAAACGGTTCTCGGCCGCAAGCTTTTCCTCGGCCAAGCGGCTAAGCCTTATTTTTTGACGTTGATTATACCATACCAGCCAACCCAACACCAACAACAAGACAATCCCCATGCCCAGGGCGATATTGGTCCGGGTTTTCAGGGCCTTTTCCTGTTCCAGCACGTGGATCTCCTTTTCCTGCAGGGCCAGTTGTTGTTCTTTTTTGGCCGTTTCATACTTTGTTTCGACTTCGGCTAATTGTTCGGCTTTTCTTTCATTGAACAGAGAATCTTTAAGGGCTTCCGCTTTTTGATAGAACGGGAAGGCTTGTTCATAGTCTCCAAATTGAAGATGGATCTCGGCGATATTCCGGTAAGCTTTTCGTTCCCCGTTCCTGATCCCGACCGCTTTAAACTCCGCCAGGGCATCATGGGCGCTGGTCAAAGCTCTTTGCCTGTCTTTTAACGCCATATACACCAAAGACAGGTCCAGCAGGGCATTACCAACCCCTTCACGGTCTTTCAATTCCCGCTGCAACCCCAGGGATCGCTGATGAAAGGCCAGCGATTGATCATATTCACCCATCTTTTGATACAATACGGCAATATTGTGCAAGGAAGTGGCTATCCCGCCTTTGTTACCAATGATCTCTTTAACCTGCAGGCTCTTCAAATAATAATCCAACGATCTTGAATAGTCTTCCAGGTTCTTGTAGGCGATCCCGATACTGTTATATGTATTAGCAATACCTACCTGGTCGTTCAATGCCTGATAAGCTGCCAGGGCCCGTTCGTAATAGCCAATAGCTTTTGTATAGTCCTTATGGATACCATAAACAATTCCTATATTTCCCAGCGTGCCCGCAATACCCTTTTGGTCATTGATGGCTTCCCGCAGCTTCAGCGCGCTGAAATAAAAGGTCAGCGCTTCGTCGTATTGACCGGTGGTTTCCAGGGTAATACCGATGTTATTGTATGCGGTAGCCAGGGCCTGCGAATCTTTGATGGCTTCACTGATCGTCATGGTATGCCGGAAATAGGAAAGACCCGCCTCATAGTTGCCCATCAGGTTATTGGCTACCCCGATGGCATTCAAGGCTTCCAGCCGGAGCTTGGGGATATTGGAAGCTTCTGTGATGGACAGACAACGTTCTCCGAGGGCAACACTGCTATCCGGATTAACATACCACCAGGCCCTTGCCAATTTGGCCAAAAGACTGGCCCGCTTGATATTGTTTGCTGATACTTGCTGCAGTTCTGCTTGCAGGCTGTCGATGAGGATTTGTTGCGCCCTGGCAGGTAAACTTAATGCCAAAAACAGCCAAAGGATCCCTAAAAATGTTTTAATGGCTTTGAATTTTAGTGGATCAATGCCGGCTCCCTGATCTATGCCGCAGCCTGATCCTCTGTTGGGGAACCGCCCTTAAATCCTTTCCTCAATCCCATGATGATAAACCCAACCAAGGTCAGCAACAGTAGACCGGAAGATGCCAGCGATATCTTTTCACCCAGGTAAAAGGCCCTGGGTTCGAACTTAAATTCCAGGGTATGTTTTCCGGCCGGTACAGCCATGATCCGCAGGACATAATTTCCCCGCTGATGTTCTACCGGCTTGCCGTCGAGGTAGGCCTGCCAACCTTTCCCCTGGTTATAATAGATCTCAGAAAATACCGCCAGTTGATTGCCGGAGGCATTTGTTTCATAGGTCAGATGATTGGGTAGATAGTTAACCAGTTTGATCGTAGCTTCCGGATCATATTGAATGGCAAAAGATCTTAAGGCTTCCTCATAACGTTTATCGACAACAACCGTTTGAGCCGGTTCGAAGTTGTCCAAAGCAGCTACTTCCGCATCGGCATCCGCCACCCAATTGATCTCCTTAACAAACCAGGCATTTCCCAAAGCTCCCGGGTTTTGCCTGACTGCCGGGTTCTTATCTTTGTCCGGAACGATCAAATAACGGGTATTCAGCATATTCAGCACCGCCGTATTGTTTTTGCTGATCTGATGTTCGATCAGGTCCTGGTAACGGATGAGCTTGGCAGCATGGTATCCTCCAACGGATTTGTGGTGATAGGAGGTCATGGCATCGTTAAAGGTATTGGACGTCAGGTTGAACACCCGGTAATTCGGGTCCGTATCCTGAAGGATCTGCCGGTCGACCGGACTGGGATTGAAATATTGCGAGTATTTCTTTTCGGTGATGAATTTGTCATTATTCAGGTATCGTTTGGCTACACCGCCCTGATCCACGATCGTTAAGATGCCCAACCCACCCATTAGTATCGCCATTTTGATCTTTTCCTGTATGTAAGCCCAAATCAATGCAGCCGCCAGGATAATAAATACCAGCGATCGCAGAGCATCCATCCGCATGATACTGGCCCGGTCAGCCTTGATAGCCGGTTGCAGCCATACCGGCAGTTGCCCGTCAAACTTGCCTTCAAAATCAAAAAACATACTGGCGCCGACTATGAAAAGCAGGCAAAATCCACCGGTGGATATCGTGGCTACTTTCAGCGCTTTCATTAACGACTCCTTGGTCTGGTTTGGATTAAACAGCTCTTTCAGACCCAAAAAGGCAAACAATACTGCACAAAACTGTGTGATCACCAACATCATCGATGGCGCTCTGAATTTGTTGAATAACGGGAAGTAGTCGAAAAACAGGTCGATAACCAAATCAAAATGCTTGCCCCAGGCTAGCAGCAGGGAAACGATCGTTGCGGATACCAACCACCACATGATCGGTCCACGGATCAGCATAGCGGCAAAAACGAACAGGAAGCAAACGATAGCTCCGATATAAACCGGGCCGGAGGTCGAAGGCTGCTCGCCCCAATATAAGGGTACCTGTTCAATATACCTTCTGGCTTGTCCCGCAGGTACGCCTTTTTTGGTTAAGGTTTTATAATACTCGGATTTAGTGGTGAGTTCGCCTTGAGAAGCCCCGCCATAAAAATCAGGGATCAACAGCGTAAATGACTCCGCTTTACCATAGCTCCACCGGTAAGCATATTCTTTATCCAGTCCTCCGTCGGTTTCCGCTTTTTTTACGGTAAGTTCCGACTTTCCCCCGCGAATGGTTTCTTTGGCATATTCATAGGTGGTCCATAGCCGGGTCGCATTGCTGCCTACCGCCAGCAGGATCGCTACGACAGCTACCCCGGCAACCTTCACCAAATGCCCCCAATCTTGTTGCCTGATCTGCAATACTGTTTCGATCAATACATACAAACCCGAGATCAAGGCTATATAATAAGTGATCTGAATATGATTAGCACTGATGTTAAGCGCCAGGCTTAAAGCCAGCAGGATACCTCCGCCCAAATATTTTCGGTTCATCAACAGGTAAAAACCCGCTACAATAGGCGCCATATAACACATGGAGTGCGCTTTGGTATTATGGCCGGCCCACAGGATAATGAAAAAGTAAGAGCAAAATGCAAAGGCTATAGCCCCGACAATGCTCAGCCAGGGATTCGCTTTCATCACGATCAGCAGCAAATAAAAGCCCACCAACGACAGGAAAAGGAGCCTGACCGGATGTGGGAGGCCCAAACTGATGAGCTTATTGAAGTCCTGGATAAGGTTGCCTTCTGTTTTCATGGAAATATGATAAGCCGGCATACCACCGAACATGCTGTTCGTCCATAATGCTTCTTCTCCCGTGGCTTCGCGGTGGTCTTTTACCTCCTTTACCATGCCCTGGCCCTGGATAATGTCATGCTGCGGCAACTTTTTTCCCTGCAACACCGGAATAAAATATACACAAGCGATCACAACAAAGATCAACAAGGCAATGATATGCGGAGTGGCGGATTGAATTAAACTTTTATGGTCCATAATAAAACTGCTGTAGTGAGCCTATGCAAACGCGCCAACAAAGGTAATAATTTTATCCTAAGGCAATTACTTCTCAAAACCAGGCTTTCCGCGTGTTATACCCGGAAAAATACGGATTACCCCTAAGTAGTATTACGATAATTATCCCTGATTTTAGCCTATTCGTCCCAATATGGAAACTAAACCCATAAGCACCCGTATTTTTTAGGACAACAAAAAATAAAATCGATGAAAACCTTAAAATCATTCCAAATCACAAGATTATTTATATGGCAGGCTTACTTTTACCAACGTATATCCACCTAACCATTGCCCGTTGCTTAAAAATCGCCTTATTTGTTAATATTCTCTCCTTCCTGAGTGTAGCCACCCTGGTTGCACAACCGAATACCATTACAGGCAAAGTATTTATCGATCCCAATTTAACCGGAACCTACGAACCTACTGATTTCGGCCAGCCGGCCATCCGGGTTTATTTGTACCAGGATATGAACAGCAGCGGAACTGTAGATGGCGGTGATATCCTATTAGATACTCAATTATCCGATGCAGTAGGTGATTTTACTTTTACAGCCACTTCCGGTAACAGCCTGTCCGTAAGAGTATCTACCGGAAATGATGATGCCGAAGAAAGATTATCCAATGGTGCTGTTACCCGGAATAGCAGTGATCTGGAATTGATCCGGGATGGCTCCAGGAACCAGATCGTCGGGATGCGATTCAGAAATATTACCGTTCCTCCGGGCGCTACGATTACCAACGCCTATATTGATTTTGAATGTGATGAATCCGATTCCGGGCCCACCAATCTGACCATTTCCGGTCAAGATGTGGACAATGCCCCGGGCTTTACCACTGCCGCTTATAATATTTCTTCCAGGACCCAAACAACTGCTTCCGTAGCCTGGAACAGTATACCCTCCTGGTCGGTCAATGGCAATTATCAAACGCCTGACCTTTCCACCGTCATCCAGGAAATCGTAGACCGCCCCGGATGGAGTTCCGGAAATTCGATGGTGATCTTAGTGGAAGGCAGCGGACAAAGAGTCGCCGAATCCTATAATGGCGAATCCTGGAATGCACCTTTATTCTATGTTGAATATGCCGTCGGTTCCAATGATTATGTCATGGAAATTGAAATGGCAGACATCCCTCCGGCAGCGACTTTGACGACAGATAATGTCGAAACAGCCACCTTTTCCGGTTCGGGAGAGGTCGATAGCCTTAATTACTTCGGCTATGACGGAGAAAGCGTTTCCTGCTGGGGTGTTTCAGACATCAATAATGCTGCGGGTATCGACGAGTTGATGCTGATCAACCGCTTTTCCGGCGCCAACGTCCTGATCAACCCGATCGGCACCTTTAATACGGAATCCATTGCCCTGGGTATCGGCGGAGATCCTCTGTATGCCGCCAACTCCAATCGCTTGGGAACACTAGACAAAGCTACCGGCGTTTATACCCCCGCACCCAATCCCTTCGGAACAGGATGGGGAGCTCTTGGCAACGTTACCTTCAGTGATGTAGATGGTTTATCCTTTGATCCTTTTACCGGTATTTTGTACGGCTCCAGCCGGAGAAATGGCGGAGGGAACATGGATGTGCTGCTGCAAATCGATCCGGTTACCGGTCAGCATATCAATAACGCCTTCGGTAGCGGCAACGATTATGTTCCGATCACTGGTCCCGGTTTGCTGGACGACATTGACGACATAGCCATCGACCCCACCGACGGAACGATGTATGGTGTTTCCAATAACGGCGGTACGAATGACTACCTGGTAACCATCGATAAAGCCACCGGTATAGGGACTGTAGTCGGATTATTATCCGTATGGGATATGGAGGGTTTGAGTTTCCACAATAATGGTACGTTGTATGGAATGACCGGTAACAATAGCTCTTCCGGCAATGATGACAAATTGTTCATGATCAATAAAACCACCGGATTGGCTACGGAGATCGGCCCCTTTTCCACCGGCCACGACTATGAAAGCTGTGCATGTCTGACCAATCCGCCGAACCTTATTACCGGAACCGTATTCGAAGATGCCAACTGGAGCGCTGTCCTGGATCCTGCAGAGATCGGGATTGATAGTGTAACCGTTTTCCTGTATACCGATGAGAACAGCAATGGTATCGTCGATCCGGCTGACGTGCTGATCCAGACCAAGGAAGTCGATGTTAACGGATATTACAGCTTCCAGGTAGGTGTAGCCGGTGATTTCGTGATCAATATCGACACGACAGATATTCCCGTAGGTTACAGCTTGACCACCGACAATATAGAAACGGCTAACTTTCCGGGATTGGGTATGATCGACGCCAATAACGATTTCGGCGCTTTTGGAGCCGTATTACCCATTGAGCTGGTCTTTTTCAAGGCCGAACCTATTGGCAACCATGTGAAACTAACCTGGGTAACCGCCGCCGAGGTCAACAATGATTTCTTTACCCTGGAAAATACCACTGATGCCCTTTCATTTAACACGGTAACGACTGTTGAAGGCGCCGGGAATTCACATTCCATGATCGAATACACCTATATCGACGAGAATCCCATTGCCGGAGCTTCCTACTATCGCCTCAAACAAACCGATTACGATGGAAATTATGAGTATTCCAAACTGGTTTCCGTACAGATCGACCAGCCCGAAACTTATGATTTCGCGGTATATCCCAATCCTGCGATCGACAATGATATCTTTATTTCCTTCGAAGATTATAAAGACAAGGAATTGATGGTAGCCTTATGCGATCCGATGGGTAAGGTCGTTTTTTCGAAGATCGTTCTTACCGAAGAAGACGGATCGGTTTATATCGCCCAAGACAATATGGTTAACCTGAACCCGGGAATTTACCTGGTGATCGGTTCATCGGAGAACAAATTGTACAACAAAAAACTTGTTATCGGCAAAAACAATGCCGACCAGCCCTTTAATCTGCGGATACTGGCCTACCGCGATTAATTCTTTTGAAGTTTAGAACCACACCTCACCTATCTCCGGTCTCCTATTAACCCGGGAGATCCGGGATAGCCTTTGGTATCTCAACCATAGGATCAACTCGCTACTTTTGGGCCAACTTTTCCCCGGAAAAATTCATAGGTTTCATTTAAATTTAATCCGTTAAATTTGAATAGGATAAAAATCCGGCATGTCTGCAAAGGAATGTATCTTAATAATCGGAGCTAACGGCCAGATCGGATCTGAGCTGACCATGGCCTTAAGAAAAGCTTACGGTTCCTCGCAGGTAGTTGCCTCCGATATCAAGACTCCCGGAAAAGAATTAAAGAATAGCGGGCCATTCGAAATGCTGGATGTAGGCGACCGGAATGCCTTGCATGATGTCGTCCGGCAATATGGCATCACTCAGATCTATCACCTCGCCGCGGTCTTATCCGCCACTGCCGAACAAAACCCCCATTTTGCCTGGGATATTAATATGCGAGGCTTGCTAAATGTGCTGGAGATAGCTGTCGAAAGAAAATTAAACAGGGTATTCTGGCCCAGTTCGATCGCGGTCTTTGGTCCGGGCACTCCAACGGAAAACACCCCCCAATCCACCATCATGGACCCTGGCACCGTATATGGGATCAGCAAGCTGGCCGGTGAAAGATGGTGCGAATATTACCATTTGAAACATCAATTGGATGTCCGCAGCTTAAGGTATCCTGGATTGATCAGTTACAGATCCCTTCCCGGTGGGGGAACTACCGATTATGCCGTCGATATCTATTATGAAGCCTTGAAAAATCAGCAATATACGTGCTTCCTAGCGGCAGACACCACGCTACCGATGATGTATATGCCGGATGCCATCCAGGGCACCCTAGCGCTGATGCAGGCAGCCGCCGGTAAGATCAGCATCCGTTCGAGCTATAATATTGCCAGCATGAGCTTTTCCCCGGAGGAATTGGCCGATGAGATCAAAAAGCATTTACCGGAATTTACGATAGCTTACAAACCCGACTACCGCCAGGAAATCGCCAGTACATGGCCACGAAGCATCGATGACTCTCAGGCCCGGAAAGATTGGGGCTGGCACCCGGAATTTTCGATCGACAGGATGACGGCGGATATGTTGAACCATATCGACAAAAAGATCCGTCAGCGTTCGTTTTATTGATCGGTCAAGTCTATCCTTGCCGCTGCCGCATCGCTTCGAACATCAATATCCCTCCGGCTACGGATACATTGAGTGAATTGATACTTCCGGTCATAGGGATCTTCACCCGGTGAGTGACCCTGGACAAATGACTTTCCCGGATCCCCTCCCCTTCAGCGCCCAGGAGCAGCGCCGTCGGTAATTTCAAGTCGATTTTTTCCGGTGATGTATCACCCTCGAGATCCGCCGCAATGATCTGCAGACCGTTCCCGTTCAGAAAATCGAGGATGCTGTTCATGCTGGCTTCCCGGCATACCGGAATTTTGGTCAACGCACCTGCTGACACTTTTATGGCATCGGCGTTGATAGGAGCAATACCCTGGGTGGCTATCAATAGGGCATGAACACCGAAACATTCCGCCGTCCGGGCCAAAGCTCCCAGGTTACGGATATCGGTTACCCCGTCCAGCACCAGGAACAAAGGATCTTCTTGCCGTTCATAGATATGGGATAAAACATCCTCGGCCTTGTAATAGGTTATGGGAGATAATATGCCTACAATGCCCTGATGATTACCATTAACCAAACGGTTGATCTTTTCCGGGGGAACATATTTGACAGGGATCCGGGCTTCCCGGGCTTTGGCCGTGATGTTACCGATGATCTCTCCTTTAACACCCTTTTGTACAAAGATCTTGTCGATCGACCGGCCCGAATCGATGGCCTCCTGAACAGGACGGCGGCCGAAGATCAGCAGCTTTTTGGGGATAGATTTTTTATTCATGACGGATCAATTCATTCACTCTTCCATGTCTCCATTTATGCACGGCAATATTCCAGCTATCTTCATACACCGGGTTTCTTTTCAAGACATAATGATCGGTCGTATAAGGAATATGCTTGCGGACAAAGGTAAAACCCACCGGGATCATATTCGGCAGGGATTCATATAGCCACTCTTCTTTGTGATTATGCATATAGATGATATCCGGGGGGCCATAAATAATATAGATCAGCCCACGGTCGCTCTGCCAACCCATCAGGTGGGAGGAAAAATGAAAGTTGGCCGTCTCGACCCGGCTGTAATACTCTTTGATCAGCGATTTGGCTCTTTCGCGGCTGCCGGAACGCTTCAGCCAAAATTCGTCGACCATCAATTTGGTGTCCGCCGAATCGTTGATCGCAGCATACTCCTGGTTTTTAGTAATATAACGGATCGTGCTGCCTAATAATGCCGTCGTGGAAACCTTGGGATAATCTTCATTAAAACAATTCAAAACCATCTTAGCGGCTAACGCCGTATCCCGGCTGATCAGGTAGGTGCCTTCTTTTGAAAAGGTTAT